>JAKZUJ010000089.1:0-3628 GCA_047516685.1 Chloroflexota bacterium | reverse complement strand
GACGCCTGCGCCCGCATGAACATTGGCTACGAGGACCCGGACGCCGTGGCCGCCGAAATCGCCGCCACGCCCGCCAACGCCATCACCGACGACCGCCTCATCGTCCGCGACGCCGGCGGCGTCCTCTGGCGATATCGGGCCACCTAGAACCAGCCTTCTTCTTCAGAGGAGTCAACCTTGGACGCTCAGGCCTTCTTCTTTGATCTTGACGACACGCTGGTGGACTTCGGCAAGGCCCGGCGCGAGGCGCTGGAAGCCTTGGCCGGCGAGTTAGCCGCGCGCATTCCGCAGCAGTCGCCCGACCAGATTCAGCAGACCCGCGCGCGCATCGTCGAGGAGCGAAACCGGCTCGGGCGCGGCATGCCCCAGACCGGCGACCTGGGGAACGCGCGCATCCGTGTCTGGATCGAGGTGCTTGCGTTCATCGGCGCCCCCGACCTGGCCGAACCCGAGCAGCTCGTGGACGACCATGACAAGCTCACCCGCCGCCACCTGGAGCTGTACCCCGACGCGGAGGCCGCCATCCGCTGGGCGGCCGAGCGTTTCCAGGTCACCGGCATCATCACCAACGGCCCCAGCGACGTGCAGTGGGGCGAAGTGCGCGCCGTCGGTCTGGAACACCGCGTCGACCGCGTGATCGTCGCCGGCGACGTTGGCGCCTACAAGCCCGACCCGCGTATTTTCCAGGCGGCCCTGGAGGGCGTTGGGCTTCCGCCGCACGCCTGCGCCTTCATCGGCAACTCCGCCGACCACGACGTCGCCGGCGCCCTCACCGTCGGCTGGTCCGCCCTCTGGCTCAACCGCAACGGCGCGTCCTATCCCCCATCGCTCCCACAACCCACCGCCACCGTAACCAGCCTCAACGACCTCCCAGCCCTGTTCGCCTAATCAGTCCAGCACCAGACGCGCGCTGACACTGCCGCCTACAATGCTCCCTCAAAGTCTTGCTGCGCCCTTCCAGATGCCCCTTATCGAACGTCCGAACAGAGATGCGCTCCGGAGAGCGCTTGACATCTACCACGACGCCATGCGGTCGTTCGTGGTACGAACCTTAGTGAAAGTTCACGGCCGTCAACGCGCTCAAGACCTCATCATCGACACGCTGCGTCACACAGCCAGCAGCAGATTTCGTAGAGAGCTGCGGTACGGGAACGTCCCACTGGAACAAGCCATCGACATCGGCGATATCCCAAACATCGTTGACCGCTATTGGGATTGCTCGTTCGGCCGGGAGCTTCCAGCCCACCGAGTGCGCCCGGACTTTGTGGGTATGACCCGACTGATTTGGAACATGCGTAACCGGGTCGAGCACTGGTCCTCAAGAGACGACCTGGACACCGAAGAGGCTCGCGCCCGGCTCACCGACATCGCCACCGTGCTCGGGCTGATCAACGCGCTGGTCGAGCAACGCGAGGTTGAACAGATTAGGAGTCAATTGGCCGCCGCTTCGAGTTCCAGCGCCGTCGCTGGCGAGCAACCGGCCATCGCCTCCACCCCGAGAAACCCGGTGCCGAGCCCGGTGCCGCCGGCGCAGAGGACAAGCCAAGCGCAACAGATTCGCGACTATCTACGTCAGCGGGTCGATGTCCGCCGGCAGGCGGGCGCTACGAGCGTGACCTTTCGCGCCGGAGACGTTCATGACGACCTGGGTCTGAGAAGTCGCCTTCCCAACGTATGCCAGGTGCTTGAAGGCAACCTGTTTCATGCCCAGGCAGGCGTTGAACGGGTGCGCTGTCTGGAGCAGCCTCCATCAGGCCGAGGAGCCAACCTGGTGATCGAGTTTCGGATACTTCCAACGACTGGCCCGTCCCGGTAGCGAGGCGTGGCTGGCAAGTACGACCCGTTGCGCCGGTTCCTTACCAATCTCGACGGGAACGAATGGTCGGCGACGTTCACCGACATCGAGCGGGTGCTGGGCAGCTCTCTGCCACGCTCAGCGCGTAGGGACCGAACATGGTGGGGGAATACCAAGAACCGCCAGCGAGTCCAGGCCCGTCGTGGATGGATGGCCGCAGGGTGGGAAATCCATAAGGTAGACCTCGCCCGAGAGTCCGTCGTGTTCGTGCGAGCGGGCAGGGCATTCCATGAACCCGGGGTAGGGACAGCCGTAACGCCCATCTACGACGAGAAGATCGTCGACGGCCGGAACGTTTCAGCGGAGAACGCGGGCTTCATGGACCTTCTCGGTTTCGAATTCGTCCACGCTGCGGCCATCGAGCCGGAGCGGGGGCCTGACGGTGCCTTGCTGGAGTTCATGCCGCAGTCGCGCTACGCCCACGCCGATACCACACGGCTCAACCGATATGGCGAAGGACCGTTCTGCCGGTTCGAAGTGCGGGGCCTTCCGCCAACTTCCGGCGTCTACGGCATTACCGTCGAAGACCGGCCGGCGTACGTCGGCATAGCTGTCGACCTCGACAGGCGCTGGGGACCGACGGGCTACGCGAATATCTCTCCGGTGAACTGCTTTGTGGGCGGCCAGTCCACCAACTGCAAGGTGAACCACTACATCCTGCTGGCCGCGCACGAAGGCCGACGCGTCGACCTCTGGATCCACGAGGACCCGGACCCCGCGCCGATCGAGGCGAGACTGATTCGCCGCCTCAACCCTCCCTGGAACGGCCACCGCCCTCGGCCGGATGCCGTCGGTGAAGCAATTGCGGCCCCGGTGTCCAAACGACGTCAATGCGCTGAACCTGGGCAGGCCGCTTCAGCCGGGAGTCCTACGACCCAATCCTCGAATGGCCGTGGTTGCCTGACCGCACTCTTTGTGATCGGCCTAGCCAGACTTCTCCGGCTACTCCACTAGCACCGGGACCGCGACGTCAGGCAGTGCCTGCCATCGTCTCCTCGATTGGCTGGTCCGCCCCGATCGTGAAGTCCGGCGCCTTCACCGCCGGCTGGTCCGCCCTCTGGCTCAACCGCAACGGCGCGTCCTATCCCCCATCGCTCCCACAACCCACCGCCACCCTAACCAGCCTCAACGACCTCCCCGCCCTCTTCGCCTGACGCGGCCACTCCGCTCGTCTTATTCGCTAGCTCATACGCTGAGCGCGCGGATCGCTCGGCAATTCGGCGACCAATATGCGGCCTACGCGGCCGAGACCGGCCGCTGGCTCCCCCGCCTCCGCCGAAGTGATCCCTGATGAACCTTCTTCTACGTTCTCGATGCTCCAACAAACTGAAGAATAACGCGAGGCAGCGCGGATGCTGCGGGAATGCGGCTTCTTTATTCCGAGCCAGACCAGATGAGTTGGCGAATCGTCTAGAACGGAGACCCGACGTCCGATCTCAGTCTGTCGGTTCAGGCTGCGAAAACACGGTCTAGACGAGCAAGCAGCTCATCGAACAAACGTGATGTAATCTCGCGTCACTCTTACGATAAATCTCTTATCGGCAAACCGCTCGTCCTGATGCACACGGAATGCAGCGTCGATCAACTCTCCAAGCTGTTCGACGCGCTGCGCACCTAGCGGTTCGGGGCACCTGAAGCCGATATATCCAAGCCGGTTTAGCCCTTGGCCTTCCCTCGGTGCTGGGTCATCGGCCCGCTTTCGAAAATCCTTGATGTTCCACGTGACCACCAGCGCATCATAGAGATCTGCGTTATACGACACAATAGGATCTG
>JAKZUJ010000088.1:0-7081 GCA_047516685.1 Chloroflexota bacterium | reverse complement strand
TTCATCTCCGGGCGCGTAAAACAACCCCAGTCACCCCACACGCGGACAGACAAGGACGGATGGCTTGAGTTCATATGATCCCCTTCCCTCACTGGCAGCGGTACGGCCGCACAATCCAGCGAGCCGCCCGGAGTTCGGACTCTATTCGGTTTTTGTTCGGCTTGTCTAATGGCAGCCGTCAGACCATGTAGTCTTCCGGTTCGCCGTCCGTCGCAACCAGCCCGCGCACCGGGTCGTATTGGCCGCCCCACGCTGGGACGCATAGATCGGACCCCTCGGACAGAAACCCCTGCGCGCGGTATCGCTGCGCTTCGTGTGGGTACAGCGAAATCAGATACGGCTGAAGCCTGCGGCGCAGTTCGCGCGGATTCCCCCAGCCGTGCTTCAGTTCGTCCAGCCAGCCGATCACACGGTCCTGTTCCGCCTCAGTGCCATAGGCGGTGATGGCTACCACCTCGCCACCCCGGTCGATCATGCGGAATTCTCGGGCCACGGCGGGGAAATCGAAGCCTTTGCGCAGCTTTTGGATGCCGGCTCGGTCAATGGCCACCGCGTCGAGCAGACGCTGGAAGAAGGCGCCCGCCGTACGGCCCGGATCGTTTGGATCGAATTCGCCCGCGTTGATATGGGCAAGCGTGATATCTGTCGCAGTCGTGTAAGGCCCGCCTGGCAAGCGCCGCTTCTCCGGCTGGAACACGACCACACGCCCGTGTCCATCCAACAGCCCTTCACGGTTGCAGCGGCCAGCCGCCTGGATGATGGAGTCCAGCGGCCCCAGCGCCCGCAGCACCAGCGGAAAGTCCAGGTCCACGCCGGCCTCGACGACCTGCGTTGCCACCAGCCGGCAGGGCCGGTCGCTGTCCAGTCGAGCTTTGACTTCTGTAATCACATCCAGGCGATGCGCGCCGCACAGGCGTGTAGACAGGTGCAGCGCGTCCGGGTCGTCCACCGCGTCCAACAGGTCCATTGCGTCGGCGCGGGTATTCACAATGGCGAGCGCCCGGTCCTGTGAGCGCATTTCGTCAGCCGCCCGAGCCCACGTCCAGCGCTCGTCCACGCGCCAGTCGTAGCGCACGCGCCGCAACACCTCGAAGTGCCGCCGCGGGTCGGGGACGATTTCGCGGGGCCGCAGTTTGCGGAAGGCCGGAATGCTCTCGAAGGCCGGCTGGGTGGCCGTGGACAACACCACGGAGGCGCGGCCCACCGTCGTCAGCGACCGCAACGCGTCCAGGATCGGTTCCAGCAGGTAGGTGGGCAGCGCCTGCGCTTCGTCCAGGATCAGAACGCTTCCGGCCAGCCGATGCACCTTGCGGCAGCGCGACGGCGTGTTGGCGAACAGGCTCTCGAATAGCTGCACGGCGGTGGTGACGATGACCGGCGCATCCCAGTTCTCCGCCGCCAGCCGCGCGCGTTCGGCCGCGGGTTCGAACTCGTCGGAGTCGCGTACGGAGGCGCCGCTGTGGTGTTCCAGCACCGCGTGGCGAAGGTCCGCAAATGCATCTCGGTACGCCTGCGCCGTCTGCTCGGTGATGCTGATGAACGGGGTCGCGACGATCACGCGCCGCAGGCCGTGCCGCAGCGCGTGGCGCAGTCCGAAGGCCATCGCCGCCAGCGTCTTGCCCGCGCCCGTCGGCGCGGTCAGGCGGTAGAAACCGCGCGGTTCGTCAGCTGCCGCCAGGCAGGCGGCGTAGATTTCCCGTCGGACGGCGTTGACCGGCGTGACGGCGGCCTGAGCGTCCAGTTCGCCGTGCCTGGCCTCGAATCGCTCCCAGAGCGCGAGGATCTCTACGTCGGAACCGCGACGTTCGGCCTGCGCGGGCTCGAAATGCGCCTCGGTGTCCAAGTGATCGGCGTCGACCAGAGCGGAGAACAGCAGCCGCAGAAAGAATTCGGACGCGAGCGCGCTCTGGGCGGCCGCCGCTGGGAGGCTGACGCTGGCTGACGGCTCAAGCGTTCCAAGCTCCTGCCTAGCGCGACAGCGAGCCTCAGACTCACAATCCGGGTCCGCCCGGTCAGGGTCGTTCAACCAGTTCGTGAACTTCCTCCAAGCATCCATGCCGCCGTGATGCCCTTGGATAGCAAGGGCCGCGCCCTGCAGGTGTTGTAGCGCCAGCCGAGATCCGGCTCGCTTATGGTCCGGCCCTCCCGTCCTTTTTTCCGCGCGGAGGTAACGCTGGAACTTGGAATCAAATTTGCCAATGTCGTGCCACAACCCGAGCCAGTAGCCGTGCTTGCGTGCGCCAAACGCATCAGCGAATTCTTCTGACCGTGCGGCCACAGCCTCAAGGTGGTCAACGAGACCATGCCACGTATCACTACCCTCGCTCGGGGAGTGAGCGTAGAAGTCAGACTTACGTTCCATGTTGTTTATGGATCAACCTCTCACCCGGCTACGCCCGGGCCAGCGCCTTGATTTCCTGCCGTGGAACCTCTACCCGCCGCCTGCTCCGTCACGCCGGCACCGCCGCCACCCGCCCAACTTACGACCCCGCGACCCGCAGCCCACCAGCCTGCGCGATTGCTCTTCCCTGCCCACTGACCACTCGCCACCGCTTCCCGCCCCCAGCCCCCAGCCCCGCGCCGGCCGTCCGAGGTACCGACGGTTGCCTTCCGCCTCCCAACAGTGTACACTGATTGAGTAAGTCTCGCAACCCGATCCCCAATGCCCATCCCCGTTCGTGCTGAGCCCCCGCCCGTTCGTGGTGAGTCCTTCGGCGGGCTCAGGACAGGCCCTGTCGAACCACCCCCGCCTCCCCCCGCCAGGCCCGTCAAAGACCTGCCCCGCACCCGATCCGGGGCCGGCGTCCCGTCGTGCCTCGGCCCGCTCCAAAATCCGCCGGAATCTGCCCCGCCGCGCTCCACCCGTCATTCCGGCGGCTTCAGCCCGAATCCAGTCTTCGTCCCCCGACCCACCTCGGATACGCCGGAAAGCGCCCCGCCGCGACCCAAGAGTTTTTTAGAAAAAACTCTTACTGCGCGCGAGGCGCCCCTTTTCCGACCCCGGCTACGGTCGGGCCAGCGCCTCGATTTCATCCCGTGGAACGTCCACTCGATCCCCGGCCTGCAGGAATCCCTCCCATGTCGGTTCCGGAATCTGCAGCGGGCCGGCGGCCAGGGCGGCGCGGTTGCGGCGTTCGAAGTCGCCGGGAACCTGAACCTCGCTGAATCCCTGGGCGGGCGCGGCCGAGCGCAGGCGCGTGAGTTGGCGCTGGATGACAGCCCGGGTCTCGGCCCCGCGGCCGAAGGCGTTGGGGTCGATGGCAAAGCCAAAGACCGACGCGCCGTCGGCGATGTCCTCGGCGGCGCTGGCCATCACGGCTGACAGCAGCGTGGTCATGATGGCGATGGCGGAGCCTTTGTGTTCGCCGAAGGTCAGCAGCGTGCCGCCGCCGTAGAAGTCGTTGGGATCGGTGGTGGCTTGGCCGTCGGCGGCGCGCAGCCAGCCTTCGGGGACGGACTTGCCGCTGTCGCGCGCGACCCGGATCTTGCCCTCCGCCGCCGCGCTGGTGGCGAAGTCCATCACAAAGGCGTCGCCGTCCAGCCCCGGTGCGCCGAACGCAATCGGGTTGGTGCCCAGCCGCCCTTCGGCGGCGCCGTAGGTAGCCGTCATCGAGCCGCTGGTTGACCCCAGCGACATGTACATCAGCACACCCAGGTCGGCGGCCAGTTCGCCCCATTCGCCCAAACGACCGATGTGGCGGCCATTGATGATCCCGCCCATCGCAATGCGCGACTCACGGCACTTGCCGGCCAGCTCGCGGGTCAGCCGGTCGGCGGCAAAGTGCCCGATTCCCTGCTGACCGTCCAGCACCACCGTGGTCTCGGTTTCGCGGTGCACGCACGGGCGCGCGGACGGATCCATTTGCCCCTCCTGAATCTGCCGCACGTATTCGGTCACGCGCTGCAAGCCGTGCGAGGGATGACCCGAAAGATTGGAGTTCACCAGCCAGACCGTCAGCTGCTCAGCCATGTCGCCGGGGACCCCGGCGGCCGTGAATATGCGCGCGGCGGCGGCGCTCACGCCGTCGATGGCAAGGTCGATCATTGGGGGATCCGGCGGAGATCGGGCCAGGGCATGGTAGGAAGTTTGCGGACATAATGAGCCTCCCGCCGCCCGAGGCTCGCCCCGTGCCCGACTTGCTGGACCGCTGGACGTTCCGCACCACGCCTGCCGTGGTCTTCGGACGCGGCTGCCTCGACGAGCTGCCCGATCAGGTTCGGCGGATCGCGGACGGCTCGGTGCTGATCGTGACCGACAAGGGCCTGGTGCAAGCCGGCGTGATCGAGCGCGTAACCGACGAACTGGCGCGCGCGGGCGTCCACGCCCAAGTGTGGGACCAGGTGGAACCCGAACCGCCCACCACCAGCGTGGACGCCTGCGCCCAGGCCATCCGCCAGGCCAACCCCGCCGTGGTGCTGGGCGTGGGCGGCGGCAGCGCCATGGACACCTCCCAGATCGCCGCCTGCGTGGTCACCAACGGCGGCCTGGCCGAGGACTGGATCGGGGTGGAGGTGCTGCGCAAGCCGGGCGTCCCCACGATCAGCGTGCCAACCACCGCCGGAACGGCCTCCGAGGTGACGGGCAACGCGGTGATGGTGCTGCCGGACCGCTCCAACAAGCTGACCGTGATCAGCCCGTTCATCTATCCGCGGACGGCACTGATCGATCCGGCCCTGACCGACTCGGTCCCATCGCACATCACGGCGGCCACGGGGATGGACACCTTCTGCCACGCGGCGGAGTCGTTCATTTCCGGACGCGCCACCCACCACACCCGCCAGCCCGCCGCCGACGCGCTGCGCCGCACGCTGGAACACCTGCCGCGCGCCGTGGCCAACGGGGCCGACCGGGAAGCCCGCGACCAGATGGCTTACGCCTGTCTGCAGGCCGGCTTCAGCCTGGCCAACGCCGGCACGATTCTGGTCCACGGCCTGGCGCATGCCATCGGCGCGCGGGCGCGCATTCCCCACGGCGTGGCCAACACGCTGTGCCTGCTGCCGGTGATGCGCCTGGCGGCCGAGCGCAACCCCGCGCTGATGGCCGACCTGGCGGAACCGCTGGGCGTTCCCGCCGACGTAACCGATGCGCCGGAGCGAGCGCGGGCGGCGGTGGCGGTGATGGAACGGCTGGTCGCCCAGGTGGGGCTGCCGACCCAGCTGCGCGAGGTCGGCGTGGAACGCGCCTGGCTGCCCGACGTGGCCGCCGCCACCCTCGGCAACACCCGCCTGGTGCTCAACAGCCCGGTCCAACCCAACGCCGCCGAAGTGACCGGCCTGCTCGCAGAAATCTTCTAGCCTCAATGCACGCGGGCGTGATCGAACCCGCCTGCGCGTCCTGGGCTTGACGAAGAGCCTGCCGCAGGCGCGACCCCTACGCTTCGGCAAACTCGGACATGACGTCGATGTTCGGAATCAGGCGGTCGCCCTGCTCAATCAGCAGCTGCTGATCGACGAGCAGGCGCAGGTCGCGCTGGATGGTGCGCTGACCAACCCGTCCGTAGACCAGGGCGACGAAAACGTCGGACGCAAGCTGTGTATCGCGCACGCCGCGCAGCGACGGCTCGGTCAGGCGCCGGATAAGGTCAAGCATTCGCCCCCGCCGCTGCTCGCCAAGGCTGGGAACCGCATCCAGCCGCTCCCGCGCGTGGTCGCGGAACGCCATAACGCGCACCATTGCCAGCAGTTCGCCTCGGACCTCCGCCAGTTCACCCGTCAGACCCTCCACGGCGAACAGCACGAAATCCGTCAGGTCGCCGCCGGACTGGAACATCCCCGCCGTCAGCGCGCCGATGTATTCGTGGTGATGCTGGTAATAGAAGTTAGCCAGCGAGTAGAAGCCGAAGGCATGGATACCGGCCCGGCAGAGCATGAAGCTCTCGACGGCGCGGGAGGTGCGGCCGTTGCCATCGCCGAACGGGTGGATGCTGGCGACGTAAAAGTGAGCAAGCGCTGCGCGCACAATGGGATCCCAACGCAGTGCCTCGCCCTGGTTGAACCAGCGCACAAACTCAGCCATGAGCCGGCGAACCTCTTCGCCAGTGGCCGGCGGGCGGTAATCGCCCACGGTTACGGCGTGGCTGCGGTACTCGCCCGGCGCGTTCCCAGCGTAGGGAAGGCCCTCCGTCGTCAGCCGGTGGATCTCCTTGATCAGCGGTTCGTCGAGCGGCCGCCTGGGGTCTGCCCGTGCGGCGCGCTGCACGAACTCCAGCGCAGCCTGCGCGTTGCGGGCTTCACGCTCGTCGCGCGCCCTGTTGAGCGGCAGCACCCGCTGGTTCGGAGCGGCCTCCAGCACCTCCAGCACTTCGTCTTCGGAAATGCGCGTGCCCTCAATGGCTGTCGTGCCGCGCACGGCGCGCGCGATGTTGAGCGCGTTGAGACGCTTCCGCACGCCAGCAGTGACCGGAATGCCGCGAATCGTCTCGGCGATGGCACGAGAACGCTCGACCGCCCGCACCAACCGCGGCTCTCCGGTGCTAACCCGGATGTTGAAATGGATGTCCCAGCGGGGCATCAGCCCGTCCAACTCTCACGATACTAGTCGCGACAATGTCGTGTTCACCGTCGCGTAATCTATATCTACTTCAAACCTGTTATTAGCCACCATATCGCGCGACATTGTATGCGTCAATATCAACGCCAATGTCGCGGTCAGTGTCGAGAGGGCTCCGCTACGGCCGCGGTCAGAGCCTGGTCGAGGTTGGCGTGGGCGGCGGGGTCCAGGGCCTGCCAGTAGTGGAGAGTGAAAAGGGCAAAGGCCAGGCCGTTGGTGGTGTGGATGGCGGCCGGGTCGGTGGCGTGGCGCTCGACCGGATCGAACCAGAACCCGCCGTCGGGCGAGGCCAGGCAGCGGAACATGGCGCCGATACATTGGCGGGCCGACTGGACGGCTTCGGCGCGTCGGTGCGCCGTCCGGCGTCCGTATTCGGCCAGCAGGTGGACGGCGTCCATGTTGGCGCACATGCCGCCGTCGTGAAACAGCCCGTCGGGCCGTTGGCAAGCCAGGGTGGCGTCGATCATGCGCTCGACGCCCGGTTCATCCACGCCCAGCGGCCAAAGCAGGTTCAGGGCCAGGTTGCGGTGG
>JAKZUJ010000087.1:0-8264 GCA_047516685.1 Chloroflexota bacterium | reverse complement strand
ACCTCCCAAGACTACCCCAAGACCCCCAGGGAGACCACCAACCGCCGCCTGAGTCGGGACCCTACCCCTCAACCACCGCCCTCCAAGAGACCATCCCACCCTGAATGCCCTCTCCCGATTACTTAGGTGGTGGATCTGGGGATCCCGTCCTGCCTTTACATTGCCTTAAAGATGTGCTGGTATTCTGCGTCGGGTTCTTCTAATTAGACCTGCCCATGCTGTGTGTCCTCCCCGGGCGCCTGGGCAGGCGTGGTGGTGCAGGCTGTGGCATTTATCCGTTGGTGATCGTCAAACGCGCCGGGATGTGACAGATTGGCGAAGCTGATATAGACGCGCTACTCCGGGGCAACAGCCCGCGCGGGCGTTGGCTGCTGCTGGCCTCCGCCGCAGTGGTGGTCGCCGTTTCGGCGGTTGTCGCCTTCCTGCTGCTACGGCCGGACGGGCCGGTTGTTGTCATCGAGCCCCAACGCGCTGAGGCGGTCATGGGCCGGCTTAGCACCGACGTGGAACTCTACGGCGCTGCGCTGTCGGAGCGCAGCGCCACCCTGAGTTTCGATGTCGCAGGCGTGGTAGCCTCGGTGGCGGTGGCGGAGGGCGATGAGGTGCGGACTGGCGACGCCCTCGCCACGCTCGACGCCGCCGATGCGCAGCGCCGGGTCGAGACGGCGGAGGTCCAGTTGCGCCTGGCGCAGTTGCGGTTGGACAACCTGCTGGCTGGTCCCGAGGAGTCTGCCGTCGCCGCGGCGAACCAGGCGATCGCGTCGGCAAAGTCTCAGGTCTTGGCCGCGGAGCTGGCCCTTGGGCGGCTGCTGGAGCCGCCGAACGCCGCCGACTTGGCCAGCGCGGAGCAGGCGGTGGCGAGCGCACTCGGACAGCTCTCCAGTGCGGAGGAGGCCCTGGCCCTGCTGTCGGAGCCCCCAAGCGTCGGCGATTTGTCCAGTGCGAGGCAGGCGGTGGCGAGCGCACTCGGACAGCTCTCCAGTGCGGAGGAGGCCCTGGCCCTCCTGTCGGAGCCCCCAAGCGTCGGCGATTTGTCCAGCGCGGAGCAGGCGGTGGCGAGCGCACTCGGACAACTCTCCAGCGCGGAGCAGGCACTGGCGCTCCTGTCCGAACCGCCGAATGCCGCCGACTTGGCCAGCGCGGAGCAGGCGGCGGCGAGCGCGCTCGGACAGCTCTCCGGCGCAGAGCAGGCCCTGGCCGAACTGCTGGCGGGTCCAAGCGAGGCAGAACTCTCGGGGGCGCGTTCCGCCGTGGCACAGGCACAGGTGCAGCTCGCCAGTGCGAGGACCCACGCGGAGGAATCTATCGAAGCCCTCACCGAGGCTTTCGACACCTTCTGCGAAAGATATAGCGGCCTCAGCGCCAGCGATGCGGAAATCAGGGGGACCTGCACCGCCGCATTGCCCCTGTCCGACGCTCAAATTGATGCTCTTCGAGACTCATTTGAGGATAGGTCGAGCACATACGAGAGCTATGGGAACGCTTTGATCGACGCCAACATCACTTACGTCGAGTCCGACGCCGACAGGGATTCGGCGGATTCCGGGCTGGCATCGGCGGAGGAGAGTCTCTCCGAGTTGTCGCGACCGGCGCCAGAGGATGACCTCTATCAGGCGGAGCAGGCGGAGCAGGCGGCGAGGGCGAGTCATGCGGCCGCGGTGGCCAGGCTTGATGAACTGCGGGCGGCGCCTGGGGCCGAAGATATATATCAGGCGGAGCAGGCGGTGGAGGCGGCGACGGCAAGCCACACCGCAGCGGTGGCCAGGCTTGACGAGTTACAGACAGTGCCCGGAAAAGATGACGTGTATCAGGCCGGGCAGGAGGTGGAGGCGGCGAGGGCAGGCCACGCCGCAGCGGTGGCCGGGCTTGACGAGTTGCAGGCGGCGCCCGGGGAAGATGGCCTGTACCAGGCGGAGCAGGCGGTGGAGGCGGCGAGGGCGAATCACGCGGCAGCGGCGGCCAGGCTCGAGGACCTGCGTGCCGCGGTTGACGACCGCGAAATCGAGCAGGCGCGTGCCACCCTCGAGAGCGCCCAAGCAAGCCTGGCCGGCGCCAGAGCCCATTATAACGAGTTGGTGGCTGGGGCTGCCGAGAACGAAGTCGAGCAGCAGCGGCAGGACGTCCGTCTGGCCGAGTTGGCCGTGGAAGAGGCCCGTGCGGCCCTCGCCGACTTTATGGTGGTCGCCCCCTTTGACGGTGTCGTAGAGGCCGTGGGCGTCCAGCCGGGAGACCGCATCGCTTCAGGCTTCGCCGCGTTTAATTTGAGTACACCCAACCGGATGCTGGTTGCGCTGACCGTGACCGAAGAGGACCTGCTGGACCTGGAGGTAGGACAGGCCGGGTTGGCCTCCTTCGATGCCATCGACGGTGTCGAGTATCCGTTACGGGTCGTTTCGATCAGTCGTGTGCCCAACGCCGAACAGGGAGTGGTGACATACGACGTGGAAGCCCGTATCCTCACTGGGCCTGAGGGCGCGGGCGCGGCTGGCAACAGCTCTGCCAGCGGATTCGGCACAGGCGGCGGGTTTGGGCAGGGCGGTGGATTCGGAGGTCAGGCGGCTCGCGGCCTCTTGGCCGGACTCGAACTGCCGGAGGGCGTTACAATCCAGCAGTTGATGCAGGCGGTAGCGAACGGGGAGCCGCTTCCAGAGGGCGTGGTCCTCCCTGAAGGATTGGAAGACGCGGCACAGGCATTCGCGCGATTTGCCAGCAGTCGTCGCCAAGGCCAGGGAGCCCAGCAGGCCCCTCAAGGGCAACAGGGCCCCGCTGGACAGCCAGGCGCTACCGTCCGCCGTCCCCTGCCGGCGCCGGGGATGAGCGCCAGCGTCACGATAATCACCGAGGTGCGCGATGCCGCGGTGTTGGCGCCAGTCTCGGCAGTGCGCCAACTCGATGGGGCCTGGTTTGTCAGCGTTTCGGCTCCGTCCGGGGTCGAAGATGAGGATGGGTTCGAACGGGTCTTCGTGGAGGTCGGCGAGTCCGACGGCGCCAGCGTCGAGATTCTGAGCGGCATCGACTCGGGTACCGTCTTGTTGATCGGCGCCGACAACGCTGGCATCGCTTTCAGTGCAACGCTGCAGCAACCCCAGGCCAATCCGGGATTCGGTCTTGGGCAGGGCGGCTTTGGAGGCGGCGGAGGCCGCCAGTGATTGTCTTGCAGGACGTGTCCCGCACCTACTCCATTGGAGGAACCGAAGTACATGCCCTGACCGGCATCGATCTCGACGTCGGTAGAGGGGAATTTGTCGCAGTCATGGGGCAGTCCGGCTCCGGCAAGACGACCATGATGAACATCATCGGCCTGCTGGACCGTCCAAGCGGGGGCCGGTATTTATTCGCGGGCCACGACGTCTCTCGACTCCCGGAGAACACCCGTGCCCGGCTGCGCGGCCAGGCCTTTGGTTTCGTGTTCCAGTCCTACAACCTTTTGCCGCGCCTGACGGCCTTGGAACAGGTGGAACTTCCGCTCATCTACCAAGGGGTCCACAACCGGCGACGCCGGGCCGCGGAGGCGCTTGACCGGGTGGGCCTCCTGGACCGCATCGCCCATCAGCCAACGGAGCTATCGGGCGGCGAGCAGCAGCGGGTCACCATCGCGCGGTCGCTGGTTTCCAACCCGCTGGTGTTGCTGGCCGACGAACCCACCGGGGCACTGGATACGGCGACCGGGCACGATTTGATGTCCCTGCTGAAGGAACTGGTCGACCAGGCAGGCTTGACCGTCGTGCTGGTGACGCACGAGCAGGAGGTCGCGGCCTACGCCCGGCGCATCATCCGCATGCGCGATGGCAAGATCATTGAAGACAGCGGGGCCGCGGGTGCTGCCGCCGACGCGCGTCCGGTGGCGGTCCCTGGCCTGGAGGGCCCTGAGCAATGAGCGCGCTTGACACCATCAGGATTGCGTTGCGCGCCATATTTGCCAACAGGCTGAGAAGCGCGTTGACTTCCCTCGGTCTCATCATCGGCGTCAGTTCGGTCATTGTGCTGATAGCAATCGGGCAGGGCACGCAAAAGGGTGTTACCGACCGGATCCAGGGGCTCGGCACCAATCTGATCTTCATCGAATCCAGCGCCGCGGCGACCACGTCTCAGGGCGGTGGCTTTGCCGGACTCGTCTCCTCCACGCTGGTCCAGGGGGACGCCACGGCGATTGCCGCCGACGGAATCCCCGGCGTCACTGCGGTCGCCGCCCGCATGTCCATCAACTCGCAGGCCATCGCCGGGGCCAACAACGTCGGGGCCGAAATAGTGGCGACGTCCAGCGGGTACTCCGACGTGCGGGACCTCGCGCTCCATTCCGGCTCGTTCATCGCACCGTTCCACGACGAAGAACGTTCGTTAGTGGCCGTGCTGGGCGCGCGCGTAGCGGATACCCTCTACTCGGGTCAGGACCCGGTAGGGCAGGAGGTGCGCCTGTCCTTTGCGGGCGGCAGGATAACATTTGGCTTTGTAGTAATTGGTGTATTGGAGGAACACGGGGGCGCCAGCGAGGCGGACGATCAGGTGTTCGTGCCGCTTAGCGCCACGGCCGGGCGCCTGCGCTTCCTGTACACGCCAAGGGGGGACCTGCGCGTCACTCAGATCGACGTCCAGTCGGCCAGCGGCTCTGATGGAGAAGCGATCAAAGAGGAAATCAGCGAATTGCTGCTGTATTTGCACGACACGACCGAGCCCGATTTCGTGATCCAGAGCCAGGACGATCTGATCAGCGCCGCCACGGAGGTCAGCAACACCCTCTCCATCCTTCTCGGCAGCATCGCCGGCATCTCGCTGGTGGTCGGGGGTATCGGGGTGATGAACATCATGCTGGTCTCAGTCACCGAGAGGACCCGCGAGATCGGCATCCGGCGCGCCGTGGGCGCCACAACCCGCGACATCGTGATGCAGTTCGTGGCGGAGGCTTTGATGCTCAGCATCTTCGGCGGCATCGTCGGGATCGCCATCGGCATCGGGGCCTCCCTCGCCGTCAACGGGCGTGAAGTGGGCGGCCAGGAAATGGTGACGTTGATCCAGCCGTGGAGCATAGCCGCGGCTTTTCTCGTCGCCGCGGGCGTGGGCTTCGCCAGCGGGAGCTACCCGGCTTATCGCGCCACCGTCATAGACCCCGTCGCCGCTCTCCGCAACGAATAGCGCCGGCGGTCCGAGTGTTAGTTAACGGGCTGCCGCCGGAACGGGCTGCCGCCGGCTCTCGCTCCACCGGCCCCGATATACGCCACCCCTGTTCGTTGCAAAGACATATAATAATGCGACATACCAAATGGAGGCGATTTCATGGCCAGCATCACCGTGCGCAATCTCGAAGATGGGCTGAAACACCGGCTGCGAATCCGGGCAGCGGAGAATGGCCGCTCGATGGAGGAGGAAGCCCGGGACATCCTGCGGGCCGCCTTGGAAGAAGACGCTGCGCCAGCCAGGAATCTCGGCACAGCTATACACGAACTCTTCAGGCCGTTCGGCGGAGTGGAGTTGGAGATTCCTCCGAGGGGACCCATGCGCGCGCCCCCGCGGTTCGATTGAGTACTGCGTCTATTTTCGTTCTTGATACCAACGTCGTTTCAGAACTGATGCGGGAAAGCCCCCAGCCCGAGGTTCTGGCATGGCTGGATCATCAACTCACCGACACCCTGTTAGTCACCGCGGTGACCGAAGCCGAGATTCGAACCGGCATCGCCATCCTGCCGGAAGGGGAGAGGCAGCGCGGCCTGGCTGCCGCTGCCGAACGGGCCTTCGGCGTGTTCTTTGCTGAGCGCATCTTGCCCTTTGACAGCGATGCCGCCCAAGCCTACGCCGCGATCGCCGCCGCCCGCCGTGCCGCCGGACGTCCTATAAGCCAAGCCGACTGCCAGATAGCGGCGATAGCCCGCAGCCGCACAGCGTCAGTGGCGACAAGAAACATGAACGACTTTGAGGGAAGCGGGCTTGACGTGATCAATCCCTGGGCAGATGGATGAGCGCAGAGAAACTTACCACAGCGGTCGAGGCCTACCTGGCCGACCTCCGCAACATCCGCGCGTCTGGCGGGGCAACCAGCGAACGTTCGTACTATCCACCCTTGACCAATCTGCTGAACGCGGTAGGCAGCGCCCTCAAGCCCAAGGTTTTCTGCGTCAGCGAGATGGCGCAGCAGGGCGCGGGGCATCCCGACGTTGGCCTGTACGCCGCCAAGCAGTTGCAGAAGGGCCAGCCCCGCGAGGGACAGCTTCCAGAGTGCGGGGTGCTGGAGATCAAGTCAGCCGCTGACGACGCTTGGATGACCTCTGAGAGTGATCAGGTCAGCCGGTACTGGGCCAAGTACCGGCTGGTTCTCGTGACCAACACCCGGGACTTCGTGCTACTGGGCGAGGACGCTTCGGGCCGTCCAACAAAGCTCGAAAGCTACCGGCTGGCCAGCGGCGCCGAGGAATTCGACCAACTGCTGCAAACACCGCGAGCCTTCGCCCGCAAGGTGGGGCCAGGCTTGGGAGAGTATCTGTGCCGGGCGCTCTCCCATCATGCGACTCTCGTTGAACCTAGGGACCTGGCTTGGCTCCTCGCCTCCTACGCGAGAGACGGGCTGGCGAGAGTCGAGGCCGCGGGCGACGCGCCATCCCTCGGTGCTGTGCGCTCGGCGTTGGAGGACGCGCTGGGCGTTCGCTTCGAGGGCGAGCGAGGCGCGGCCTTCTTCCGCTCGACCCTCGTGCAGACCCTCTTCTACGGCGTCTTCTCCGCTTGGGTTCTCTGGGCACGTCAGACGCCGCGCCCGGCTGGCTCTTTCAACTGGCATGAAGCGGTCTGGCATCTTCGCGCGCCGGTGCTCCGGGCGCTCTTCCAGCAGCTATCAGACCCCGGCCGGTTGCAGCCCCTGGGCTTGGTCGAGGTGCTGGACTGGACAGCGGCGGCTCTGGACCGGGTGGAGCGCGGGGCCTTCTTTGACCGTTTCAGCGAGGGCGAGGCCGTGCCCTACTTCTATGAGCCATTCCTCGAAGCCTTTGATCCCGCATTACGCAAGCAGCTTGGCGTCTGGTACACACCGGCCGAGGTGGTGCGCTACATGGTCGCCCGCGTGGACCGGGCCCTCAAGGACGACCTTGGCATCGCGGATGGGCTGGCCGCTGAGAACGTCTACGTGCTCGACCCCTGCTGCGGCACCGGCGCGTATTTGGCCGAGGTCCTGCGCCGTATCGCCGCCAACCTGGAGGGCCGCGGAATGGGCGCCCTTACCGGGGCGCGGGTCAAGAAGGCGGCGATGGAGCGGGTGTTCGGCTTCGAGATCATGCCGGCCCCGTTCGTCGTCGCCCATCTACAGGTGGGCCTTACGATGCAGGGGCTGGATGCGCCTCTGTCGGAGGACGGGGCCGAACGGGCCGGTGTCTTCCTCACCAACGCCCTCACCGGCTGGGAGCCGAGGGTGCAGAAGCCGCTGCCGTTCCCCGAACTGGAGGAGGAGCGCGACCGCGCCGAGCGCGTCAAGCAGGATGCGCCGGTGCTGGTCATCCTGGGCAATCCGCCCTACAACGGCTTCGCGAGCATGGCGGTGGAAGAGGAGCGCGAGCTTTCGACAGCCTACCGGACGACCAAGCGGGTGCGCCGACCTGAGGGGCAAGGACTGAACGACCTCTACGTGCGGTTCTTCCGCATGGCGGAGCGGCGCATCGCCGAGAAGACGGGCCGGGGCGTGGTCTGCTTCATATCCAATTACTCGTGGCTCGACGGGCTGTCGTTCACCGGTATGCGGGAGCGTTTCCTCGAGGCCTTTGACGTGGTCCGCATCGACAACCTGCATGGCGACCGCATCATTTCCGAATACGCCCCCGACGGGCGAACCAGCGAAACGGTTTTCGCGCTTCAAGGACAGTCACCAGGGATCAAGGTCGGCACAGCCATCACACTGCTATCGAAGTTCGGCGGCAGCGTTTCAACGGCGGAAAAGCACATACGATACCGCGATTTCCACCAGGCGAGGGCTGAAGAGAGACGACGGGCGCTGCTGGAGAGTCTTCACACTCCCGGAATCGATTCGGACTATTCGACAATGAAGCCTAGCAGCCTGTCCGAAGATTTCCTGGCTGGCCGGCTGGCGGGCATCAGTTGGCGACAATTATTCTCGCCGGTTGCAGCCGCTGGCATCCCAATAACTTCTCGAATATCACACCGTTTGCAGACCCGGCCGATTTCCTGATGCTTTCGGCAGCCCCTTTTGCCTGTGCTGCGGCGGGCGCATCAGCCCCATACCGGAACAGCTTGAGCAGGTTGTGCCCGGTGCAGATGAGCGACCATTCGCTGTT
>JAKZUJ010000086.1:0-7728 GCA_047516685.1 Chloroflexota bacterium | reverse complement strand
GAGTCGTATCCGATCTGTACTTCCAGCGTCGGCCCGAAGGTGAAGAGTTGGTCCCAGCGGCAGAACCCGAATTCAATCGTAGACAAGAGACTCCTTCGCTCAATCCCCATACTGCATCTTGTGGTTTCCAGTGGCCTTCCGCGCCTTCGTGATGTCGATGTCTGTAGGCATATGTCGCATGAAAGAGGGGTACCTTAGGTCGAACAAAAGCCCGTTCTCCTTACGAGCCACCCCACTCAGCCACGAAATGCAAAAGGTGCACCTCTTGCATTTGTGGTACATTTGCTGCGGCCGAATTGGCCGGAGGGAGAGTGTTATGACATCCGATGATGAGATCGTTGCTGATCCTTCAATTGACGATGTGGTACTGCAAAGTCGAATACAGAGACTTGAATCTGAACTTGCCTACTTGCGTGGTCGTCACTATGCGCTTGCAGCAATAACTGCCGTTACCGCCAAGAAAGGTGGAGTCGATTTTTCTAGATTCTCGGAATTAGGCGATTTCATGGTCGAGGTAGCTGAGCTTATTTATCCTAATGTTTCTGAAATTGAGCGACAAGGCATCCGAGAGTGTCTAGAATCGTTTCACCGACTCGATAGTACACATTGGCCTGGCACATAGAATTGATGTTTGAATTAATCATTGGCCTGACACCTCTAGCGATCATCTTATGGTTCATCATCAATCTCATAGGGCACATTCTAGATGTTCATCAACGATTCCGCCGACGACGGTGATATACTCACAAGGCCATTAGGGACCGGAAGTGGACGGAGATGGCCGAACCGAAAGCTAACGAGAAAAGGTCTAGGATTTATGTCAGCGCATGTGATATTAAGCATCGGGCAGACGACGCGAAGATTATCTACAACGAATCACAGAGTGTTGCTGAGGCAGTCAATAGGCTAGTACAAGAATCCGAAGATGATCCTAGTCGCCAGAATCCTCTTGTTGAAGGACACCTAACTAGATTATTTCGCTGTCTTTGGGAAGCGGCCATTGTAAAAATACTCACGTGCTGGAAACATACTGAGCGATACAATGTGATTATTGACTCCACGAAGCCAGCTCTTGTAATCCAAGGCATATCAAATCGTGATGTAGGTGAAGCACTCGAACGCTTACGAGACATCAGGAATGAGCAAATTGCACATCCAATAGTAAATATGAATGAAATTACTAATCTAGCGATCAAGCGCACCGGCGATACTGGTCCATTCATTGCTCAGCAATTTAGCTTCGCTGCTTCCTACGATCCGCCGGCGATAACAATTGAGCAGTGTAAAGATGTAGAGAGGGTTATCGAACATACAATCCAAGTGGCAAGACGCCTTCAGCATTCTGTGGTCAATGGCGACGTTTCTAAAATAGGTAGAATAGAAAGCTAACCGACTTGTGGAAAGATCTCACGCAAAACGTCTCGCGCAGTCAGTGAACGTCGTACATTAACTGGAAAGTGCCCGTAGGCGGGTTCTTCTAAGCAGGCGGCCCTCCACGGGCGTCGCTTGTCAAGTCCAGGCCTCGCCGCTCCCACCCAACTAGACAAAGGGGTTTAACGGAGTGGGAGCGCCAAGCGAGGGGGTTGTTTAGGTCCGACCATCTGGTGGCTGGTCTGGCGCCGTCTCCAGCGGCCCCACAAGCAGACCGCTGGAGACGGGCAGATCGCCTAGTCGGTCCGCGCTCGGCGGATCAGGAAGGCAAGGACAATGACTTGAACAGCTAGCTGGGCTAGCGGTATCCAGTCGTTTAGAGGTGTCATTCCCACCTCTTTTGAGTTTGTTAGGGCGGCTGTTACACCGCGCTGGGCTTTCTCAGTCAGATCAGTTACTAGACTCTTATCGGTAAGTTCAATCAGATTCGTGTAATTGCCGACGACCTCCCGCTCCTTTCGGCTTCTTGATTGCCCGACATTCTTAGCACATAGCTGAATCGTGCAGTCGTCAACCTATATCTGCGCCACCGGCTGCGTGGGAGCGGCAGCGATGTCAGTCAGGCGGTGGGGTCCGAGAGAAAACCTGGTGCATCAAGTGGATGGGTCCCGACTCCTGGTAGATCGCCGGAGTCCACGGATTCAACGGCTTAGCACCAACCTGACGAAGCAGGAACGGTCCGATTCCAAAGCGCTGAACCCCCGCGCAGGCGGCATCTTCAAAGTCGTCGTATGCCCCAATCAACTCCTCGTCGTGCACTACCACCCACTTCCCCAAGTGCTCGCGCTCCAGGTCGCTCTGCATGCGCTCGTACGCCGCGATCTCCAGGGTGATCTCAGCCATGGTGGCTCCACGTCGTGCTGACACGACAGTTATACTCCACGCCACCAACCGGGCGCACAAGAGTGCTGGCTAAGGCCACCGAAGCTAAATCGGCGCCTTGCCCGCATTCCTGGCACCATCCGCCTTCAACTGTCTGGCGACACCAACTGCCGCCAGCGCCGCAACCGCGGCCGCCAAAGTCCAGAACGTCACCGCCAGTTCCGGCAGAAAGTACCCGTGGTCCACCAAGCCGTGCGCAAGGGCGGCCGTCATCGCGCCCGCCAGCCCGGAGGCCAGTGGATCCAATCGGCCGGTAACCGCCCGCCGGATCCGAGCCCAGTCCCGCCAGAACAGCGCCAGCACCGCCACCAGCGCCACCAGGCCAATCACACCCAACGAGACCCAGGCATCCAACAGCAAGTTATGCGGGTGCGAGATGTTCGGCTCGCGCCAGGCCTCCGGCCGCATGTACGCCCGGTAATGCGTCAGGAAGTTGTCCGGACCCACGCCAAAGAGCCAGTGGTCGCGCGCCAGGCGCCAGGCGGACTCCCAGATGGCCAGCCGCGACACCGCGCCGCTATCGCCAATCCGCAGTAGCTGGCCGATCCGCTCAACACCCGTCAGCAGCACGATCGACGCCAGCGTCAGGAGCGGCAGGGCCACTGCCGCCAGGCGACGTCCGGGCCGGACTCGTCCCCAAAGGGGCCGAGCGGCCACCGCCAGCCCTAACAGCGCCCCCAGCCACGCCCCCCGACTCCAGGTCAGGATCAACACCGACCCCAGCAGCGCCAGCGCCAGCAGCCACAGGCCCCGCGCGCCAGATAGGCGCCGCCATCCCCACCTGACCCTCATCTCCGACGTTGTAGCCATTCGCGCCCCCAGCGCCAGGGCCAACGCCACCGGCGCCGCCCGCTCCAGCACCAACGCCAGGTTGTTGGGCGAGCCGAACGTGCCCCGCAGACGCGGCGGGAACACCTCGGTCACCACCGCGCCGAACGGAATCAGCACCAGCGCAACCAGCGCCGCCAGCGTCGCCCCCGCGGCCAGCGCTGCCATCAACCTGCGCACGCCGTTCCGATCCCGCACAACCGACGCCAGCACCACGAAGAACGCCGCCGGCTCCAGGACGACGGTGCGCAGATCGCGCAAAGCGAATTTCGGGTAATCGGCCAGCGCCGCCGCCAACACCGCGGCAATCGCGAAAGCGCCCACCGCGGCCAGCCAGCGCACGGGCGGCAGCCTTGGCGGCCCACACCACAGTGCCCGCGCAATCCACGCCGCCACCAGCGCCAGCAGCAGGATTTCTCCGACCGGCCGGTCAATCAGACCGGTCCGCCCAAGAACGCCCACAAACGGCATCGCGGCCACGGCCACCAGCGCCGCGTCGCGCAGTCGCGCAAGCGCCAGCACGCCCATCGCCAGCGCCAGGAATAGTCGCAGCAGCGTCCACGGCGAGGTCAGACCGCCGGCCGGTAGCACGGCGTAGAGCGCCGCCGCCGCGGCCAGCACCACTTCCCCCAGCCGCAAGGCGCCAACGCGCCGGTCCATCCAGCTCCAGGACAGCGCCGCCAGCGCCCGCTGCAAGCCGACCCACGATCGAGCCGTCCAGAGCCCCAGCGCGCCTACGGCCGCCCATAGCGCCCCGAGCGCGAGCCACGGCCACGTCGCTCGCGCATTCCCAACCAGCAGCCCGTCCACGATCACCAGCCCCCCGCTTGATGCCGGATTGGGAGCGGCCAGCACCGTCAGTTCCAGCGTGTGTGAGCCGGTCGGCAGCCGGGTGGCGATGGGGATACGCGCCAGCGGCTCAACGCTGGGCGAATAAAGGTCCAGGATCGCCTCGCCGCCCGGATTCCGGGGCAGCGCGTCGGCCAGCGCGTCCTGCCCGTCAATACGCGCCAGCAGGCGACCCATGTCCGGGCCTCGCCGCGTGAGCAGGCCGACGTCCGTGCCGTCGAACCGGAAGCTGACGCTCGCGCCCGCTACGCCGGTGGACCGGTGAAAGGTCAGGCTTGCCAGATCGCTGGGCGCCCGTGGCCAGGGACCGGCAAAGCTCACCGCGGGATGGGTCTCCTGGTGCAGGCCAACGCCCGCCGCGGGCGGTCCGGCAAACGCGTTCCGTACCGCCTCCAGGTTGGGCCGCGGCGTGAAGTCCTTGTCCATCAGGCGGAAATACGGCGTCGGATCGCGCGGATCGGGATCCTCCGGCCAGCGCGAGGCCCAGATCACAATCATCGGCATCCACGGCCACTGCTCCCGGGCGCGCCGGACTCCGTCCACTGTCCACGCGGCCTGGTCCTCGATCGAATGGTTGCCCCAGATACCCGGCTCGCCGGTCCAGCCGGCCGGCAGCGACATCCAGCCGTATTCAGCCGCCCACACCGGCGTCTGTGTGTCGCCGAACGCCAGCATCGTCTCGCGCCACAGCACGGCGCGCGGAAAGTTCACACGTTGATCGTCGACTCGTGGGTCGCGCGGCCCGCTCCATAGCCCGTAGGACATGCTGGCGGCCACGTCGAAGTCGCCCTTGGCGCCCAACAGATACAGGCTGCGCAGAAACAGCAGATCGCTCAGGTTGTCGGGGCCGGTCTCGATGGTCGGCGCCAGACCTGCCAGCACGATCCTTGCCTCGGGATCGGCGGCGCGGATGGCCTTCCCCACGGCCCGCAGCATGGCCAGGTATTCGGCGGGGTCCGGCGGGCGTCCGCCCCACTCGCCGTACAGGTTGGGCTCGTTCCAGATCTGGTAGTAGCGGATCTGCCCGCGATAGCGCGCCGCCAGCTGGCCGGCGAATTTGGCGAAGTCCGCGTTGTCGATGGGCGGCGCCTGCATCCACGGGTTGTCCCGGGGATCGAAGCCCGGCGTGGCCCAGCCGGGAGCGCGATCCAACCGCGCCAGGACTTCCATGCCGGCGTCCTGCGCCGCCGCCACAATCTGGTCGTACTTGACCCAGGCGTCACGACCGCTGTCCGGATGCTCGTCCGGGTCCAGCGGCGCGAATTCCGCCCAGTTGAACTCCTGGCGAATCAGCCCAATACCGGCTCGGCGCAGCACGTCGAGCTCCCGCCGGACCTTGGCTGGGTCCGGCTCGCGGTGCAGAAACGTATTGGCGCCCACAGCCGGCACATCCGTGTGGCGAACCTCGCCCAGCGCCGCCGTGCCGTAGGTCACTCCACGGTCCAGGATCGCGCCGAGCCCAGCCACGCCCCCGCTAACGACAACGGCCACAACCACGGCCGCCAGCAACAGCCAGCCGCGCCGCGGTCGAAATATGTGTTTCAGGTTCGATCTACGGGAATGAGGCGCCGGTGGCGGCGCGCTGGACGGCCCGGTAGACCAGCCGCGGAGTGAAATCCGGTTCCACCATCCGGAAGTAGTACTCGCTCTCATCCGGCTGCAGGGCTTCCAGTGGCTTGCGGAAGAACCAGAGATTGAACACGCCCGCCCATGGCCAGTGCGTCAGCGCGTAGCGCACGCCCTCCACCGTCCATTCGGCCTGCGTCTCCTCGGAGACCCGTCGCCACACGAGCTTGGCCGGGTTCATGTCCGCCGGTGAAGCGTTCCAGCCGTATTCGTTGAACCAGACCGGCTTGTTGCGCAGCCCGAACTCAAGCATGAGCTCGCGCACGAACTCCACCCGGCGGAAGTTAAGCACGTGTGGATCGGGCGCTGCGTCCGGCGGATGTTCCAGTCCAAAGGCGTTGGCGGCCTGGACGTCCAGGTCGTTCCCCGCCCCGGCCTCATAGAGCCGCCGTAGGTAGCGCACCTCGTCCATGGCGCGTGGGCTGTTTTCCAGGGTTGCGGCCATCGGCGCGGCAATCACCACGTTTTCGTCGTCCACGCCTTTGATGGCCAGGTTGGCCACGCGCAGCAGTCGAGCGTACGCGTCGGGATCGGGCCGGCCCCCGCCCCACTCGTGCGCCAGATTCGGTTCGTTCCATATTTGGAAGTAGCGCACGCGCCCTCGGTAGCGGCTGGCGAACGTGGTCAGAAAGCGCCCGTAGTCCTCCAGATCGGTCGGTGGCGCCGTCGGGTGCGGATCATCGGCCCGCGCCCAGGCCGGCGCCCGGTCGATCCGCGCAATGATGTCGATCCCGGCCTCTTCCGCCAGATCCACGATTTCGTCGTACTTGTCCCACGTGGAGCGCCGGGCGGCGGCGTTGAAGAATTGGCCGCGTGCCGGCGTCTCGATGTCCGCCCACGGCGCGTGCTGCTTGATCCAGCGGATGCCGGCGTCTCGCACCATGTCAAGGGTCTGGCGGCGCTTCCACGTCTCGACTTCCAGGTTCAGGAACGTGTTGGCCCCCCACGGCCAGACGTTGGCCAAGGCAATTGAGCTGGGCTGCGCGCGCCGAACCGCCGAGTCGCCGCAGGCGCTCAGCGCCGCCAGAGCCGCCGTGCCCGCGCCTCCGACCAGCAGGGCGCGGCGCCCCACGCCCCGCGTCATGTCAGGTCCGCTTCGAGCTCAAACCCCAGGCCCACCAGATATTCCCGCGATATCTGGACGCTGGCTGAAGGATCCCGCCCCGGCCGGTCGTGCCCGACGGCCAGCCAGCCGTCAAACTCCCGCTCGCGCAGCAAGCTCACGACGCTCGCAATATCCACGTCACCCTGCCCAAGCTCCAGGAAGCCGCCGGCGTCCCAATACTCCTCCAGAGCGCCTCTTTCCCGAATGTGTTGCTCGTGCAGGTCAAAATCCAGGTCCTTCAGGGTTACGTAGGCGACCCGCTCGGAGTAGGTGCGCAGGAAGTCCAGCGGGTCCGCGCCCGCATAGGCCAGGTACCCGATGTCGGGCGCCAATCGCAGGTTGTCGGGGTCGGTCATCTCGATCAACTGAGCCAGCTCCTCGCCCGTCTCGACGTACGAACCGACCTGATTGCGAAAGAGCAGCGGGAGCTCAAAGTCGCGCTGCGTGATGTAGGCCGCTCGCGTCAGAGCGTCCGCCATATGTGTCCACTGATAGTCCAATAACCCGTCCTGGCGCTGACCTGTGACGTGACCCGCCGTGAGCATGCGCTCGGGAATCGGCCGGGTGGACGTAATCAGGTACTGGGCGCCGACGTCGGCGAAGAATTCGGACGCCCGCTGTAGCTGGTCGAGTTCGATCTCCTGGTACCTTTCGGCGAACCAGTTGGCGAAGAATCGGCCGGCCGTGACCTCCAGACCCTCGTCCGCCAGCACGCGGCGCGCCAGCGACACGTTCCCGGCGAGGTCGCCCACGCCTTCAATCCCGGCGTAGCCGGCCTCGCGCGCCTCCTCCGCCACCTGCCGAAACGGGACATCGCCCCAGATGGTGGCGGTGACGGCGATACGCACTTACGCCTCGTCGGATGCGGCCTGCACGGCCCGACCGGTCAGATTCTCCTGTGGCAAGACCTTCACTGGCGCCTGGGCCCGCTCGCGGTCCGCGGCCTTTGGCGGCTCCTTGGCCGGCGCCGCGCTGCGCGGAGCTGCGCTGGGCGCTGGTTCACTGGG
>JAKZUJ010000085.1:0-4379 GCA_047516685.1 Chloroflexota bacterium | reverse complement strand
GCCCAACGACACGCCGGAGCGCCGGGTCACGGCGGTGACGCTGGCGGCGGTGGATGCAGAGGGCCGGGCCACCGGCGAGCGCGTGCGCCTGGCGGCGCGGGTGTTCGTGGACGCGACGTACGAAGGCGACGTGGCCCTGGGCGCGGGCGCGGCCTACCGGATTGGACGCGAGGGACGCGAAGAGTTGGGCGAGTCGCACGCCGGGGTGGTGTACCAGGACTTTCACGACCGGCTGACCTATCCGGGGTCCACCGGGGCGGCGGACCGACGCATCCAGGCCTACAACTACCGGCTGTGCCTGACCGACGATCCATCGAACCGGCGGCCGGTCCAACGGCCAGCGGGCTACAGCCGTGAACCGTATGTGCCGCTGATCGACGACGTGCGGAGCGGGCGGATGCCGGGGTTCAAGGGGCCGCGCGGCGGCACGGCCGTGCTGAACGTGGTACCGATGCCCAACCGGAAGTCCGACGCCAACAACCACCATTTCTGCTTCACGTCCAGCGACTGGGCCGAGGCGAACTACGACTATCCGGAGGCCGGACCCGAGCGTCGACTGGAGATCGGGGCGGCGCACCGCGCGTACACCGAGGGGCTGGTGTGGTTCTGTCAGAACGACGAAGGACTGCCGGAGGATTTTCGGAACGCAGCGTGCGAGTGGGGGCTGGCGGCCGACGAGTTCCAGGACAACGGCGGCTTTCCGCAGCAGATGTACGTGCGCGAGGGCTGTCGGATCCTCGGCGGCTACCTGTTCAGCGCCAGCGACGCGCTGCTGGACAGCTCAGGCGGGCGCTCGCCGACGCACTGGGACAGCGTGGCGTCGGGCGGCTATCAGATCGATTCGCACGCCACGCGGCAGCGCGAGGTCGTGGGGCCTGGCCTTCCGGATCGAGAAGAGGCGCCGGATGGGCGGCAAGTGGCGCTGGAGGGATTCATTGGGCTGGCCGAGGAGACCGTGCCTTACCAGATTCCCTATCGGGTTATGGTTCCCGAGGGTATCGACGGGCTGCTTACGCCGGTTGCGGTATCGGCCAGCCACCTGGGCTACGGGACGATTCGCATGGAGCCAGTGTGGATGGCGCTGGGCGAAGCGGCCGGAGCCGCGGCGGCGCTGGCGCTAAAGCGAGGCGTTCGGGTGCGGGACGTGCCGCGCGCCACCTTGCAACACGAGCTATTGGCGCGGGGGCAGGTGATTACATATTTCAATGACATCGCACCGACCGGGTTCACGGGCTTCGACCAGCAGCCGGCGGACCTATCGGCGGCGGCGCAATTCTGGGGCACGCGGGGATTCTTCGGGCAATTCGCCGCGCACCCGAACGATCCGCTGACGTGCGGCGAGGCGCAGCGCTGGGGCTGGCTGACGCGGCGGGCGGGTGACCCGTGGCGTCCGTTGGCAGTGGACGCGGGGCTATTCGACGATCAGACGCCGTGCCGTTGGTCGGAGTTCATGGACATCCTGCGGGGCTGGATGGCCGATCCGTCGCCGCTGCGGATGTCGATGGGGGCGCTGCCAAATCCGTCAACGCCGGCAGACCCGGAGGCGACGATCAGCAGAGGCGAGGCCTGCTGGTTGATCGACCGGCTGTACAGCGGCGGGCTGGCATAGGCGACGCGGGGCCGACAGGGGCTTAGAAGCCGATGTTGCGGAGGATGCGCCTGAAGAACCCGACGTGTTCGCCTTCGCGGAAGGTGAGGACGTGCACGTCGCTGCCGGACCAGACGGCCTGGGCGCTGTGGGCCTCCAGGTAACGCAGTTTTCGGGGGTCCTCGCGAATCTGAACCATCTGCGAGGCGCCGGGGCGCACGTTGAACTCGAGCTCGCTGCCGACCAACTCGTCGACCGGGACGGTGAAGAGTTCGGCGGCCGCCGGGTTGGCAAACAGCACCTTGCGAGCGGTGTCGGCCACGATCATGCCGTCGGGCTGATTCATGACGATGTCGGCGAAGCCCGGTTCTTCCGCCACGAGGGTGCGGATGCGTTCCTCGGCCGTGTCGGACCTGCGTTGCCGCTCGATCGCGTAGCGAATGGTGCGGCGGAGCCGTTCTTCCGAGAATTCTCCTTTGACCAGGTAGTCCTGGGCGCCCTGGGCGACGGCCTCGGTGGCCACTGCTTCGTCGCCGAGTCCCGACAGAATGACGATCGGGACGCCGCCGGCGCTTGCCTGGGCGGCGGTGAAGGTCTCCAGGCCCTGGGATTCGCCGAGGCCCAAGTCCAGCAGAATGACCGCGGGCTCGAAGTCGCTGACGGCCCCGAGTCCGTCGGAGAGGTTGCCGAAGCTCTGGACTTCAAACTGCACGTCGCCGGTTGGGACGAGCATTTCTTCGAGCAACCGAACGTCGCCGGGGTTATCCTCGATGACCAAGATGCGAAGCGTTTGCGCGGCCATTGCTTCCCTCCCAGCGCAGGGCCGCTGCGTTGCGGCCCGGGTCGTTCACTTCCGAAGTGTGCCTAAACTGTAACAATTGCGGCGAAGCGGCCGTGAATCCAGGGACGTTGGCCTTGAGCAACGCCGGCGCAGAGCCAGTCTTGCCGGGACGTCGGGCGAGTGTGCCATGAGCACATCGACCAGCGGCGCCACGGCGGATCCCGCGAAGGTCGAGGTCGAATTCGCGCCACTGCTGGCGCACATTGGGCGGATCATCACGTCGTCGGCAGATATCGACGAGATCTACGACCGATTTGCCGAGGCCGTAACGTCGGTGATTCCAGCGGAACGGCTGTCCATCGTGGTGGTGGACAACGACGACTGGCAGCACAAGGCCCGCTACTACGCGGGCATCGACGTCCCGCTGGCCACGCTGGACGTCTGGCGGCCGCTGGATGGGCAGGTGATCGAATCCGTGGTGCGAAGCCAGCAGCCGCAGATCGTGAACGAGCGGAACGTCGCCGCGATCTTGGCCCAGTCGCCGCGCCTGCAGGACGGGGTCGCAGCCGGTCTGCGCACGTGGATGGACGTTCCGGTGATCCTGGAGCAGACAGTCGTTGCGGTCATGCGGTTTATGTCGAGGACGCCGAACGCCTACGACGCTCGCAGCCAGGCGATTGCGGTGCTGATCGCCGCGCAAATCGCCGGCCCGGTGGCCAACGCGCAATCCGTCGAGTCGCTGCTTGCCACGCAGGACGAACTGGCGCGATCGAACGCCGAATTGGAGCAGTTTGCCTACGTTGCCTCGCACGACTTGCAGGAGCCGCTGCGCATGGTGGCCAGTTACGTGGGGCTACTGGAGCGCCGCTACCGGGGCAAGCTGGATGCCGACGCCGACGATTTCATCGAGTTCGCGGTGGACGGCGCACGGCGCATGCAGGCCCTGTTGAACGGGCTGCTGGACCTGTCACGCGTGGGGACTCGCGGGCGGGACCCGGAACCCACCGAGAGCGAAGCCGTGCTGCGGGAGGCGCTTATCAACCTGGAGCAGGCGATCGGCGAGGCCGGGGCGGAAGTGTCGCATGATCCGCTGCCGACGGTTCTGGGGGACCGGGTGCAGTTGACCCAGCTGTTTCAGAATCTGGTCAGCAACGCGGTCAAGTTCAACGCCAGCGGAAAGCCGCGGGTGGCGGTGACGGCGCGTCGGGCGGGTTCGATGTGGGAGTTTGGGGTTGCGGACAACGGCATCGGCATCGACCCAGCGCACTTCGATCGAATATTTGAGGTGTTCCAGCGGCTGCACACGCGGGACGCCTACGCAGGCACGGGGATCGGTCTGTCCCTGTGCCGAAAGATCGTGGAGCGACACGGAGGCACGATCTGGCCGGAGTTGACCAAGGGGCAGGGCGCGACGTTTCGGTTTACGCTGCGACCGGTTGAGGGGACGAGCGCCGATAACTGAAACGCGCTCGTTCCGCGGGTAGGCGCGGCAAGGCCTGCGCCAGGAATGCGGGTGAGGTCCAAGGTGAAAGGAGGCCGGAGATGGCCAAGGCCAGCGGCGCCCCGATAGAAATTTTGCTGGTGGAGGACAACCCCGGCGACGTACGCCTGACCCAGGAGGCGATACGCGAGGCCAAGATTCGCAACCAACTGAACGTCGTCAACGACGGGGAACAGGCCATCGCGTACGTGCGGCGGCAGGATATCTATTCGGATCGACCGCGGCCCGACCTGATTCTGCTGGACCTGAATCTACCCAGGAAAGACGGGCGCGAAGTGCTGCAGGAGTTGAAGTCGGACCCGGACCTACACCGGATTCCGGTGGTGGTGCTGACCAGTTCGGCGGCCGAGCAGGACATCCTGAGCACATATGACCTGTACGCGAACGCCTACGTGACGAAGCCAGTGGACCTTGAGCAGTTCCTGCACGTGGTGGCGTCGATCCAGGACTTCTGGCTCAACATCGTCAAGCTGCCGCCGGAGTAGCGGGATGGGCGGCGTTGCGCGGCG
>JAKZUJ010000084.1:0-3073 GCA_047516685.1 Chloroflexota bacterium | reverse complement strand
TACTGGTGGGCGGCCGCGCCGTAGTTGCCGAGAACCTCCACCAGGCGGAGGTGGTAGATCGCCGCAACCGGCGGCGGCGGGTGTGACCGCACCCCTTGCTCGGTCGCTCGGGCCAGGTCGGCCAGGGCCAGCAGCGCCACGAGCCGCCGTTCATCGCTGACAGCGCCCAGCCGGTGGGCCACGTTGATGAGGCTCACGTAGGCCGCGCCGCTTTCGAACTGGTGGCGCAGCCGGCCCGTGGCCTCGGCGTAAGCGGCCAGGTTCGCACCCAGGGGGCGCCAGGTTGGCGTTGGATCGACTCGAGCGCCCAGGGCCTGGCCGGCACGGCGCACGCTGGATGCGTCGACCTGTGGAACAACCGAGGGCGGCGCTGGCGTGGCGGTGAGCGGCGGCGTCCGAACCGGGCCGGGCGTGGCCGGCCGCCGTTCCGTGGTCGGCGCACCCGGTGAGGTCCCAGCCAGTACGGCCAGACCGACAACGGCCGCAACCATGAAGCCAAACACCGTCAAGGCAACCAGCGTGCCCGCCGGCAGCGGGAGCCGCTGAGCGGCGCTCCGCCGCGCCGCGTCCGCGCGCCGGAGCACCCGAGGCTATTCGCTCGCCGCGCCCGCCGCCACGGCCGGTTGCCGGCTTTCCAGGCGCGCAATGAACTTCTCGGCTTCCATCGCGGCCTGGCAGCCCTCGCCGGCGGACGTGATGGCCTGGCGGAAGTAGTGGTCCTGGGCCTCACCGGCCACGAAGACGCCTTCCACGTTGGTGTGCATGTAGCGGCTGGAGATCACGTAGCCGTCCGCGTCCATCTCCAGCTTTCCTCTGAATATCTCCGAGTTCGGGTCGTGGCCGATGAAGATGAACAGCCCTTCCGCGGCGAAGTCGGATTCTTCGCCGGTCTGGACATTCCGGAGCCTGAGCGACTGGACGGCCTGATCGCCCTGGACCGCGGTGACGACTGAATCCCACACGAAGTCGATTTTCGGCTCGTCGCGGGCGCGGTCCCGCAGGTAGGGACCGGCGCGCAACTGGTCACGCCGGTGGATAACGGTGACCTTGGAGGCAAAGCGGGTGAGGAACAGGCCCTCCTGCAGGGCGCTATCGCCGCCGCCAACCACGGCCACGGGCTGATCTCTGAAGAATGCGCCGTCGCAGGTGGCGCAGACGGAGACGCCGCGGCCCCACAGTTCCTGTTCACCGGGAATACCCAGGAGTCGGGGACTGGCGCCGGTAGCGACGATGACCGAGCGCGCCTGGTAGGTCGCGGCGCGGCCGCTGAGGGTGAAGGGCGGGCCGTCGAAGTCGACTTCGGTGATCTGGTCGTAGACGATCTCGGCCCCAAAGCGCTCGGCCTGGCCCTGCATGCGCGTGGTGAGGTCGGGGCCGGTGATTTCCGCAAAGCCGGGGAAGTTTTCGACGTCGAACGTGGTGGCGAGCTGGCCGCCAAGAGCGTCGCCGGTGAACACCAGCGTGGAGAGGTTGGCGCGCGCCGTGTAGATGGCGGCGGTCAGCCCAGCCGGCCCGGAACCCAGAATCGCCACATCGTGCATCGGGCGCTCCCGTAGCTGACGCTTGAGGATCATCTCGCACCTGCTCACGTAGCATCGTCGCATGACGGCTCGGCAGGTTCTGCGCGAATCCTGACACATCGCGCGGGTTTTCCCCGAATGGCGGCCCGGCTGGCAGGCCGCGGGCTGAGCCGACGGCGCGTGCTCCAGGCAGGCACGGCGGCCGGCGTCGCGCTGACGATGGCGGCCTGCGGTGCGCCCGTTGTGGTTGAGCGAGTAGTGGTGATTCCCACGATCGTCGAACGCGAGGTAATCGTGGAGCGTCCGGTCGTCACCGAGCGTGAGGTGATCGTGGAGCGCCAAGTCGTCGTGGAGCAACAGGTGGTCATCACGCGTCTGGTCACGCCGCCCCCCACACCGTCACCGACCGCCTCGCCAGCGCCGCGGCCAACGGTGGCGATTCCCGATCCGACGCCACAACCGCTACAACTGCAGCTCCGCGTGGCCGTCAGTCCGGCGCTCGCCGGGGAGAACGCGCCTGACCTGAGCGTGGTGGACACGACCGCGAATGTGACGTTGGAGATGCTGGACGCTGGAAGTCAAAGCGACGCGCGCCTGCTGGCTCGGGCGGTGGCCGGCGATTTGCCCGACATCTTGATAGGGATACCCGGCGGTCTCGTGACGGCTCTGGACGCGCTGGAGACTTTGGCGCCGCTGGCCGCGGAGCTCGAGACGGAACACGGGTTTCTGACCGAGATGCTGGCGCTGGGAGAGCGAGATCACGGACTGGTGGGAATCCCCGTGAGCGCGTATCCCACCTATCTGCTTGCCAGCCGCCGGCGGCTCCAGGCAGCCGGCGTGGCCGAGGTTGGCGCCACCTATGTTGATCTGGGTGAAGCGGCTCGGCGCCTTACCGACCCTGAGACTTTTACGTACGGGTTTGGCGTGGTTGCCGGGCTGCCCGAGCTGGAAACCGTGGCCGGGTCGGCCGGATCGTTTCCGGGGAGCGAGGCGGCACTGAACGCGTGGCAGTGGTACGCGGACCAGTGGTTGCGCGAACGAGTCTCGCCGCCGCCGAGCGCCTGGGACGGCCAGGGCGCGGCGGGTGAGGCAATCCTCAGTGGTCGCGTGGCATTGACCATCGCGCATGGCCGAGCGCTGAACCGACTGGCGGCGCTGCCGCCGGATGCTCGGGATGCGTGGGAGGCGCTGCCCCTGCCCGGCTGGCCGGGCGCCAGGCGACAGGTTCCGATGGCCGGCGCGTTCGTGGTGGCGGGGCATGACGGCGGCGCGGAAGCCGCACACGTTGCCATTGCCCTGGCCGGATCCACGCGCACGTTTGACGCTGGCCCGGGCACGCCGGCCTGGACGCTGGCGCTGGATGGGGCGGCAGCCAGACTCGGGCTGCGACTCGAGCAACTGCTGGAAGCGCGTGACGCCTGGACAATGCCCCTGGTGGAGCGCGCCGACTGGCGGGCACGGGTGGATGATCTGGACACAGCCATACAGCGCAGCCTGACCATGGGACAACCGGCCGCTGAGTCAATAGCCGAGGCCTCTGGCTGAGTTGACGC
>JAKZUJ010000083.1:0-10370 GCA_047516685.1 Chloroflexota bacterium | reverse complement strand
TGGGCCGCCCAGGTGCAAGCCGCGACGCCGGTGGATCAGGACGAGTTGGCGGACTCGCTGCTGGAGGTCCTCACCGCGCGGTTGAAAGCGGACCGCGCGCGGAGCGAGATGCTTCTCGTCTAAGTCCTCATCAACCGCGGGCCGGCCGCTGCCTGGGTAGGCGCGGGCCGTGTGCGCGCGGCGTGTCCGTTGGAGGATCACGTCCGCTCAGTACAACCCGTGCCCGCCAGCGGCTGTGGGACGGCCCGGAATGAAACAGACGGCTGCAGCTAGGGTAAGAACCGTCGCCGTAGGACCCGCACGCATGGTCCGCATAAGCGAAGCAGCCTCCTCGGAGGCTGCTTCGCCGATTCCGTGGCGCCGATGCTTCTAGCTTGTCAGGACGCGGCCTCCGCAAATCGCTTTAGCGACGCCCAATCGTCGTGCGTTCTTTCCAAGAATTTGTCTGCCGTGGAGGTCATCCTGGCGATGGCCTCGTCAACCGACTCCTCACCGGTCACCGTCTTGTCCCACCGATAGAGCCCCCACATCTCAGGCCAGTGCGGGTGGGCCCACTGCAGGTGCCGGTGGTCCGTGCGCTGGGCGTAGTCGTTCCAAATGCCGTGGTTCCCCGGCGGCCCCGCGGCCATCTCGGTCGACGCAAGCGCTTCCTTGTTGTAGGGGAAGGATCCGCGATCGATGGCGATGCGCGTCTGAACTTCAGGCCCAACGAAGAAATTGATGAGCTCGACCGACTCCTCGATCGTGCCCCGACGTCGCGCCGTGCTGGTGACGAGGTGCGGCTGTCCATCGAAGACGACTGGATGCGGCGTACCATTTCCGCCTTCGGGCACCGGACCCATCGCCCACTCGAACCGGTCCTTAATTCGATTCACCATGTGTTGCACCGAACCGCCGGAATACAACGTCATCACCTTTCCGGCCGAGAATGGATCTTGGAACTCGCCCTGAAGCTGTTGGCTGTGCTCCGGCGTGTACGAGACCTTGTCTTTCTGGATGAGATCAATGAGATACCGCAAGCCTCGATCCCCTCCGTCGTCGTAAACCTCGAGGTGTGTAGCGTCGCTGTTGTACATGGGCATCAGGTCGTCCCGATTCGCCATCGCCAGAGGAATGGTCAGATTGTGGGGCCAGCCTCCGGCGGTCGCTTGGCAGCCGAACGTATTCTGCTCGGCGTCGGTGCACTGCCTCAGCGCGTCACGAAATTCCCCTTCGAGCCCCCACTTGCCCACGGTGGGAAAGTCAACGCCCGCGTTGGTCATCAGAGTGACGTTGTACGCGTAGCCGAACAAATTGCCCTGATACGGCAAGCCATATTGCGGACCTGAGATTGGATCGAGGTGCGACGACGGAACTCGATTCCAAAAGTTGATGGTGAACGCATCAGGCGCAAAATACGTGGCATTTGCGTCGTATCGAGGGTTCTTACTCAAGGCGTCGTTGATTTGCGCAAAAGCTTCAGCTTCCGCCCACGACATGAAGAAGTGCCCGCTCAGCAAGGCCACCTCGCCCTGCGAGTTGGCGGCCTGCAGGATGGCGAATGAATCAACGAAGTCAGACGGCTGCGATACGAACCGGACATTGATGTCGGGGTACCGGCTCGCGAAGTTCGAGAGCCCCCACTTCATCGCTTCTCCGCGCGGTCCGGATACGTGGTCGTGTACAAATTCGATTTCGACGGCCTTCTTCTGTGGCCGGGTCTCAGCGGCCGGGGCCGGGGCAGCGGTCGCGACTGGCGCCGGCTCAGCGGGGGTCTCGGCGACCTCTGCCTCACCACAAGCAGCCAGCATCATCCCGGCGGTAGCTCCCAGCGCCACTCCACCGGCCGCGACCAGCGTCTGGCGTCTCGTCATCAGTCGACGCATAGCAACCTCCATACAACATTTGCACCAAGCACCCGGGCGGGTGCGGCCAGCATGGTTTGAACATTAACAATCCTGCGTTGAAGAATCAACCAACCCCAGCCGGCGCGGTCGCCGTCTCCGACCTGGGCGCGGAGTGCGGTGCGCCAGCGGGGCTTGGGAGTCCTCCGTGCACATTCGCTCGGCCGGCAGCGCGCTGCGCGGCGCACGTCGCCCACGACGGCGCTCAGCGGCACAGCGCCGGCGGATTGGGGTCCACGAGCCCCGAAGAGGCTCGCCTGCGGCTGGGGAAGAGCCTCCCCGCCGCGCGGGTCATCGGTCAGATTGGGGCGGGCCTAGCGGCGCCTGGCGGGAGACCGGCTGGGGCCCCGCCGCTATCCGTCGCGGTGGTGCACCGTTGCAGGTTCGGGCACCCTAGCCGCGGACGTTCCGCTGCTATGCGGCGCACGCGACACCAAGGAAGCATGATGAGCGATCCGCAGCGGCCGCGGTACCACTTTTTGCCGCCATCGGATTGGATGAACGACCCCAACGGCGTCATTCAGTGGGCCGGACGCTATCACGTGTTCTACCAGTTCTCGCCGGGAATGTTCTCAGGACTTCCCAATCAGGGCGCGTCCTTGCGGGGCGCGCATTGGGGCCATGCGGTCAGCGACGATCTGGTCCACTGGGAGCACCTGCCCATTGCGCTGGCGCCGACCCCCGGTGGGGCGGATCCAACCGGGTGCTATTCCGGCTGCGCAGTGGATCACGATGGCGTGCCGACGCTGATCTACACAGGCGTGATGCCACAGAAGGCCTGTATCGCCACGAGTGCCGACGACTTGATCACATGGACGAAGCACCCCGCCAATCCGGTCATCCCGGCGCCGCCGGATGGGCTGGAGGCGCCAGGCTGGCGTGATCACTGCGTGTGGCGGGAAGACGATGGCTGGTACCAGGTGATCGGCTGCGGCGTTCGAGGCGTCGGCGGCGCCCTGCCCCTCTATCGGTCGCCGGACCTGGTGCAGTGGGAGTACCTCGGGTTGATGTGCACGGGTGACGCCAACCTGACCGGCTCGATGTGGGAGGTCCCTGAATTCTTTCCGCTGGGCGACCAGCACGTGCTGACCGTGCATGCGCATCCTGAATGGTGGTTTCCGTACTTCGTCGGCTCGTATGTCGACCACCGGTTCCACGGCGAGTTCCGAGGCCGTGTGGACCTTGGGACGCACTACGCGGCTCCGCAGACATTGCTCGATTCACAGGGCCGACGCCTCGCGTGGGGATGGATCCGTGAGGGGCGGACGCGCGAAGCGCAAGCCGAGGCCGGCTGGTCAGGCCTCCTGTCGTTGCCGCGGGTGTTGGGCCTGGACGCGAAGGGCCGGCTGACCTCGGAGCCGGCACCCGAGGTGCGAGCGCTGCGAGGCGCGCACCACGCGGTTGGCGCCATCGCGCTGGCGCATGACTCGGTCCACGAGATCCAGGGCGCGGCGGGTGCGCAGCTGGAGATTCTGGCCGAGTTCACGCCCGCGCTCAATGGCACGGTTGGTCTGGCCGTTCGGCGCTCCCCGAACGGCGCGGAGGAAACACGGATCGAATACAACTACGCGGACGACCGGCTCACGATCGACTGCCAGCAGTCATCCCTCGATCTGTCGACCGATCGACCAAGCAGCGGCGGGCCGCTGCATCGGCCGCCGGACACGCCCCTACGCCTGCACGTGTTCCTCGACGCTTCGGTCGTCGAGGTGTTTGCGCACGGACGGGTTGCGACCAGTCGCATCTACCCGACGCGGCCCGACAGCCTGGGCCTGCACGTCTTTAGCCGCAAAGCACGACCGAGCGCGACCTTCGACATCATTGGCCAGCCAAGCCTGACCTCGCTGGAGGTCTGGGAGCTCGCTCCCATCTGGGATGGAACGGAGAGTATCCCGGTACACATCTAGAGCGTCAGCCCAGCGGGCGATGTCTGGTGGAGTGGCGACAGCTCCGAGGATCTGCGGGCCATCAGGCGATCCGGCGTGCCCATCCGTAGGCGCGCGGGGTCGGACACTGGTGGATCACGTGGCCGCGGCCCAAGCGGCGCCCATCCGAACGCGGGCGGCGTCGGACCCTATCCGCCGTGCCTGATTGGCGAATCCACGCCCCGCGGCTTGAACTCGAACCTGTCGCTTTCGGCGCAGGCCCCAACGGCTGACACGACGGCGACGCCGAGAAACAGCATTGAGACCACCAGCACGCGGCGACGCCCAAGTTTTCGATCGCGTAGTACCTGCATCTCTGTGCTCCCTGCACATGACGAGCCACTCGTGAACCCGACGATTGCTGCGAAGACACTTCGCCGCCTCAAGCGGCGATTTTAGCCTAGTCCGGTGCTTTGAGATATCAGGCCGTCGGCTGCCTGCGTGTACGGCGTGGATCGGCTACCAGGTGTCGTTCCTCGATCTGTCGACCGATCGCCCGAACAGCGGCGGCCGCTGCAGCCCACCGGGCGATGTCTGGTGGAGTGGCGAAAGCTCCGCCGATCTGAGGGCCATCAGGCAATCCGGCAGGCCAATCAGTACGCGCGCGGCCTGGGCCCTATCCGCGGTGCCTGATTGGCGAATCCACGCCACGCGGTTTGAACTCGAACCTCTCGCTTTCAGCGCAGGCCCCAACGGTCGACACGACCGTGACGCCCAAGATTAGAAGAGAGACCGCGAGCATACGCCGACGGCCGAATGTTCGATCACGTACTGCCTGCATCGATATATCCCCTGCGCATGACAAGCCGCCGGCGGCCCCGACGAGTGCGGCGAAGGCGCGACACCGGCTCAAGCGCCCAATTCTAGCCCAGTCCGATTCTCGCAGATCGTAGGCCACAGGCGGTCGGCGCGCGCAAGCGCGAGTTTCTGACCGACGAGCGACGACGCTGCGCCCGCGACAAGGGATTCCATCGCGGGCCGCCCACGATTCGGCGGCCGGCGGCGCCAGCTCCTGGCGGACCGCGGGGCGAAGGCCGGCCACGCACTGGTTATGGGCGTGACTGGGGGATCGAGGGCGACCCGCGGCCAGCGTTCGCCGTTCCCAACCAGCACAGCATTGTGATCGGCGCTGCCCACACGCTGCGGCCGACGTCTGGGCGGCCGCGGAAGCAATCCGGTTCGGGTCAGCTTCAGGAGCAGTTGACACGGCGGGTACGAATGGTTCAGTGTCAAAACATACGGACGCTTAGCATCTGGAGCTTTGGCGTCTCGTCATGCCCGAGGGAGAGGCCCTATGTATTCGAGAAAGCAGATCAACCGCCGCCGTCTGCTCGCCATCGCCGGCGGCGGCGCGGCCAGCGCGCTGGTGTTGGCCGCCTGTGGCGAAGGCGAGCCGGCGGAACCCGCCCCCGCGCCGGTCGCTGCGGCGCCCGCCCCGGCGGCAACCGCGGCCATGGAGGCGCCGCCGCAGCAGAGTTTCGTCTCTATCAACTATTCCACCGACCATACGAGCGGCCCGCGCGGGAAGGCCACGCAGTGGGGCGTTGAGAAATTTACCCAGCTTGAGCCCAACATCGGCGTCAAGGTCGTGCATCGGCCGGGCGGCGAGCAGCCGATTCTGCTGGCGTCCGGGGTCGCGCCGGAGGTCTTGCTGGGCAACCAGTTCGTCTTCTCGAACTTCCAGCCCGACGGAGCGTTCGTCAACATCACGGACGTCGCGCAACAGCACGCCGAGAAATTCCGGGTGGACTTCGACGCAATTTACTTCTTGCCGGACCTCTATACGGACAACGATTGGGACCACCGATTCCCGGCGCCGGACCGCATCTCCGGCGACATGTTCGGGCTGTCGTTCCAGCCAGGCGTCAGCGGCTGGTACTACAACGTCACCCTGGCGGAGGCAAACGGCGTTCCCGCGCCGACCGCCGACTGGACGTGGGACGACATATTGGACAACGCACGCCGGCTGACCACGGGCGATGAAAAGCAGTTCGGCATGAACCCACCCACCGGCTCGGAGTTTGCCTATCTGCCCCTCTGCTACTCCAACGGGCTCGATAAGTACGTGAACGACGATCTCACGCACACGCCATTTGACGAGGCCCCGGCTCAGGAGGCAATGGCCTGGGCCGTCAACAGCATCCACAAAGAGAAAGTGGCCTACTCGCGCGACCTCAGCAAGACGCTGGCCGGCGAGTTCGGCGATCCGTTCTCGGCCGGGCTGGTTGGGTTCGCGCCGGGCGGCGTCTACGCCACCGGGTATGCGGCGTCGCGCATTCGCGACCGTTTCACCTGGAGCCTCATGCCCTCACCCAAGTCGCCGCGCACCGGCAAGTCGGGCCATGGCTGGAACGACCAGCCGTATCTGGTCACCCGCTCATCGGAGCGCCTGGGCGTGGTGGAACAGTCCACCAAGCTCGTGCTGTTCCTGGGCGGGCAGTACTACGCCGAGCGCGTGTCGATCGATCGAGGCCACGCGCCCAACAACCGCCACACGTACAAGGATTATGCAGCCGCCCACGCGCCGCCGCCGGAAAACATGCAGGTGTTGGGGCAGAACATGGACATGTGCGACAACCGCCACCTGTTCCCCTTCTACGCGTTGCAGGAATGGCAGGGGGCCTGGGGGAGCATCGCGCAAAAGGGTTTCACCGGCGAACTCGCGGCCGAGGAGGTCGGTCCCGCCATGGCCGAGGCTGGGAACGCGATTCTGCGTCAGATGGAGGACAGTCGAGTACCGGGACAGACCGGGGCCGCGATTGAGTGCGCATAGCCGAAGCATGACCCGCGCGCAGCGGGCAAGCCGCCGCTTGTGACGCGGTCGCGGAGCTGGCTCGGGAGGCGGAAACGACCATCCGCCTCCCGAGCCGGAGACTCTTGCATGGCCTTCCGCCATTTGTTTGTTGTGGCAGCCTCACAACGTGGCGGGTTTGTGATGTGGGCGCCAGGATCGGTCGAGTGACGGGGCAATGTGCGGTCGCGGCCCCGCGGGCAACCCTCGGCCGCTGTCACGCCGCTGTCCGAAGATGAGGCCCTCGCGCATGCCTGCGTATCGGGTAGGCGTCATCGGCGACAGCACGCACGAGCGCCCCTACGGACACAACATCCACCTGGCCTGGGTCGGGCTGCCGCAAGCCGAGATTGTTGCGCTGGCTGATCCCGACGCCGGGGTGCACGCGATGCGAGCGGCCGAATGCGGTGCGCGGCGAACCTACGTGGACCATCGCGAGATGCTTGCGGCCGAAGACCTGGACTTCGTCAGCATCTGCCCGCACTACTACGCCCGACACGCCGAGTGGCTGCACGACTGCATTGCCGCCGGCGTCAAGGGCGTTTACATCGAGAAGCCGATGACGCGCACGCTGGCCGAGGCCGACGCGGTGATCGCCGCCGCCGAGGCCGCGGGCGTACGGATCGCCGTGGCCCACCAGTGGGGACGCTACCTGCCGAGCCTGGACGCCCTGCGGGCTCTCGTGCGCGAGGGCCGCATCGGCGATCCGCAGGTCATGCGCGGCCACGGCAAATGCGACGCGCGCGGCGGCTCGCACGACGCGTTTGTGCTGGGCACGCACGTGTTCGACCTGATGCGATCCATTGCGGGTGACGTCGCCTGGGTTGCCGGGCAGGTTCGCCAGAACGGCCGCGCACTAACCGCGGCTGACATTCACGACGGGCCCGAAGGGATTGGCCCCCTCGCGGGCGACCAGGTGTTTGGAGCGTTCGGGTTCCACAGCGGCGTCACCGCCACGTTTCACTCATTCGCCGATCCGGCCGCAGCTACCCAGACGGTGGGCCTTGAGGTTTGGGGGGCCCGGGGTGGGGCGTCGATCCGCAACGGCGGCGCCGAGGTGGCGCTGTATCCCTTGCCCGCCGTGCGCCCCTACCAGTCCGGCGCAGGCTGGGAGCCGATCCACGCGCCGGTGTACGACCGCCAGGGACGTAAGCTATCCGGCGCCGCCATCGGCCAGCGGATCAATCAGCTCGCTGTTGAAGACCTGATGGCTGCGTGCGCGGAAGGCCGCGACCCGGTCTCCAGCGCCAGCAGCGCCACCGCCGCGCTCGAGATGGCGATGGCGATATTCGAGTCGGAAAGGGTCCAGCGTCGAGTCGCACTGCCCCTGACAACGCGCGAGAGTCCTTTCGCGGTATGGAAGTCGCGCGGGCGGGCGTAGGGCCGCCGCGCTCTTAGGTCGTGGGTCACTTCGAGCGGCGCCCCTTTCGTCACTTGTAGGTTGCGGCAGCCTCGCAACGTGGCCGGTTGGTGAGGCTGGCACGAGGGGCGTGTATTGACGTCGCATGGCAACACCGTTGGTCAGGCGTTGCACTTCGCTTGTGAATCCAGGCGCCCCCCAGGACGGCGCGCACCGGCGCTACTTCGCGCGGTGTCGCGTAGGGGCCTAAAGTAGGGAGCTATGGCTGCACCGCGAGTTCCCACGGTCACGCGCTTCTTTCCGGCGCACGGCGAATTGCAGGCGCGGTTCGACCGCGAAGCGCGCCGCAGACCGGCCGACACCAGCAGTGAGGCTACCTTCGAAGCCTGGCGCGCGGCCACGCGCCGCCACCTGTCCGCCATCACCGGCATTGCCAGCATGCGGCTCAGCGATCCCCAGCCCGTCGTCACTGAATCGGTAACGTGCGACAGCTACGTGCGGCAGCGAATGGAGATCCATACTGAGCCGGACGTGGTCATGCCCTTCTACGTCCTGCTGCCGGACGACCTGCAACCCGGCGAGCGACGGCCCGTGGTCATCGCGCCGCACGGCCACGGCAGCGGGGGCAAGAACATGACGGCCGGACGCCGGGACATTCCGGCCGTGGCCGACGCCCTGGACCGCTACAACGGCGCTTACGCGGAGCACTTCGCCCAGGCTGGGCTGATCGTCTTGGCGCCCGACGCCCGCGCCTTTGGCGAGCGTCGTGAACCGGTGGGGCAAATGAACGACGAAGACTCGTTCATGAAGTCCACCTGCACCCCGCTCAATCACGCGGCGATCTCGCTGGGACAGTCGCTCACCGGCATGTGGACCTGGGACCTGATGCGGCTGGTGGACTACGTCCAAACGCGCGACGACTGCGATCCCGAGCGCATCGGCTGCGCCGGCCTCAGCGGCGGCGGCCTGCAAACCCTCTGGCTGGCCGCGCTGGACGACCGCATCCGCGCGGCGGTGGTCAGCGGCTATTTCTACGGCTATCGCGACTCGCTGCTGGACCTGAACAGCAACTGCGGCTGCAACTACGTGCCCGGACTCTGGCAGGCCGTGGACATCGGAGACCTGGGCGCCCTGATTGCACCGCGCCCGCTGCTGATCGAAACCGGCGACCAGGATCCGCTGAACGGGGCGCGTGGCCTGGCCAACGTCTATGACCAGATGGCGATCACGCGCGACGCCTACCGACTGCTCAATGCCAACGACCGCCTGGTGCATGACGTGCAGCCCGGCGAGCACCAGTGGTACGGCGTGACGGCCGAGCCCTGGCTGGTGGAGCGGATGACCGAGGACTATCCGACCATATGACGAGTGACCTCGCCAACGCTCCTGTTGACGAGATACATGGCGACGATGGCAACCGAGGCACCGTCTACAACGGCGACAATCTTCCGATCCTACGGAATATGGCTTCGCAATCCATCGATCTCATCTACACCGACCCGCCCTTCAACACAGGCCGGAAGCAGGCCCGGACTCAGCTGCGCACCATCCGCGATCCCAGTGGCGACAGAACGGGTTTCAAGGGACAGCGTTATCGCTCAGTCAAAGTTGCCACGAGGGCATTCGACGACGACTTTGATGACTACATTGCATTCCTGGAACCTAGACTCGAAGAGGCGCATCGCGTCTTGAGCACTTCAGGTTCATTGTATCTTCACCTCGACTACCGCGAGGTTCACTACGCCAAGATTCTGCTTGACAGTATATTTGGACGCGACTGCTTTCTCAACGAGGTGATTTGGGCCTACGACTACGGCGCTCGGACTAAGAAAAAATGGCCGGCAAAGCATGACAACATCCTGGTCTATGTACGCGATCCTGAACGGTATTTCTTCAGCGTTGAAGAGATGGATCGTATTCCCTACATGGCGCCAGGATTGGTCGGTCCCGAAAAGGCAGCGCGCGGCAAGCTGCCCACGGATACCTGGTGGCACACGATCGTTCCAACGAACGGGAAAGAGCGTACGGGATATCCCACCCAGAAGCCGCTTGGCATTGTGCGCCGCATCGTCCAGGCTTCGTCCAAGCCCGGCGACACGGTGCTCGTCTTCTTCGCGGGCAGCGGCACGCTTGGGGAAGCTGCATACGGGCTAGGTAGACGTTTCGTACTGATTGATGACAACAAAGAAGCCCTGGCAATCATGACTAAACGCTTCGCTGAAATGGAAGCAGTGCGGTTTGTTGGATTCGATGCTCAGCCATACGTCCCAGCTGTCCGACATGGCCAACTCCTCTGAGCGCGGCAATGCTGGCCGGCTGCTCCGGAAGTTGTAGGCCGACGTTGATTACAGACAGATTCGGCGTATCCGTTGCGTGCGTATTCCAACCAGCGCAGAGATAGCCCAAGTGAC
>JAKZUJ010000082.1:0-9767 GCA_047516685.1 Chloroflexota bacterium | reverse complement strand
TACGGTGCCGGACCAACGGTGAGTCGTCCGATGGGGAGTTGCCATGACTACGTACCGAGTTGGCTTTCTGGGCGTGGGTCCGCGCGGGCTGAGTCAGGCGCGCGCTTATGCGCTGCACCCGCGGGTGGAGATCGCAGCGATCTGCGACGTGGACGCGGACCGGCTGGTAACCGCGGCCGCCGAGTTCGGGGTGGAACGCACCTACACGGACTATCGGGCGATGCTGGACCAAGAGAACCTGGACATCGTCAACATTCCCACCCGCACGGACCTGCACGCGCCGCTGACCATCGGCGTGCTGGAGCACAAAGCGCCGAAGGCCGTGGTGGTGGAAAAGCCGATGGCTACGAGCCTGACCGATGCCGACCGCATGTTGGAACTGGCCCAGGCCAATGGGACACGGCTGGCGATCCATCACCAAATGCGCACGACGCCGACGTTTCAGGTCGCCGAACGCCTGATCAATGACGGCGCCATCGGACCGCTCACGACGATCAAGATTCGGGGCAAAGGCTATTACGGCGGTTACGACATGCTGAACATTGGGACCCACATGCTGAACGGGACCCGCCGGTTTGCCGGCGACGCGCGCAGCGTGGTCGCCATGTGCCTCACCGGTGGGCGTCCAACCACGGCCGCGGACATCGTGGAGGGTTCCTACGGCTTCGGGCTGCTGGCGGGCGAGAACATTTCGGCGCTCTACGACTTCGAGAACGGCCTGACCGCCTTTGCTGAAATGCACCGGCGTAGCGAGCCGGGCAGCGGCTGGGTGCATCTCAAGATCTACGGTGAAGACGGCGCGCTGTGTCTGTACAACTCGCGGGAGCTTTTCGTCCGACGCGGGCGTGACGAGGTGGTGGGCGACGTGCCCTGGGAGAAGTACGAACTCTCACGCTCGGAGCGGTTTCTGCACGGGCACGACTACTACGACCACGTAGGCGGCGATCTGTGGATGGCCGAGGAGACGGTTCGGGCGCTTGACGAGGACCGTGAACACGAGTGCGGCGGCATGGAAGGTCTTGCCGTGATGGAGATGATGGATGGCGCCTGGATCTCGCACTTCAGCGGGGAGCGGGTGGACTTTCCTCTCGAGCGGGGCGAGCATCCGCTGCGGCGCGAGCTGGCGAAGGCCGGCCTGCCGGATCCCGACCCGGAGCGCGGGAAGCTGCGGTACGGCGATTGGCTGCCGGGCGAACTGGCGCGGATAGAGGCCGCCGCCTCGTAACTGAACGCGGGGTCTGCGTCGCGCCTGGAAGTCGGCGAACGGGGTAGGCTCGCGCAGGATTGCTTGGCGGGAGGGCCTCTGTGCGCATTGAGGATCTGGCGGGTACCACCATCGGCGCCGCCGTGTCGGGCGGGCTGGACAGTTGCACGATCACGCGCTGGCTGGTTGAGGAAGGCGTGGGCGTGGTGGCCCTGACGGCCGATCTGGGTCAGCCGGACGAGGCCGACATCAACGACGTGGCCGAGCGCATGCGCGTGGCGGGCGCGCGCGAAGCCCTGATCGTGGACGCGCGCGAGGCGCTGGCACAGGCCGGTCTGGAGGTAATCCAGGCGCAGGCGCACTATGAAGGCGGCTACTGGAATACCACCGGCATCGCCCGCTATGCCACGGTCGCGGCGCTGCTCCCGGAACTGACCGCGCGTGGCCTGACTGTGCTGAGTCACGGCGCCACCGGGCGCGGGAACGACCAGGTTCGGTTTCAGTTGGCGACCAACATGCTGGCGCCGGGGGTCCAGGTGTACGCCCCCTGGCGCGATCCGACATTCCTGGAGCAGTTTCCCGGACGCCGCGAAATGATCGCCTACTGCGAGCGCGAGGAAATTCCGATCCGGGCGACGCTGGACAAGCCGTATTCCACCGATGCCAATCTCCTGGGCCTGACGCACGAGGCCGGTCTCCTGGAGGAACTAAGCACGCACACGCACTTCGTGGCGCCCGAGATGGGCGTGTTTCCACAGGACGCGCCGGACGCGACCCAGCGGGTCTCAATCCGCTATGAAGCCGGTCGGCCGGTTGCGATGGACGGCCAGGAGCTTTCGCTCCTGGAGATCTTCGAGCGTGCGAACACCATTGGCGGCGCGAATGGGGTGGGGATCGGGCTGCACACCGTGGAGAACCGCTTCGTCGGGATCAAGTCGCGCGGGGTGTACGAAGCGCCCGGTATGGAGCTGCTCGGCCGCGCGTACGAGTACTTGCTGCAGCTGATCCTGGACCGGCGCGCGCGCCCGGTGTTCGATTCGCTGTCAGCCGCGCTGGGCCGCCAGATTTATGAGGGCTACTGGTACGACCTGGCGAGCACGGCGCTACGACGCGCTATCGGAGAGTTCACCCGTCTCGTGACAGGGACCGTGCACGTGGACGTGTACCGCGGCCACGCGCAGTTCGCGGGGGCTGAGGACGCGCCGCATTCGCTCTATAGTGACGCGTCCAGCATGGAAGGCGTCGGAGACTTTGACCATATGGACTCGGAAGGGTTTCTGGGTGTGCTGGGCGTCAGTGCCCGCGCGGCGAACGCCGGCGGGCAGACCAGCCGTGAGTAGCCCATGACGACAATCTTGGTGCGCCGGCCGGACGTGGGCACGCTATCGGTTGCGGCCGCGGCGGTGCTGGGCTTCCAGGCGTTTCGCGTCTTTACCAGCAGCATGTTCTGGGTTGTGGGCGAGACCGCGGATCGCGTGCTGCTGGCGGCGATTGTCTTCGGCGCGCTGATTCTGTGGGGCGCGGCCGGCCTGCTGGCTCGTTTTCTTGGGATTACGCGCGCCCGCCGAATTGCGGTCGTGCTGCTGGCAGGAATGGCCGTGATTGGGCAGGCCTCCGGGTCGCCGGGAGCCGACGTGTGGATTGGCGCTCTCGGCACGATTGCGTTCGGTTGGGTCCTGGCCCTCTGGGTGGCAAGTGTTGGCCGGGCCGCCGGCCAGGGTCTGGCGCTGGCATTTGCCGCCGACGTGGCGATTCGCGCCGTGTTCCGAACCGTTGACGCCCCGTTCAGCGACTCGCCATGGGCCGCCGGAATCGTGGCGCTGCTGGCCGTGTTGGCTCTATTCGGAGGATGGCGGGCGGCCGGCCGGCCAGCCGAATTCGGCGGTCCGCTGCGGAGCCTGCCGCTGCTTGGGTTGGGGCCGGCCCTGGTGGTGTTCATGGCATTCAGCGGCAACTTTGGGCAGACCGCGGCCCCCGGCGGCCTGGACTTGCGCGCCGCCCTGATCTGGGTTGGTGTTGCAGCATCCGCCGGTTTGGCCTGGTCATCGGCCTCGGCGAAGTCAAGCCGAGGCTTGGGTTTCATTCATGTGGTAGCCGCGTCAGTGATTCTGCTGGTTGGCGTTTGGATGGTCGGCGCGGCGCCGGGCAGTACGGTCCCCGGAGTCTCTCTGCTTGGCCTGGGTCTGCCGGTGGTTGTAACCGCGCTGTTCCCGGAGGACCGCAAGTCGCGAACATCGGCCTGGTCCGTTTCTACTTTGACGGTGAGTGGCGTCCTGCTTGTGGCGTTGTTGTTCATCTTCTACTCGTTCTATGCGCCGACCTGGGTTTTGCCGGTGGCCGTGGTTGTGACCGTCGCGCTGGCGCTGATGTCCGCCATCAGCCGCCACCAAGAGCCTGGAAAGCGGCTGGTTCCGCTGCTGGCGCCACTGCTTTTCCTGGCGCCTTTGATCGTGGGCGTGACGTCGGGGCCGCCGTCGTCGGACAACGGCCCGGCTGACGCCTCGGCCAACGTGACCGTGATGACCTACAACATCCGCCAGGGATTTGGCGCGACCAGTCGGTTCGATCTGGAGGCCGTGGCCCGCGAAATCGAGAAGCGGCCGACGGACGTGGTGGCGCTGCAGGAGGTCGGGCGAGGCTGGGTAGTCTCCGGCGCCGCCGACACGCTGGCGTGGCTTTCGCAGCGGCTGGACATGCCGGTTTATTACGGGGCGAACATGGGGGACCTCTGGGGGAACGCGGTCCTCACTCGATTACCGGTGTTCGGGGCCTCGAACACGCACTTCAACAGTGAAGGGCGGGTCCCGCGCGGATACCAGCGCGTCAGCATCCAGACAGCCGGCGCCCCAATCACGATCCTGCACACGCACCTCGATCACGCGGACGACGGCGACACCGTGCGGGCGGCGCAGGTGGTACGAATGCTGGAGGACTGGGGGAAGGCGCCACGGACGATTTTGTTGGGCGACTTGAACGCGAATCCCGATTCCGTGGCGATCCGCACGTTGGGTAACGCGGGGTTTGTGGACGTGAGTCCCGGCGGACCGCTGACCTATCCAGCGTCAGAACCAAAGGATCGCATCGACTACATCTTTGTCACGTCCGACCTTACGGTGAACCAAGCCGAGACACGGCAGTCGCTGGCTTCAGACCACTTGCCGGTGTGGGCATCGCTGGCAGGGACGTAGACAACGCAGGGCAAATCTCGATCCGGTCGGCCGCGGCCACGGACGCCGAGGCGGTAGGTCAGTTGCTCGTCGCGGTTGCCGGTCCGCTGGCAGCCCCAATATGGGGTGGCGGAGACCTTGAATCCGCGCGGGTACGGTTCGCCGGGCTGTTTAGGTCGTGGGGCGGCTTTCGCAACCACTACGTGGCCTGCGATGGGTCGGCGGTCATTGGGCTTATTGCCCACATGCCCGACCGCACGCAGACCGGGCAATCATTCCGAGTGTCGTTGGCAATGCTGCAGGTTTTTGGGCTTCTGGGCGCCCTGACGCTCGGGTGGCGGATGCGCCATCTCGTTTCAGCAAAACCGGGTTTCATCCGCAACAGCTACAGCGTATGGAACCTGGCCGTGGCGGGAGGATATCGACGGCGGGGTGTCGGCAACGCGCTTTTGCGGCACGCCCACGGCGCGGCCCGCAACGCCGGAGCGTCCACGGTGGGGCTCGAGGTTCTCATCGACAACTCGCCAGCGATTCAGTTCTACACACAGGCGGGCTACAAGGAGCAGCAGCGGCGCGCGTCGGCTGGCCTGCGACGTATGAGCGGATCGCCGGGGCTGATCTACATGGTGCGAGCAGTCAAGCCGGAGGACTAGACCGCGGCGAGGATTCCGTCCAGGTAGGCGCGGGATCTCGGCAGTACAACGGCGGGATCGTCAGCAAATCCAAAGGCCTCAATCGAGAGCAGGCCCTCGTAGCCGACCGCGCGCAGCTTGCGAATGATCGGCGTGAAGTCGGTGTCGCCTTCGCCGGGCGCCTGCATGTTGGCATCGTTCAGATGGACATGGGCCAGCCAGGGCAGGGCCAGGTCCACCGCTGCCTCGAACGTCAGGGGCTCCTGGCTTATCTGTTTGACGTCCAGGACTAGCTTGACCGCGGGATGATCCATGGCGCGGGCCACCGCGACGCCTTCGAGCGTGTCGTTCATGAAGTTGGTGAGGGACGCCGTGAGGGGTTCCAGGCAGAGGGTGATGTTCAGGCGATCCGCCGCATCAGCGGCGGGTCGGAGTTCGTCGATAAAGAGTTCGGCGGCCTCGTCAAATCCAGCGTCCGCCGGCGCGCGGCGCTGCCGGGGCGAGCCGACGACGATGACCGAAACGCCAAAGTGCGCGGCCATCTGCACGATTGCCACCAGCTCGGCGGCCGATGCCTTCCGAAGGTCAGGGTCGCGAGTGACCAGATTCAGATGCGGCGCGTGCTGGAGGAGCGAGTTGAAGCCCACGACATCAAGACCGAACGCGCGAGCGACCTGCCGAACCTGGACGCGCATGGCCGGGTCCGCATCGGCGACCGGCGTGCCCAGTGAGCCGGGAATGACTTCGACTGCGTCGAACCCCGTCTCGGCGGCCAGCTGAAAGAACGCCTCGATGGGGCGATCGTCCAGGGTCTTGTTACAGAGCGCCAGGCGCACGCTTAGGGGTTGCGGATTTCCGTAAAGGCCGGAAAGCCGTGAGCCTCGCGGTGGTACTCGTGATCGAAGTAAGTGGTGGTTTTGTAGTACTCGTGGCGCCCGTCGGTGGCTTCACGGTGGATACGAGCCAGGAGGTCGGTCTGCTCGGCAGCCGACATGGGCGTAAACGTTTGGGCGATCTCCAAGTCTTGGGCCAGGTCCCGCTCATCGACCATTCCGCAGATCAGCGTGGCGATTGACTGGGAGAGCGCGTAGCGCCGGCAGTCCTGCGCCGTGATTCCGTTAACGCCCACGAACTGGCCATTGCCGCCCAGGGACTTCATGCCCAAGCAGGCGATGCCGCGCTCGTTGAGCAGAGGCAGCACCTCGGATTGGAAACTGCGAAAGGCGCCGTCGAACGGGCTGATGGGCATCTGGCAGGCGTCCCAGACAAAGTCCATGTCCAGCATGGCTCGCAGAATGTGGGGGCTCTTGTGGCCGGTGAAGCCGACGTAGCGAATCAGGCCGCGTTCCCGGGCTTCCAGGGCCACCTCGACCGCGCCGCCAGCTTCGAAGATCCACTCGGGGTCGTTGTCGTAGTTGATCTCGTGGAATTGCCACAGGTCCAGATAGTCAACGCGCAGCCGGCGCAGGCTGTCGTCCAGTTGCTCGCGCGCGCTCTTGGCGTCGCGGGCGCAGACCTTGGTCATGAGGAAAACGTCGTCGCGGCGGCCCTGCAAGGCGCGGCCGTAGCGTTCCTCGCTGACGCCGTAGCCATAGTCCCAGGCGGTATCCATGAAGGTGATGCCGGCGTCAATGGCGGCCGGGATGATTCGCGCGGCCTCGGCGTCCGTGACGGACGAGCGGGACAGGTGCCCTCCACCGAGACCGATGAGCGAAAACTCGTCCGGATGACGGCCAAGGCGCCGCGTGGGGAGTGGGGTTTCATGTGGCGGCATCAGACACCTCCTCGCCTGCCGGCTCGACAGGCGGCGCGGACTCGACCTACCACCCGCCGCATCAGGTCATCCCTGGAACTTCGAAGCCCCACAGCGAGTAAACGCCGCCCTTTGGCAACACTTCATCCGCGAACGTCTCGGCGTTGTCCACCGGCCGATAGCCCAACTCACTCACGGCGTTGGTGATGTCCCAATAGGCGCGGGCGTTGGCCGAGATGCCGTAGTAGATGCCGTACTTGATGCCTGGAGCGACGATCGAGCGCACCACCAAATTCACGAGATCACGGTCGCTGAGCCAGGTGGAGAGGACGCGCGGACCCATGCTGAAGTCGGGTGGCTTGAGCCGGTACTCGTAGCTGCCGATCCGCAGCACGATGACTTCCATGCCGTGGCGGTCCGAAAAGTAGCGTCCCAGGGCCTCACCCCAAACCTTGGCGGCCCCGTAGACGCCGTCGGGCCGGGGCAGCGACTCGGCGTCGCAGCGCTCGCCAACAACTTCGTACCAACCGGTCGCGTGGTTGGAGCTGGCGTAAATGAAACGGCGGACACCGGCGAGGCGAGCGGCTTCGTAAGCGTTCCAGAGCCCGACGATGTTGGGTTGCAGGTACGGCTCGAACTCGTCGGTGTTGTGATTGGACTTGGCGTGCATGTGGACGACGACGTCCTGTCCGGCAAATGCTTGCGCCACGGTGTCCACGTTGTCGAAGTCAAGCTGAATGAACCGAGGATCGTCCTTTGGACTGCGCGAGGTTCCGGTGACCTCAAAGCAGTCCGGAAGGTCCTCCATGAGCGTTTGACCGATCTTGCCGGTCGCGCCGGTCACCATCACCTTCAGCCGATCAGCCATGCGCACGCTCCCCGATGGGTTGGAGGGCGCAGGCCGGCGCCCCGGGGCGAAGGATACCGAGCCGAGGCCTCAGCGCATGGCCGCGGGCGTCCGAGCGTCGGTGTCTCCCGCGTTCGCGGCCGGGTTGAGACCGGCTAGTTCGTCTGTTGGCCGGAGGCCCCAGGAACACCCCGAACCGAGTCGGCAAATGCGCGGATGTGGCCGGCCGGGGTCCCTGGAGAGAGCCCACCGGCCGTGCACAGCAGCAAGCCGCCGGACGGCGCGCCCACGGCCAGCCGCTCCTGGCAGTCGCTGGTGATTTCATCGGGTTCGAGTTGTTGGACTACGTGGATGGGCGGGACGTTGCCCATCAGGCAGACACGCCCCCCAAGATGCTCGGCGGCGATATCCATCTCGATCCCGGACATGAACACGGTGCAGTTCATGTCGGCGATCGCCGCCACCGCGGCGTCGGGGACCAGGTTCTCGTTGTGGTAGAGGCGGAAGGCGGCCGACGGAAAGGCGTCAAAGATGTCCTTCAGGTAGGGATAGACGAACTCTTCGCAGTGGGCCTGGCCGACCTGGCCTGCCAGGTGGTCCGTGACCACGAGTCGATCGATCGTGCCTGTAATACGTTCCTGGGCACGCACGTAGGCCACGTTGGCCTCGACGACGCGCTTGTTCCAATCGTGAATGAGCTTGGGGTGACCATAAAGCTCAATGAGATAACGCTCGTAGCCAAGGACCAATGCCCCCGACTCGACGCCCATGCAACGGCCGTAACCCTCGAAGTGGCCCCAGGTCTTGGCGATGACCGGGTCCATATGGTCGGCGTACCAGGCGTAGTCGTTGAGAGCAATGGCCATGTAGCCCGCCGTCCACGGATCGGGCATTTCCAGCGCCGGCAGGTCGTGGATGTCGTTGACCGCCGCGAATGGGACTAGCGGTCCATCTTCATCCTGCTTGATCGGCGATCCCCATGCCGAGGTTTCGGGCGCGTAGCCGTAGTCCGGCGCGACGCCAGGCAGGTGCAGGATGTCGGGGAAGTCGAGCTGGAACTTGGCCTGGGCGTAGTACTTGGCCTCGGCAGCTTGGTAGTACTCCTGGCGACCGACGCCGGCATAGCCGGCGAGGAACGGCTCGGAGGCCCACACGACGGGCGGAACTTCGTCGACGGCCTCTTGCCGGTTGGCCGCCATCACCCGAGCAAAGACATCGTCTGACTGGCTGGCGGCTTGGGTGCTGTCAGGAAGCGAGGGACGGGGCACGAGATTCCTACTCCTGCGAGTCGTCGTCGACAGTCTTACGTGTATGACCGCGTTCGAGCAACGGCCAATCCGTCGGGCTAATGTCGTCTGGCGGTGGTTCCGGGAGCCAGCCGGTCACTCGTCCAAGCGGACTGCGCAATGACGCCACGAGGTCATAGGCCCGGTCGATCAGGTGCCCGACAAGCGGCCAGTAGCCTACTGAGCGCCACCGCGCCTCGGGTTGTACCTGGCATAGGACCGCCCGCAGCGCAATCCCCGCATGGAGCACGCGACCATCGGGTCGAATCACGTGAATGCTTTGGCGCCGGCGCTGGGGCGAGATGGTGGACATTAGCGGCTCAGCCGCGGCCGAGGCCATATCGACCCGCGCCACTCGGTGACCGGGATCCATCCGCGTCAGCAGCGCCACGCCGCGGCGGCAGAATCCGCACGATCCGTCGTAGAGCAGGATCGGCCGACGCGCCGCTCCGGTCTCTCCACGTTCGCTCATTCCCGAAGTGTATGTCGCAGCACCCCGGGGCTTGCTGCAAAGACGGCCCGTTTCAACAACTCACTCGGACGGTGCGCCGACCGAACACTCCAGGTTTGACATTTGAATGCCCTCTGTGCCTACCATGCGACGAGTGCATCAACAATGCCGCCGCACCTGAACGGGCGGCTGGCGGGAGGACTCCGGATGAGAACGCATGTGACACGACGCACCTTGATTCGATCTCTGGGAGTCGGCGCCGTAGGCGCATCCGCCGCCGCCTTGCTCGCCGCGTGTGGTGAAACCCAGGTGGTTACGGTCGAGAGAGTCGTTGAGAAGGAAGTCCCGGTCGAGAAGATCATCGAGAAGGAAGTCCCGGTTCAGCAGATCGTCACGAAGGAAATCATCAAGGAAGTCCCGGTTGAGG
>JAKZUJ010000081.1:0-2592 GCA_047516685.1 Chloroflexota bacterium | reverse complement strand
TTGCCGCTGGCTCGGGACGCCCGGCGCAAACAGCGTCAACGAGACCGGACACCCACGCGGACGGTGGTGAAACCATGAGCGGCCACGCGGCGGTATCTGCCTACGGGCGGCTGACCGGCGATCCCCGCGCCATCGAAACCCAGACGGGCAACCCGATGACTGTGGGGCGGCTGGCCGTGGCGCTGCCTTGCCGCGAGAACGGCGAAGACGGCGAGGCGGCGGCGTTCTTTTGGCTTGGTGGCGTTCGGCGAGCCGGCCGAATCCCTGGCCCGGCATGTGAAGGGCGACACGGTGGGCGCGTTCGGGCGCATCAAGATCAACCGCTTCACGAATCGGGACGGCGAAGCGCGGGAGGAACTGAGCATCATGGCCGACGGCATGGTATCGACCCGCACCGTCCGGCCCGTCGGCGGGCGCAAGAATGAGGCGGCGGCCACGGCCACGGCGGCGGCGCTGCCGTTCGAGGTTCCGGCCACAGAGCGGAAACCCAAAGCGGTGGCGGCCTCGCGGCCCGTCACCGACCAGGACCCGATCACCGATGACGATATCCCGTTCTGAATCCTTGGGCGCGTGGACATGATCGCCTGCCGTAAGGAGAGAGAGAGGACCAATGATTGAGGCCAACATCCACCCGGAGCCGATCCCCGCGCGCGTCATGCGGCAGGTCGCAAGCGGCACGCTCGATGAAGCGCGGCTATTGCCGGCGCCGGACAAGCGCGAACGCGACGTAAGAAAGAGCCTGGCGAGGCTGGCGGAACACAAGAGCTGGTATCAGTTCGCGGCGGGTCAAGCCTACGTGATGCTCCACGGCAAAGCGGCGGGCCAGCGCAACGCGGGGATTACGCTTGTCCGCGAGGCGACACGCTGGCGCGCGGAAGTGAAGCGGTACGCGCCGGACGGGCTGGCAGGATTCGACGCACTGATTCAGCACGCACTGAGCAACCCGGTGCCGTTGCCGCAACGGCAGGACAGGCCGTGATCGGCTGGCTGGAGCTGGAACGCGCGGCGCAACAAGCTGGGTGGAAGCGCACCGGGCACACCTGGCGGGGCGGGCCGTGCCCGTCATGCGGCGGCGGCACGCGGGATACAGCGTGGGTTGCGCCTGGCCGTCGCTCCGCGTTTATCGGCGGCTGCAACGGGGGCTGCACCGGGCCCGACGTCGCGCGGGCCTTGGTGCCGTCGCCTGTGGTGTGGCGAGGGCCACGCACGCGGAACGCACACGCGCCGCGAGAAACCCCGCCCACGCTGCCGGAGCGCGCCTGGCGGGCGACTGAGCCCGTTGAACACACACCCGGCGCAACCTACCTCACGGCGCGGGGACTGGCGGGACCGTGGCCGGTGTCTGTGCGCTGGCTGCCGACTGAATCCGCGCGGCGCGTGGGCCTGCAACCGTCGCTGCCGGCGGGCGCGGCCGGGTGCTTGGTCTATCGGTTCGCTTCGCCGGGGGAAGCCGACACCCACGCGGCGCAACTGGAAGCGGTGAACACGGCCGGCGCGCGTGTGCTGTTCGCCACGGCTGGCAAGCGGCCAAGCGTCCGGGGCTCCACCTTCGCCCACGGCGCGCGCGTGTTCCATGCTGGCGGCGACGCCGATCGCGGCGTGCAACTGTGCGAGGGGCCGCTTGACGCGCTGGCGCTCATGCACCTGGAGCAGCTCGGGGCGGTGGAGCTTGCCGGCGGCGCGGTGCATGGCGCGCCGGGCGTGTCCGGGTTTCAACTGGCGGCGTGTCCGGGCCGGGGGCCGGTGACGTTGTGGCCGGACGCGGACGGGGCCGGAATCCGCGCGGCGCTGCGGTTGCGCCTGGCGCTTGAGGCGGCGGGCCGACGTTGCGCTGTCCGGCTCGCCGGGGACCTGGGCGACGTAGCAGATTGGGCGGCGCACACAAGGAGAAAAAAATGGAGCACAGAAGACACCCGCAAAGTGAATTGAAACCCAGCATGAGCACGCATGAATTCAGCGCGCTGGTCGAATCCATGAAGGCACACGGATTCGATGACAGCTTCCCGATTCTCTTATTCGAGAACCAAATCGTTGACGGGTGGCAACGCTACAAAGCGGCACTGAAGGCCGGCGTGACGCCTGCGTTTCGGGTGTGGCGCGGGGCAAAGGCGAAGCTGCAAGCGTTGGTCATCTACGCCAATTCCACGAGGCGGCATCTATCGAAGGCCACACACGCGGCCGTGCTGGTGAAGGCTCGCGCCGGCGGCCTAACAATCACCAACAAGGAAATCGCTATGGCAACAGGGGCCAGCATACCGACTGTCGGCGAGCAGGACCGACTTCGGCGCATTAACCCGAAGATCGCAGACGAGGTGGCAGACGGCAAGACCAAGGCGACGTGGGCTCGGAGGGAGGGGTAATGGCGACACGCGAGGAAGTAGAGCGGACGTTGTGTGCATATGAGCCGGGGCCGGACGATCCGAGCCTGGCCGACATCATGCGGGGACCCCTTGACGCGGCGGGCGCACACGCGGCGGTTGGTCCCGAGCCCTACCCGGCCATAAACGGAGACACCTGGATCGGGCCGTGGCCGGATCGCGAATGGCTGATAGAAGGCTGGCTACCCGTGGGCCGGCTCGGCATGCTGTCGGG
>JAKZUJ010000080.1:0-4494 GCA_047516685.1 Chloroflexota bacterium | reverse complement strand
GGCATTGATGGCGACCAACGGGCGGTTGGCGCCCGCGGTGGCGGCGAAGATGGCCCACGCGCCGGGCTCGGTCCGAATCCGGGCGCGCACCGCGGCCGTCAGGCGCTCGTGGATCGTTCGCCCGGCGGCGCGCAGCAGCGCATCCAGGCTGGAGACGGGCGCGGCGCGGTCTTTGGGCACAAGCCCCACGTCGACGAGGAGCTGGCCGACAGGCCGAACGCGAACCGCCGGGTCGTTCACCTTCCGCTCCAGAACCCCGCGCTGGAAGCGCTGCACGATGGTCTGGCCGAACGGTTCCGGGCGCGACATCGGCAGGCCGAAGCGGCGCAGGGCCTGCGTGCGGTCCCAACCGAGGAAACGGGCCGGCGCGGGGTTGGCGTAGTAGGCGGCCCGCAGCGGGTCGTCGGTCAGCCAGGCCAGGCGCGCGTCCGCGTCGGCGCCCGCGGCCAGCGGCAGTGGGACCTGGCGCTGGGCGTGCAGCCAGGGCGCATGGCCGGCGGCGTCCAGCAGTTCCAGCAGGTTGGCGGGCGCCAGATCCGCGCTCTGGAACGGCGACTGGATCGCGCCGTGGCTGAAGAGCTGGATTGCCAGCCCGCCGCGCGCGTACGGCAGGCTGACCGGATATCCCAGCACGTCCGGGCCGCCGGCCCGCCGGTAGGTGTCCCACCAGGGGCGCCGGCCGTTGAACACGGCGAATCCCGCGTCCGGCGCCGGCGACGCCTGGCGAAAGTGGTGGCCGCTTTCGATGGCGAAGTCCGGCGGCAAGTCCTCGTCGGTCAGACCCGGCCCGACGAACGGCGCGGCGGTCAGCGCGCCCGCGGCGACTCGCGCGAATGCGCGCCGGCCCAACAGGAGCGAGTCGCCGGTCCGGCGCCGGCGCGGCGGGTGGTGGTTGGCCATGCGCGTCAGCCCACGGCCACGGGGATATTGCCGAATACCGCCAGCCGCTGCCCCAGCCCCGGCGCCGCGTCCGCCATGGACGCGCCCTCGGCCCCCAGGGGATCGCCGCGTTGATGCACGAACGACGTGACCCGGAAGCGCAGCGCGTCCGGCCCGCGTTCCAATTCCAGCGTCGGAACCAGCAGGATCACGCTCGCCCCGTCCACAAACGCCGCCGCGCCCGTTGGCTGAGCGGCGCCAGGGTTGGCCGCGGTGCGTTTCTGGAGACGCCAGGTCGGTGTAGCGTCCGGTCGGTAGATCACTTCGAACCATGTGTCGGTGTCTTGGAAGAGGTCCGCGTCGCCGACTTGGGGCGTCCAGTCGTCTTGGGCGGCGTCGGTCGCTTGCAGGGCGAAGGCGATCTGGAAGCCGAGATTGCTATCGGCCCGCGGGAGCGCGTCGGCCAGATCGACCAGAAACGCCGCGTAGGTCCCCGCGGGGTTTGCGGGCGGCACGGGCTCGGCCGTGAACCAGGCGCTGCGCAGCAGGTCCAGGTCGGCCGCCGTCAGGTCCGTCGTTCCGCTGGCGATGCGTCGGATGTCGGCAAAGGCGAAGCCATCGACCGGCGACAGGTCGTGGATGGAAAAGTAATCGGCGCTGCGGTCGATGTGGTACATGGGCCGGTCGTCGGTCGGGACGATGGCGAGCATGTGCTCGACCGCCTGCGTGCCGAGCACGACTGACCCGTTGGCCACCTGCGCCGCCAGCCGTTCACCGGTTCGGTAGCGCCATTCCCCGGCGTTCTCGCCGCGTACCAGCACGAGCGGGATGTCCTGGCCGACGCCCGCCCGCAGGTCCAGCCTGCTCACGCGGTCGGGAACCAGCCTGGCGTCGCCCTGGGCTCGAACCAGCCGAAGCTCGGACGACCCATCGCCGCCCAGGTTCACGAGCCGGCAGCCGGTGCGCAGCATGAGCGCTCCGCTGGGAACGTCGACGCGCGGCGGGCAGATGGTGGCAATGAGAGGCGCGGGGGATTCGCCGGCGCCGGTGGCGGCGCGCGGCAGTTCCAGTTGGTAGTCCTCGATCTCGCCGGCTTGCCAGCGTCCGCCGCCGTCCCAGGCGTCGCCCACGATGCGCTCGCGCGACAGCGCCACCCGCATCCAGCCCCCGTCGGGCAGCCGGCTGGTTGTGCCCATGGCGAACGGTCGGGTGCGAACCCGCTGGGAGGTTCCCGGCGTCAGGTTGACCGTCAGGTTCTTCACGGCCCACTCGGGCGTGGCGTCCTCGCCGACGCTCCAGCGGCCGTCCAGGTTCATGTCGATCAGGACGTTGAGGTAGCGGGGGCCGCGGGGGGCGGCGGCGGTGAGCGTGACGCGCACGTCCAGCGTGGCCTGCGCGGGAACCTGGTCCAGGGCCAGGGTCAGCGCGATCACGCCGTCGTCGCCGTCGTCGCCGTTGATCAGGTTGGGCCGGCCGTCGGGGTCGGACCGGTCGTTCGCCCCGGCCTCGGCGGTCACGAATTCGCCCAGGCGGTCGGGGCCGGGCGTCAGCACGTGAGCGCCGGGGTTGGGGCTGCTGCGGGTGTCCAGGCGGGTGGGGAAGCGCCCGATGACGCGGGTCCCCCGATAGCCGGCGGGGGACCCGTCGGGCGCGTCGCCAAAGTCGGCGGCCAGCACGGTCGGGGCGGTGGGGCTGGTCGCCGCCGTGACGACGGCCGTGGGCGTGCGGGTAAGCGCCGCCACTCCCACGGCGGCGGCCGTGGGAGTGGCGGCGGCCGGACCGGTAGGCGCCAGCGCCGGCATCGAATCGGCCGCCGGTTCGCAGCCAAGCAGCGCCAGGACAGCTACCAGCAGTCCGGCGGCGCGGCGGGCGGTGAAGCGCATGGAGCGGATCTGTGCAGCGTTCAATTCAGGCTAGCCGACCCGGCGCCGGCAGGGCGCCGCGCCGGGCTTCGCGCGCAATAAGAGTTTTTTAGAAACGGAATGAGTAGTTACGGGCTTGACAAGGCGGCCCTAATCGGTCACACTTAGGCATCGAGATCGAGAGGGCGGCACGATGGACCTGATCAGAATCTTCCAGCGGTTCCCCGACAACGAAGCGTGCATCGATCACTTGGAGCGCGTGCGCTGGGGCGACACCCCACAGTGCCCACACTGTCAGGCCGATAACGTCGGACGCAAGGCCGACGGCGAGCGCGTCGGCCGCTGGAATTGCCACAAGTGCCACCGTAGCTTCAACGTGCTGTCCGGCACCATTTTCCACAAGACCCGAGTCCCGCTGCCCAAGTGGTTCCTGGCAATCTCTCTCATGCTGAACGCCAAGAAAAGCCTATCGAGCCATCAACTCGGTCGCGACCTGGACCTGAACCAGAAGACCGCGTGGCGGCTGGCGATGCAGATTCGCAGCGGGATGGTTGACGACGGCCAACTCATGTCCGGCATCATAGAGGCCGACGAAGCGTATGTCGGCGGCAAGCCGCGCAAGCGCAACAAGCGCGACGATAACGAGCCCAAAGCTCCCCGCGGTCGTGGCACGTCGAAGCTCCCGATCATCGGCGTCATGGAACGTGGCGGCAAAGTCGCGGCCGAACCATCGCCACGGGTGACCGGCGTGAACCTGGCCGCCTTCATCGGCCGCCACGTTGACCGCGACGCCTCCCTGTTGATGACCGACCAATGGCCGGCCTACCGGCGCATCGGCCGTACGATGCGCCACGCGACCGTTGACCACGCCGCCCGCTACGTTGACGGCCTGATCCACATCAACGGGATTGAGGGATTCTGGGCGCTGGTTAAGCGGGCATGGTTCGGCAGCCACCACCACTACAGCCGTCGCCACGCCGCCGCCTACATCACCGAGTCCTGCTACAAGTACAACGCGCGCAAGCTAGACAACGCGTTCGGCGTCTTCGTTCGCGACGCGGTGACCGCATGACCTGGATCGACAAGCTTTACTACGGCGACTGCCTGACCATCCTTCAAGACTTCGGGCTGGCCAGCGTAGACCTGATCTACCTGGACCCGCCGTTCAACTCGAACAAGACCTATAACGCGATCTACAAAGACGAAACCGGCCGCCCGCTGCCCGACCAACTGGACGCCTTCTGCGATACGTGGGAACTGGACGAAGAGCGCGAACGCGCGATCCGCACCATGCCGGTACTCATGCGCGAGAGCGGCATTGACGACGACACCGCCGAACTCTGGCGGCTCTGGATGCGGGCACTACGCCATACGCAGCCACGCCTACTAGCCTATCTGTCCTACATGGCGCAGCGCTTGCTCGTCATGCACCGCATCCTAAAGCCGACGGGCAGCCTCTATCTCCACTGTGACCCGACCGCCAGCCACTACATCAAGGCGCTGCTGGATGCGGTCTTTGGGCATGGCAACTTCCGAAACGAGATTGTCTGGAAACGCACTAATGCACACGGTGGCGCGCGGCGCTTCGGACCCATCCACGACACGATCCTGTTCTACTCCAAGTCGGACCGCTACACCTGGAACCGTGTCTTGCAAGCGTACGATCAACAGTACGTTGATCGGTCCTATCGGCAGACTGACGATGATGGCCGACGCTATCAGGTCATCTCGCTAACTGGCGCAGGGACGCGTG
>JAKZUJ010000079.1:0-6317 GCA_047516685.1 Chloroflexota bacterium | reverse complement strand
GACGCCGGCATCACCACCTTCGACACGGCCGAGGTCTACGGCAACGGCCGCAGTGAAGTTCTGCTGGGCGAGGCGCTCTACGGCCGTCGCGACGACGCCTTCATCATCAGCAAGGTCGGCTATCTGCCGGGCACTGACGGCGCGCAGTCCATTCAGGGCGCCAAACAGCCGCGCGACTATTCGCCCAAGCGCATTCGCGACGCCTGCGACCTGGCCCTGCGCCGCCTGCGCACCGACTACATCGACGCCTACCTCCTTCACGATCCGCCCCTGCACATCGTCAAGCACGAGGCGCCGTTCGCCGTGCTGCAGGAACTGCAGGCCGCCGGCAAGATCCGCTGGTGGGGCATTTCCGCCAGAACCGGGGAGCCCGAAGCCGCTGTGGAAGCCATCCGGCGCTGGAACGCACCGGTGGTGGAAACGCCCTACAACGCCGTGGACGACGGAGCCGGCGACGAACTGCTGCCGCTGGCCGCCGAACATGGGACCGGCGTGTTCGCGCGCTCACCCTTTGCCAACGGGCTGATACTCCTCAGTGAGCAGGAACTGGCCGCGCTGCCGGCCAGCGACTGGCGCCAGTCCGCGATGTTTCGCGAGCGCCTCGCCACTGCCGCCGGGCCGCGCGAGCGCATTCAGGACATTGCCGACCTGCGCGACGAACCGGCGCACGCCACAGCTATCCGCTTCGTGCTGGGCCACCAGGCCGCCTCGACCTGCATCGTCGGACTGTCCAACGCCGGAGACATCGCGGCCAACACCCCGACCGGCGAGCCGCCCTATCTGAACCCCGACGAAATTGCTGTCATCCGCGGGAAGTCTCCCGAGTAGGCGCCGCGCAAGACGTCGGCGTCGGCTGGCCGCCCGCTACATGGCCTCTCGCCAACTCAGTTCGCGCTCGGCGGTCACCTTCGACTTGTCGATCTCCCAGCCGACGCCCGGTGCATCAGATGGGCTGATCATGCCGTTGACCGGCTTGATCGGATCCTTGAAGAAGAACTGGCGAAGCTCGTTCCACTTCACCAGGTATTCGACGTAGGGACAGAGCGTGGGCGGCCAGGCCGCGCTGAGATGGGCGTTGACCGGAACCGATGCGCCGTGCGGGATCAAGGGCACGTCGTAGACCGAGCAAATGGTGGCGACCTTCAGCATCTCGCTCACGCCGCCGGCCCACATGGTGTCGGCCTGGAACACGTCCACCGCACCGGCCTTCAGGTAGTCGCGCGTGCCCCAGCGCGTGTACTCGTGCTCACCGCCGGAGATTGGAACTGGCGACGCCGCTCGTATGCGGGCGTAGTTGGCAATGTCGTCGGACTTGACCGGTTCCTCGATCCAGCGCGGGCGGTACTCGGCCATGCGCCGCGCCATGTCCAGCGTGTAGCGCACGTTCCAGCTACTCCAGGCGTCCAGCATCACCTCTAAGTCGTCGCCCACGGCTTCACGCAAGACGCGCATGAGTTCCAGGTTGCGCCGCGCGCCTGCTTCGCCGTCGTCCGGCGCAAAGCGCACGAACCACTTGGTGGCGGTGTAGCCCTCGGCCACGAACTGCCGCGCGCGCTCGGCTGCCCGGTCGGGCTGAATGGAGTAACCGAGCGCGCTGGCGTAGGCCGGAATCTCGCTCCGCACCGGCCCGCCCAACAGGCGGTAGAGCGGCTGGCCGAGCCATTTGCCCTTCAGGTCCCAGAGCGCCGTGTCCACGGCGCTCAGCGCAAACATGGGCGAGCCTTTGCGGCCATGAATCATGAACCGGTAGAGCTGATCCCAGATCCGCTCGCTGGCCAGCGGGTCCGCCCCCAGGATGAACGGCGCGATTTGCGTGTCGATCGTGAAGGCGTCTGCAACGTCGATGGGGCCGGCCATGCCGCTGACGCCGGCGTCGGTCTCGATCGTCACGAACACCCACGACAGATCATGCGCGCCCTCGGCATTGCGCGCTTTGGGGATGTGCTGAGCCGGGTCCTGCTTGTGTTCGGGATACACGTCCAGCGGACGAACCAGGCGCTCTTCCCAGAAGTCGCCGTCGGACTCGAACTGGCCGTGCAGTTCGGTGAGGCGGATGTTGGTGATTCGGATTGGATTGCCTCCGTGCCCGGGTGCGCCGCCAAGCCTGCGGACTCAGCCTAATTCAGCGCCACCGCCCGCACGTCCGCATCGACTCCGTCATGGACTTCGTCACCCTGACTCGGGCGAGCACACGGACTACCTGAACCGGTTTCGCTATTCTTTCGCCCGTAACGCCCGGTTGGAGGACCCACGCATGGCCAGACGCCCGAACATCCTGTGGATCGTCATGGACTCCCAGCGCCCCCACAACCTGGGGGCCTACGGTGACCCGCGCGGCGTGACGCCGACCCTGGACTGCCTGGCGGCCGAGGGCGCGGTGTTCGAACGCAACATCACGGCGGCGCCGTGGTGCCTGCCCTCGCACGCCTCGATGATGACCGGCCACTACGCCAGCACCCATGGGGCCGACGGCCGCCATGAACGCCTGAGCGAGGAGTACCCCACGATCGGCGAAGAGCTGACTGAACTGGGGTACGCGACCGTGGGCATCTCGAACAACGCCTACATGAGCGCCTCGTCGGCGCTGCACCGCGGCTTTGTGGACTGGAGCTACGTGCACCCGCCGCTTGGCGCGCCCGACCAGGACGATGGGGGCGCGCAGGTGGTACGGCAGATGCTGACCTGGCTGCGCGGGCACGAGGAGGACGAGCGGCCGTTCTTCATGTTCGTGAACATCAACGACACGCACTCGCCGTACATCGCGCCGGAGCCGTTCCATTCGCGCTGGGCGCCGGGCGTCAGCCGCGAAGAGGCGATGGAAGTCAATCGCGATCAAGGCTTCTTCGCGGATCCGTCGCGGATCGGCGGCATGCCGGACGACGTGCGGGAGAAGCTGTACGCGCTGATGGACGGCCAAGCGGCCTACATGGACGACCTGATTGGTCGGGTGGTGACCTACCTGCGGGACGCCGGCGCGCTGGAGGACACGATGGTGGTGGTGACCTCGGACCACGGCGACGTGATCGAGGAGCATCCGCCGTACTGGAACCACCAACTGACGGTGTTTGAAGCCGTGGCTCACGTGCCGCTGATCGTGCGCTATCCGGCGGCGTTCGAGCCGGGCACGCGGGTTGCGGCGCTCACGCAGACCCACGATGTGGTGGCCACGATTTACGACTTGATCGGCGCGGAGCGTCAGATCGAGTGGTTGGGTGAGAGCAGCCACAGCCTGCTGCGCGCCCGCGACGGAGACGCCCGAAGCTACGCGCTGTGCGAGTTCGCGTTCCCGGTGAACATGCTGGAGCGTGTGACACGCAGCGGCCGGGCCTTTGACTTACGTCGCTTCTTCCGGGCGCAGCGGGCCTACTACCGCGACGACTGGAAGTACATCTGGACCAGCGACGGTCGCGACATGCTGTACAACCTGGCGGACGACCCGACCGAACAGGTGAATCTGATCGAAAGCGAGACTGACCGCGCTCGCGACTTCTACCTGGAGTTGGAAGGCGTGCTCGCTCGCATCCCGGTCAACGACTACGGCGACTGGATGGTGACCGAGTACATGAAGGGCACCCCGAAGGAGAGCTGGGAGAAGCTGCGGCGCTGGGGCTACCTGCGACCCGGCCAGGCCGACAAGCCGGCGTTCCGAAACTAGCGCTCAGATCGGCGGCTCCGCGGCACGGGCGCATGCGCGTCCATGATCGAGGCGCGGCGGATTTCGAGCGGCAGGCGTACGTTGCCTTCGGCGGCGTGGCGCTCGAGGAGCTTTGCGCGGTCGTAGTCGAAGCGTTCGATCGTGGGTTGGAGGTTGCCGCCGATTTCGGAGACCGACAGGAACGAGGGCCGCGTGTCGTCGACCGAGAGGTTCGGATCGTCGGCGCGACGGTCAATCTCTTGCCCCGCCTCGCTGAGGTAACGGAACAGCGGCGCGGCCACGGATCCGGGGTTGGCAACCGCGCCATCCGCGCTGTGGCTGACGAATGGGTAGTGGGTGTGCCCGATCACGGTGAGATCCACGGCGGGGTCGCCGAATCTCTCTGTCAGCTCGGAGGGAGTGAGCCGCCAGTTGGTGGCGTCGGGCGTGCGCAGGTTGAAGTGACCGTGCATGAGACGCAGGGTGTGCCCGCGCCAACGCACATTCAGGACGTCGGGTAGGGACTTCACGAACGCGAGCTGGTCGGCAGACAACTGTCGGTAGGCGCTCAGTTCAGTGTCGGCGGCAGGTCTGTCAGTCTGCGATGGTTCGCCGTCGAGGAATTCGAAGATGGCGCTGTCGTGGTTGCCTCTGGTCGTGCGCCCGGCGGCGTGGCGGCGGGTCCATTCCAGTGCAAACTGCCCGTCGATACCGCCTTCGAAGATGTCGCCGTTGACGAAGACCAGACAGGGCTCGGTCAGCTGGTCCAGCCATTGGTCAAGCGCATCCAGCGGCTCCTTGTAGCCGTGCAGGTCGCTGACGATCACTAGGCGCTGGATGGCAGGATCAACGTCGACCTCGGCAGTCACGCGGCCGCCGGCCGGCCGGGAGGCGCGGGCGCCCGAGGCGCCGGCGGAATCGTGATCAGACGGCATCAAACACAACCTCGCTGACAGTGGTGCGGCCAGAGTAGATCGGGGCGGTTTACCCCGCGGCAGTCTGCGCGCCTCGCCGATTGACGCCCGGTGCAGCAATCAACGCCGCCCGAACGAAACTGGACAGCGGTTTCCAGTAGGCTGAGCGACCGACTGCGTGCAGCGCCCCACCCGCACCTGGAGCCGACGCCATGACCACGACGATGAGCGCCCGACCGACGGCTGCCGAGATCGCTGAACTGAACCGGGAATACACATTCTTCGACTGGGCGGCGCAGGGCGCGGTGCGTCCGGTGGCGGTGGAGCGCGCCGAGGGGTCGTATCTGATCGACTACGACGGCCGGCGCATCCTGGATCTCAACGCCCAGCTGATGAACGTGAACCTGGGACATCAGCATCCGACGGTGGTGGCGGCGATCAAGGCGCAGGCCGACAAGCTGTGTTACGTGAATCCCCGCTTCGCCACCCAACCGCGCGGCGAATTGGGGCGCGAACTGGCGGAGATCACGCCCGGATCGCTGTGCAAGAGCTTCTTCACGCTGGGCGGCGCGGAGGCCACGGACCACGCGGTAAAGATCGCGCGACTGGCGACGGGCCGGCAGAAGATCGTGGCGCGCCGCCGCTCCTATCACGGGTCCACCTACGGCGCAATCACGCTGACGGGCGAGGCGCGGCGCTGCGCCACCGAGCCGGGTATTCCGGGCGTTGTGCGCGCCGCCGATCCCTATCAGTACCGCTGCCGGTTCTGTTCGGACCAACCACAGTGCGACCTGCGCTGCGCCGATGACATCGACGAGGTGATCCGGGTAGAGGGCCCGGACAATGTGGCGGCGGTGATCGTGGAGCCGATTGCCGGGGCCAACGGCGTGGTGATACCGCCGGACGGCTACCTGCCGCGGGTGCGCGAAATCTGCGACGAGTACGGCGTGCTGCTGATCGCCGACGAGGTGATGACCGGCTTCGGGCGCACCGGCAAATGGTTTGCCGTGGAGCACTGGGACGTCGAGCCCGACATCATGACGATCTCGAAGGGGCTGACCTCGGGAACGGTCCCGCTGGGCGCGGTGGTGGTCTCGGAAGAAGTCGCGCACCACTTTGAGGACAACCCGCTGTGGGCCGGCCTGACCTACGGCGCGCACACGCTGGGCTGCGCGGCGGCGCTGGCCACGATTCAGGCCTATCGCGACGAAGGCATCCCGGAGCGGGTGGCGGTGATGGGCGAGACGCTGAAGGCCGATTACGCGGCAATGGCGGCGCGCCACCCGAGCATCGGCGAGGCTCGCAGCCTGGGGCTGTTCTCGGCGCTGGAACTGGTGCGCAACCGCGAAACCCGTGAACCGCTGGTCCCGCAGATCGACCCGGCGTTTGAGTCGTACGGCGTGATGCGCGAGATCGGCGCGTTCATGCTGCAACGGGACGTGATGACGATGACCCGCTGGAACTGGGTGTTCGTCAATCCGCCGCTGACCATCACGCTGGCCGAACTGCGCGAGGGCCTGGCCGTGGTGGACGAGGCGCTGGACCTGGCCGACCAGGCGATGGTCTGAGCGGCCGCCGAACCCGGCGTCGAACCCCGGCTGAAACGGCGCCTTTGCGCGCATAAGAGTTTTTTCCAAAAAACTCTTCGCTCGGCGGGGGGCGCTTTTCGGCCAGGAGCGGAGCATGCCGAGGCGCAGGCGGAGTGCGGCCGCGAATCGGCGAAACCGGGAGCGAGTCCCCCCAGTCCGGTGTGGGCCAGGGCTTCCGGC
>JAKZUJ010000078.1:0-9206 GCA_047516685.1 Chloroflexota bacterium | reverse complement strand
GTAAGGCGACGCTCTACACTTCAGTGCGAATCAGGCGGATTCGGACGGCAACGCTGTTCAACGTAGGAGTTGCCTCGGCTATATCGGACGGCGGCTGCCCGTCGTTGACGGTAATGGCCAGGGTTTCGGTGGCAATACTTTCCCGGTATTCGGAAACGGCCACGCGCACCGAGGTTACGCCTTCAATCCAGAGTTGGATCCGGTCGGAAACTTCTAACCCAGAATCGCGGCGTAGGCCCTGAACCGCATGGGTAATCTCGCGAGCCAGAGCCTCGCGGCGAAGGTCGTCGTCGACTTCCGTGGTGACGGCCACAACCATGTTGCCTCGTTCCGCCACACCATACCCTCTTAGCGGCACGGCGTGAAAAACGAAGTCGTCGTAGTCGAGTATGACGTCTTCACCCTCGAGGTTAACCTTGTACCTATAGCTTGGGTTCATTCGAAATTGGAATAGGATATCTAAGTGTCGCTCAGGAACACTGTCGATATGGGAAGCCAAAACCTTGGATAGTCGTCCGAGCCTCGGTCCGACACGACGAAAGTTTAGCTTTGCTCTCGTCTGAAAGAAATCGGTAGAAGCGGCAGCTGTAAACTCCACGTCCTTGACGTTCAATTCATCAATAATGTGGTCTCGAAAGCGACTTAGTCGCTGGCGATCTTCGGTATGAGTTTCCCAAACTTCAGCCTTGCGCAGCGGCTGACGCAACTTCAGTCCAGCTTCGTTTCGTGCTTGGTGTCCCGCAGCAACAATATCTCGTGCCATGCTCATATCCGCCTCTAGCACTTCGTCGCGCAGTGCGTCGTCGGCCTCGGGCCAGTCGGTGAGGTGGACGCTGGATGGCGCGTCCGGGTCGGCGCGGCGGACGAGGTTCTGGTAGATGTCGTCGGTCCAGCAGGGCATGACCGGGGCCAGCAGGCGCGTCAGCGTTGTCAGCAGTTCGTAGAGAGTCTGGTAGGCGGCCTGCTTGTCAGCGTCGGCGTCCGACTTCCAGTACCGGCGCCGCCCGCGGCGCACGTACCAGTTGGACAGGTCCTCGATGAAGGCCTGGGCCGCCTGCACGCCGCGCGAAATCATGTAGTCGTCCAGCGCGCCGGTCATGGTATCGATCAGCCCCTGCAGGCGTGAGAGCGCCCAGCGGTCCAGGTCGGGGCGCTCGGCCACGGGAATGCGCGGGGCCGTGGGATCGAATCCATCCAGCCGCGCGTAGGTCACGAAGAACGAGTAGACGTTCCAGAGCGTGAGCATGCGGCGCTTGACGTCGGTGGCCGGGCCGTAGCCGAAGTTGATGTTGTAGAGCGGGTTCTGCGAGGCGTACATCCAGCGCATCACGTCCGCGCCCATGCGCTCGGCGGCCTCGCCAAAGTCGATGGCGTTGCCCCAACTCTTGTGCATGGGACGGCCGGTTTCGTCGTTGAGCTTTTCGTAGACGAAGACGGCCTGGTAGGGGGAGCGGTTCCGGATGGTGACGCTCATGAAGAGCATGGAGTAGAACCAGAGCCGAATTTGCTCGCGCATCTCGGTGATGAAATCCGCCGGATACCAGAGCTCGAAATCCTTGCTGTTCTCCAGGTAGCCCAGGGTGGAGAAGGGCACGATGCCGGCGTCCAGCCAGGCGTCACCCACGGCCTCGATGCGCTTGGTGGGCGCCTCGCAGGCCTCGCAGCGAATGACCACGCGGTCGATCCAGGGTCGATGCAGTTCGCGCAGCTGGCCCATGCCCTCAATCGCGCGCTCGGCCAGGTGCGCCTTGGACCCGATCACGGTCAGGTGGCCGCAGGCCTGGCAGGGGTAGAACGGCAGCGGCAGGCCCCAGTAGCGGCGGCGGGAGATGTTCCAGTCGCCCATGTTGCGCAGCCAGTCGGCCATGCGCGCGCCGGCGTAGGCGGGCGTCCAGCGCACGCTGGCGGCGGCGTCCAGCATGGGCTGGCGGATTTCGTCGGCGCGGATGAACCACTCGTCGTCCACGCGGAACACCAGTTCCTCGCGACAGCGCCAGCAGTGGGGGTAGCGGTGGGTGTAGGTGTGGGCGCGGTGCAGCAGGCCGCGGCTCCGCAGGTCGGCGATCACGTCGTCGGCCACCTCGCGGGCGTCGCGTCCGGTCAGCCAGTCGTAGCCGGCCACGTAGTCGCCGTTCTCGTCGATGGGCACCAGGACTTCGAGCCCAAGATCCTGGCCGAGGCGGAAGTCCTCCTCACCGGCCCCCGGCGCGATGTGGACAATCCCGGTGCCTTCGTCCGCCCCAACGTCCGTCCAGGGGATGACGCGGTGGGTGACGCCGCGGACAGCCGGCAGATCGTCGAACGGCCCGTCGTAGGTCCAGTCCAGCAGGTCCGCGCCCTGGCGACGGGCGACGATCTCGGCGTCTTCGCCAATCACGGCGGGAACCGCGGCTTCGGCCAGCACGTAGCGCGCGCCGTCCACCAGGACTTCAACGTAGGTCAGGTCGGGATGGACGGCCGCCGCCACGTTGGCGGCCAGCGTCCAGGGGGTGGTGGTCCAGATCAGCAGCCAGGTGTCGGGGTGACCGTGGACGGGCAGCCGCACGTAGACGGCGTCATGCTCGACCTCCTCGTAGGTATCGATGAGCTCGTGCTGCGAGAGGGCGGTGCCGCAGCGGGCGCACCAGGGCATGGCCCGCTGGGCCGGCGCGATCCAGCCGCGCTCGTTGCAGCGCTGCAGGAAGTGCCAGATGTGTTCGATGTTGGTGTCGGAATGGGTGTAGTAGGAGTCGTCCCAGTCCATCCACTGGCCCAGCCGAATGGACTGGCGGGTCTGGACGCCGGAATAGGTTTCGACGCGGGAGCGGCAGGCGTCGGCGAAGGCTTCCAGGCCAAAGGCTTCGATGTCGCGCTTGGAGTTGAAGCCCAGGTCTTTTTCGACTTCAACCTCCAGCCAAAGACCCTGGCAGTCGAAGCCGTTCTGGTAGCGCTGGTGGTAGCCGCGCATGGCCCGGTAACGCTGGTAGACGTCCTTGTAGGTGCGGCCCCAGGCGTGGTGCACGCCCATGGGGTTGTTGGCCGTGATCGGCCCGTCGAAGAACGACCAGCGGGGACCGTCGGCGTTTTTGGCGCGCAGCCGTTCGAAGGTGTCCTCGGCGGCCCACAGGTCCAGCATCCGCCGTTCCATTGACGGGAAGTCCAGTTCGTTGGGCAAGGGTTCGAACGCGGAGTTGGGCGGCGTCGAGCTGGGGGCGGGGGTGTCGTCGCTCATGGAATCAGTCCGTCAGGGCGATTTCGAGGCGGCGGTTGATGCGCCCCTTGTTGGCGGCGTTGACGATGGCCACGCGGCCGACCTCGCTGGTGTTGGCGACGTGCGTGCCGCCATCGGCCTGGCGGTCGAGTCCCTCGATTTCCACGATGCGGATGTTGGGGATGTGCGCGGGCACCAGGTTGACGTGGGTGCGGATCAGGTCGGGCAGTTCCAGCGCCTCGGCGCGCGGCAATTCGTAGGCGCGCACGGGACGGGCGGCGGCCAGTTGGGCGTTCAGTCGCTCCTCGATGTCGTCGCGCACGTCGTTGATGCGCACTCCCTCCAGCGAGAAGTCCATGCGGGCCTTGGCGCCGTCGTCGTAGATGTGGCTGCCGGTCACGTCGGCCTGCCAGCCGGTCCAGACCACGCCGGAAAGCGCGTGCAGGGCAGTGTGCAGGCGCATGAAGGCGTAGCGCCGGTCCCAATCCAGGTGACCGGTCACGGTGGTCCCAACCGGGGGCGCTTCGCCGTCGAGCCGGTGCACCATGTCCGCGCCCTGGCGGCGCACGGCGGTCACCGGCCAGACCTGCCCGTGGGCGCGCAGTTCGCCCGTATCGTTCGGTTGCCCGCCGCCGCGTGGATAGAAGGCGCTGCGGTCCAGCACGACCCCATCCGGCCGAACGGCGGTGACCACGGCCTGGAAGTCGCGCAGGTAGCTATCGGCGTAGAACAGCGGCTCGGTTGCCATGTCACTCCAGAACAGAAAAAGACCCGTCCCCAACGGGACGGGTCAAACAACCCGCGGTACCACCCGCGTTGCGCGGCCGCGCGGACCGCGCCACTCACCCGGCGCCGCGCCCCCAAGGGCGGATGCCGTTGCGCCGATCACGGAGCGCAACCCCGTTCGGTTCTACCAGCCCTCGCGGGCCTTCGACCGACGGCTCGGGAAGGATGTTCCAACGGGACCCTGACCGCCCGGCTTCCACCGTCCCGGGCTCGCTGCGGGGGGCGCCCGCCGAACGCGTTTCCGTCAACGCCTTTGCTATCGCGTTTGAGTTTCGCCGCCGACCCACGGGCGGTCAAGACCTTGAGCAGTGGTTCGTGGCTAGTGGTCGGTGGCTAGCGACGAGGGTGGCGGCACGAGACTGTCGCCTCGCGGAATCGAAGGTGGGTAGGCTCCTGGCCATTGGCGACTGCCAGGTGGCTACTCGCCTTTTGCGCCGGCGATGTCGCGACGCTGAAAGACCCAGAAGGCCAGGCCGCTCAGCACCACGATGTACGCCAGCGAAATCAGGAAGCCCTGCAGGGCTTCCGGCTGCAAGGCGACGACCGCGGAGTCCGAAAACGACTCCTCGCCGCCGCCGGAGAACGTCACGTTCCCGGCCGTTCCCAGCCAGCCACCGACCGCCTGGCCGAGGATGAAACCGGAGAAGCGCTCGAACCAGTCAAAGTTTGTCAGGACAACGACCACAATGTCCTCGGCCACGGCGTAGCCCAGGCTCAGTCCGATGGCGACGCCGGAGGACGAAGTCAGCACCGCAAAGAAGACCGCCAGCGCCACGTAGGGCACCAGCCCGAAGACCGTCTTCCCCAACATGCGGGCGACGTCACCCCACTCGGCGGACTCGGCGATCCAAATGCCGCCTTCCAACGTCAGCGAGGCGATGAAGCTACTGATGGCCAGGGAGGCGGTTCCGACGACCAGCGCGGCGGCGCCCAAGAGCGGAAGGAGAATGAGCTTTGAGGCCAACAACGGCCAGCGCCCGGCGCCCCGGGTCAGCACCGTGCGCACGGTGCCCCAGCCGTATTCGGTCCCGATCAGCGACGCAGCCAGGACCATGATGAGGATGATGCCGAATTCGTGCGAGACCGAAAGGCCAATGAGCGCGATATTCGGGAAGGCCAACGCCTCGAGGAACCCTGCGCCGCCGTTGCCAAACGTCACGTCGTCGCCGACCCGAAACACGGCGTAGGCGCCCCAGAACGTGATTTGCACCAGCAGCACGCTGAGGATCAGCAGAATCCAGGGCATGCGGCGGTGGCGGAGCTTGTACCACTCCAAGCGGGTGAGTGAGAGCACTTGCGCGGTCATTCGGGACGTTCTCCGTTCTCGCTGGTCACGTCCAGGAAGTACTGCTCCAGCGAGACCTGGAGCGGCGCGATTTCGGTGACATAGACCTCGGACTTGCTCAGCATCGCGGTCAGTTCAGACGAGCGTTCGTGCGCGATCGTGACCACCAGCGCGTCGTCCTCGGCCTTGGCGGCCTCGACTTCGTCCGCGGCCGTCAGGATGGTCAGGGCCTTGGCGTCGTCGGTGGTTCGCAGCCGGACTTGCTCCTGCGGATGCAGCAGGTCGGCCACGTCGCCCTGCACCACCAGCCGACCCTTGGCAATGATGGCCACGCTGTCGCATACGTGCTCGACCTCGTTCAGCAGATGGCTGGAGATCAGCACCGTGCGACCTTCGGCCCCCAGGTTGCGGATCAGGTCGCGGACCTCCGCCATGCCCGCCGGGTCCATGCCGTTGGTGGGCTCGTCCAGCAGCAGCAGTTCGGGATCGCCCAGCAGGGCGTAGGCGAGACCCAGACGCTGCTTCATTCCGAGCGAGTAGGTCTTGAAGGCGTCCTTCGCGCGCCCGGCCAGCCCCACGAGTTCCAGCAGCCGGTCCAGTTCACGGGGATCGTCGCGGCCCATCACGCCCTGGAAGTAGGCCAGGTTGCGGCGGCCGGAGAGGTAGGGATAGAAGGCTGGCGTCTCGACGATGGCACCAATGCGCCGCAAGGTGTCCCGGCCGCCGCCGTCCGCGCCCAGCACGCTGAAGCTGCCGGCCGTGGGTCGTACCAACCCCAACAGCATGCCCATTACGGTGGTTTTCCCCGCGCCGTTGGGCCCGAGCAGGCCGAACACATGGCCGCGGGGCACCTGCAGGGAGAGCCGGTCCACGGCCAGCACGCGCCCGTAGCGCTTGGTGAGCGCGTTGGTCTGAATCACGACGTCGTTCATGGTTGGGGTGGCCTGGGTAGGTAGGTCATCGGGCGCTCCTGGCGCGGGGTTGGCATAGCTCACTGTAGGCGGAGGCGCGTGACACGCTATCGCCCGAACGGCGTAATTTCAAAGCGAGGCATCGGCCTTAAGGACTAGGGCGTGCGCTCGGGCGCCGTCGGGACGGAGCTAGGCAGCCCTCGTTCAGAGGAGCTGGCGCAGGCAGCAAGATCAAAGGCGGCTCCGCCACAAGCGCCGGCCGGTGAGGCTTCTCCGGACGGCGCCAGACGGCTGCATGAGGCGCCTGGCGGAACACGCGGGCAAGGCCTCCCGCCCTCACGTCGAGACCGCGGCAGGGCCGCGAGGACTCATACCCCCGCCGGCGGATCCTCCACGGCTTCGCAGAAGGGGAGACCCAACTCGTCCAGGTCGCTGTCCGGGACCACCTCAAACGCAGTGGGGGCGCACCCGGTCAGTTGGTTTCCCGCGAGGAGCAGCGTGCTCAGGTTGACGAGATTCCCCAACTCGGCCGGAATCTCGCCGGTCAGCTGGTTCTGCTCCAAGCCCAACACGGTCAGGTCAGTGAGGTTGCCCAGTTCGGGTGGGATCCCGCCGCTGAAGCGATTCACCCTGAGGTACAGCACGCGCAGCTTGACAAGGTTGCCCAGCTCGGGCGGAATCGCGCCGCTCAAGCGGTTGTGGTCAAGGTCCAGCCGGGTCAGGTTGGTCAGGTTGCCCAGTTCGGGCGGGATCGCGCCGCTCAACTGGTTAGACCAGAAGCCCAGCCAGACCAGGTTGGTGAGATTGCTCAGCTCGGTGGGAATCTCGCCGCTCAGCTGGTTCAAGGTGAAGTCCACGTGGCTCAGGTTGGCGAGATTGCCCAGCTCGGGCGGGATTTCGCCGGTCAACTCGTTGATGCCGAGGGCCACCCATTCCAGGCTGGCCATGTCGCCCAACTCGGCGGGAATGGCCCCGCGCAGTTGATTGGCCCAGAGGGACAGGTGGGTCACATTGTCGAGGCTGCCGATCGTGGGCGGGATCTCCCCTTGCAACTGATTGCCCCAGAGGGACAGCCCTGCCAGGTCGGTGAGACGGCCGACCTGGGCCGGAATCTCGCCGCTCAACTGATTCTCGGAGAGGTCCAGGTCAATCACGCGACCGTCGTCGGTTGTCACGCCGTGCCACTCGCCGAGGGGTTCGTCGCTCAACCAGTTCTCATTGTTGTTCCAGTTGTCGCCGCCCGCGGCGTGGTAGAGCACGACCAGGGCGTCTCGCACTGACGTGCCCTCGGCGGCATACGTCTGGCCATAGCGCAATGGCGCGGCGGACCGGAAGCTCTGGAAGGCTTGGTGGCTGCCGAACGGGTAGAGCGCGTTGCGGGCGGCGTCGCCCAGGAAGCGCAGTTGGACCGGCTCCGCTTCACCGGGCCGGGATTCGAACACCGCGGCCTGGAAGTACTGGCGGATCACGCCGGGATCGGCGCCCTCGATGCCGAGCATGGCGCCGGGCTCGTCGTCCAGGCGGGCCTCGCTCTTGGGGTGGCCGAAGGCCTGCAGGCCGCCGAGGGCATTGAAGAAGTCCAGGAAGCCGGTGGGCGTGCCGTCCACGGCCAGGTTGGACACCCGGTGCCCCCAGGGTCCCAGCGGCAGGCCGGGCTGCTCGCTCAGCAGGTCCGGCTCGGCGCCAAGGTCGGGCGCGTCGCCCAAGCCGCCGCCGAGGTAGTCCCAGACCAGCCGGCGTTCCAAGCGCCAGACGCCGTCGCGTTCCTGGCAGTCCACGATGCCCCGCTGGTAGTACTGAGTGAGGCTGCCGGGACGTTCGGCAATGACTTCGGACGTCGCATAGCCCCAGCGAGTAACGTCGCCGGTGGTCTGGTAGTAGGTGAGGAAGTCGCAGGCCACCTCGGAATCGCCGACCGATACCAGCAGGTCGGGAGTGTTGTGGCCGAGGGTTTCGTCGGGTTCGGCGAAGTCGAAGCGCTGCACCACGGCGGCGAGGCCAGAGGTCGCCATGTCGTCCGCGGCCGGATTGGCGGCGACGACGGGCGTGACGAACGCGACGAGGGCAAGCAGCGACGTGAGCAGGGTCGCGCCGAGGCGCACGCGTGGGAGGCTCTTCATCTGGTTAGGGTCTCTCTGGTTAGGGTCTCTCTGGTTGGGGCGATCCGCCCGAATGCTTTATCACAAGGTTGCGACCCAGGAGCTCCGGCTCGGGCACGGCCGCGAGGACAGCGGCGGCCACTAGAGCGAAGCGGTGTCGTCCCAGACGGCGACGATGCGTCCGTCGGTACGCCGCAGTTCGGCGGGGTCTGGCCTGGTGTTGTTCCAGACGTTGCGCTGCCGGAATCGATGCGTGCCCGAGGCTGTCCCTGACACGACCCCAAGGACTTGGCCCGGGGCGATGGTGGTCTGGGGCGGAAACTGATAGCTCTGTTTGCCGCGCAGGCTGACGAGCCACCAGCCGGAAATGTCCAGCGGCGCCGAGCCGGAGTTGGTCAGCGTCACGACTTCCTTGACCTTGTCGACGGACAACGAGACAGCGCCAGCGCCAATCGCCCAGATTCCGCGATCGGCGGCACGGGCCTCCATCACGGCGCGGTCGATGGCTTCCCGCTGTGCCAGGTTCGGGAGAATCGTCAGCGCGCGCGCCCAGCCCTGGCGGGCCAATTCAGCCCCCAGCAGGCGGTCTGCCAGGTAGACGTGTCGCAGCAGGCGACCGCCGGCATCAGCCGGCTCCTCGTCGGCGACGAGTCGCAGGGGGCCCTCGCCGATCAGCGCGCGCAGAGCTTCCCGCGCCTGGTCGGCAAGGTCGCGCTGCCCCACGTCGTCGAACTCCGGCGCGTCAATGCCCAGTATTCGAATTGTGACCTCGCCCGACGGCGTGTCGACGGTGAACGTGTCGCCGTCGACCACCCTCCCCAGACGCCCCGGGACGCCGTCCACGTCCACGACGACCGGCGGCGGGGGTGATGGAGTTGGCGTGGGCGACGGGGATGGCGTGGGTACTGGGGCCGCTGGCGGTGATGGCGAAGGCG
>JAKZUJ010000077.1:0-7710 GCA_047516685.1 Chloroflexota bacterium | reverse complement strand
TCAAGGGTCAAAGTGTTCGTGGACTGAGCACCTACTATATCCGCCGGTTTCGCCACGGCCACGAGATTGCGACGGCCCGATCTCGGCGCGTCCCGGCAACGGAGAGGAAATCCGAGACGCCGCCTGCTGGTCCGACGCGTTCCGCCATCGGCGACTTGCCGCTCGGTCTTAGACTCTGCTGGAGCCGCCGAAGCCTTTGCCGTCCCGGTCTTTGCCCGGGAAGGTGTAGCCGCCGCCGGGCTTGAATCTGTCATCGTCACCGCAACCCGCCAGGGCCGCGAGTGTTCCAACTCCGATCATGAGCAGAAGCCCGAAGGATCGCCGTGATCGCTTTCTGTGTGACCAGCGGTTCGCGCCGGCGGCGGGCCGTCGTTGCGTCGCAGAAGTCTTCATCGGGGTCACTCCCTTCCCGTCGCCGGGCGTACGGACCTTGCTAGATGTTGCGCATCCGGTAGTTGCCGGTATCGTCCTTCTTGGCGCCGGGAAACTTGTAGCCGCCGCCGGGCTGGAGCTCTTCATCGCCGCCGCAACTCGCCAGGGCCGCGGCCGCCAGCAGAACGACGAGGCGGCGGCGCGATAGGTTTCGATCCGAGCGCGGGTCCACACCGGCTGCGGGCGAGTGTCGGATCGCAGGGGCCTTCATGACCTCCACTCCCATCCCCTAATGCTGCGCAGCAGCCGCAGTTGAGCGTTCGACCGCGGACTCTTTCCTGATTGTGCCCCGCGATCCAGCCATCCGTCTGCCGCCGTACGCATCTCAGATCCAGCCAGGTTTCTGGGCAATGACCTGGCCGGTGGTCTGGACGGTGTGCCGGGTTCCGCTGAGAAGCGTGGCGGCGACGGCTTCGACTTCGTCGTCTTTGAGCAGCGCGGTGTGGCTGGGGTAGGCGCGGGGGATCTCGTAGCGGTCGCAGAAGTCGCCTCGGGGGGGCCTCGGGGAGGTCGGCGGCGGCGACGATTTCGACGTCTGGGAGCGTCTCGATGGCGTCCCCGTGGGCGCGGGAAATGCCACCCAGTCCCACGATTCCAACGCGTAGCATGGCTGTGGCTCCTACGTGACGGAAGGCCGAGCCGCGATAGCTCTGGCTGCGTTGACGTCAATCATGGTTGCAGGACGCGGTGCGATGGCTATCCGCCGCTCATCCTGGATTTGTAGACCTCCTGGAGTTGCGCGCGCTCCTCGTCTGTCATGGCTGCTCGATGGCCTTCGCGCGTTTGGGTGAATGCATAAGGGGCGGTGTCGGGTTGGCCGCAAGCGACGGCCAGCATGGCGAGGGCCGCGCCGGAACCCAGGCACAGAGACCGCCGACCGATCGGCCGGGCTGTAGGAACCCCCATCGAACCGCTGCCTCCAACGGTCGCTTCCCCGCCCGCGCCGGGTGGCCGGCGCGGGCGGGGACGAGTTGCGACACGCGATAGATGATCCAGACCTACGGATAGACCGGCGAGCTGACGAAAGGCTTGGGCCCGGTGTAGTTTCTGAGCAGCCGGTCGCCTTGCTCCTGAACGGACGCCAGCGCCTCGGCGACCGTTGCCTCGCCGATGAAGGCCTTGGCGGTCAGCGGACGGATCTGCTGGTTCCAAGCGGGCCACTCATTGAACGTGTACAGGTGGCGCGTATTGGTCCGGTCCCCATAGACCTTGAGCCACTTCATACCCTCGGGCGGTGGGGCCTGTGATTCAGGCTTCGCGATCGACGTCCGGTGGCAGGGCATGTGGCCACGATCGATGCCCACCCGGTCCGAGACTTCTTCGCCGGCCATGAACATCACGAAGAGGCTAGAGGCCTCTTCGGTGCCGTTTGTGCGCGCCGTGGCGGTGACCATGTTGGCCTGGTCGTTCCAGCCATGGCCGGGCTCCATACCCGCTCGCACGTTAACTTCCGGCATGAGGGTCCAGCGGAAGCGGTCCGTGATGCGTGGGATTGCATACCCGGTGGAGTAGACGCGGCCGGACGGCCAGATGCCAATCCGGCCGGCGGCGAACGGGTTGCCGAACTCGCCACCGAGTTCCTTGGTCAGCTCGGCCGGCGGCGAGGTGTTGCCGACGAAGATCTTGTCCACCAGGTATTGCATCGCTTCCTGCGCCTCGGGCAGGTCGAACATGGACTTCGTGAGGGCGTCGTTGAAGGGCTTCTTCAACCCGTTGGAGTACATCTGCGGCATGTACTGGAACTCGTAGTCGTTGCGCGCCCAGGTTCCGAAGGAATCCGTGTCCGGATTCGTGATCTTGCTGTCCATCTCGGTCCAGTCCGCCCAGGTCCAGCTGTTCTCGCTTTGCGGCAGCTCCACGCCGCTCTCCTCCGCCAGCGTGATGTTGCCCACGAACCCGCTGATGGCAACCTGGAAAGGCATACCGAATTGCGGCCCAGTCATGAACTGCGGCGCCGGGAACGAATGGTCGATCTTGTTGTCGGTATAGTCGTCGGGCACGAAGTAGTAGTCCTCGCGGACCAGGCCGTTCTTGTCCAGCAGGTCGGTGACTTCGAGCCAGTTGTCGCCTTCCTGGAAGCCAATGAAGAGCGACTGCGACGAGAGCGTGGTGTCCGGGGCGGTCCCGGCGGCGAACTGGACGCCCAGGATGTCGCTGAGGCGGCCGGCCGGCTCGAACCGGACGTGAATGTTGGGCTCGATCTGCGCGAAGCGCTCCAGCGCCCACTGGTTGGCCTTGGCTCGCGGACCGGACGTGTGGTTGGACACGTAGCGGATGAACGAGACTTGCTGCTGCGGGGCCGCGACTTCAACGATCTTCTGGACTTCCCTGGTGACGACCTTCTCAACCTCAACCGCTACCTCTCTGGTGACGATCTTCTCGACGATCCTTTCAACGGGGACCATCTTCTCGACGATCCGTTCGACGGGCACTTCCTGGGTGACGATGCGCTCGACTTCGACAATCTGCGTCTCACCGCAGGCGGCCAGCGCCACTGCTCCCGCCGCTCCTGCGGCGCCTGCCAGCAACCGACGACGCGAGATCATTGGCCTCATGGCGGCCCTCCCTAGTTCGGAATCGCGACTTTTCGATACCGAATTGATCTAAGCAGAAGAGTTAACCGCGTGGAGGTCGGTGCTGTCAAGCGGGGCGGCTGCGGCTGGACGGCATGGGTCAGGGCCGTCCGCCCGCGACGGCCAGGCGACCGAGGACGCATTGCGGCATGCCGAGTGACGGCTGTGGGCGCGGGAGGGCGTCCGGCGTCCCGAAGCCGTGCGCGGCTACGCGCTTGCGGACTCGGGGACGAGCAGCGTTGACGAAGAGGTAAGCCCGTGGGCACGTCGAACCGAGACGCGAACCCACTCTGGCTGCCCGCTGAAGGCCGGCCTAGATCGGATTGCCCTGGGTGTACTGCCCTTTCTCGTCCTGCTTGGCGCCAGGAAACTCGTAGCCGCCGCCGGGCTTGTGCTTGTCTTTTTCTTCGCCGCAACTCGCGAGCAGCATGCCCGTGCTCGCGAAGATCGCCATCAGGACGACGCGTCGCCGTGCTATTCCACCGCTCGCCGGCTGGCGCTGATTCGTGCGCATATCCACCTCCCCCCGCTCGCAGGGATACGCCGCGGACACGGTGATCTATTCAAGGGTCGAAGTGTTCGAGGACTGAGCACCTACTATATCCGCCGGTTTCGCCACGGCTGCGAAATTGCGGCGGCTTTCGCCGCGGGGCTAGCATCGGCAGCGGCGGCGTTGAGCGGTTGGGCGGCGCCTGACAACCCGCACACGCGGCCAGGCGCCCCAGCCGGTCTTCCCGCGAGGTAGACCGCGGTTCGACTCCAAGCGGAAACGGGGTAGTAGATGGCTGGGCACCAGAGCTTTGGCATCCCGGGAGTTTCGTTCCCGGTGGGGGTGGAGTACTACCGGGCGCCCACGCCCAAGCCGCAGGTCTGGGACGAGGACCTGGCGCGGATCCGGGCCTCGGGGATGCGGATCGTGCGCAGTTTCACCATGTGGAACTGGATGGAGCCGCGGCCGGGTCAGTACGAGCTGGACGAATTCGACCGCCTGTTCGATCTGGCCGAGAAGCACGATCTGTACGTCTGGCTGGACATGGCGCTGGCCACGCATGGGGCTGGTCCGGAGTGGATGACGCGCGACTACCCCGACATTCGGGTCGTCAACCAGCAGGGCCGCGCCGCGACGCCGGTGGCCAGTGCCGCCATGCCGCAGGGGTCCCAGATTCACTGCTACGACCACCCGCTGTGGCGGCACTTTGGCGGGGCGCTGCTGCGTCACGTGGTGACGCGCTACCGCGATCGATCCAGCCTGCTGATCTGGGGTCTGTGGGACGGCATCGCCATCTCGTCGGCGTTCAGCCGGCAGACCGACGGGCTGCCCTGTTACTGCCCGCACACGCTGGCTCGCTACGAGGACTGGCTGCGCGAGCGATTCACGCTGGACGAACTGAACCGGCGCCTGTTGCGTCGCTTCCGACGCTGGGAGGACGTGGAACCGGCGCGCTCGAATGCGAGCCCGGTGGAAATGCTGCTGTACCGCCAGTTTCACTACGAGAACCTGGCCGGCCACCTGCAATGGATGATCGACGAGACCAAACGGCTGGATCCGGTGCACGAGACGCGGACGCACGGGGCCTGGTATCCCCGCCCGTGGGACGAACGCTGCGCCGCGGTGGCGGATAGCTGGGGCATGTCGATGCCGGCCAACAACCTGCTGACCTCGGATGACCCGTACGGGATCGCGGATCGCGCGTTCGCCTTCGACTGGTCACGCAGCGCGGGGAAGAACGGTCGCTGGTGGAACGAGGAAATCTATGCGGGCATGTCGCCGGGCGGCGTGACCTGGAAGAAGCAGGCCGACCCGCGCGAACTGACCACCCTGCTCTGGATGACGCTGGCCTGCGGATCCGCGGGGGCGATGTTCTGGCAGTACCGGCCGGAGTACATGAGTTTCGAGTCGCCCGGCTACAACCTGGCGGCGCTGGACGGCCAGCCCAACGCGCGCTTTGAGGCGGCGGCGCGGGCGATCAAGCAGATCGAAGGCCTGAGCGAGCACCTGCCGCTGGAGTGCCCGCCGGCCGACGTGGGCATCGTCTACCACCCGGAGTCCCAGGAGCTATTTGGCTACAACGACGAAGACGATCGCTTCCTGGCCGACCTGCGCGGGGTCTACCGGACGCTGTGGAGCGACGGCATCACGCCGGACGTGATCACGCCGCGCATGGACTGGTCGGGGTACCGGCAGTTGTTTCTGCCGAATGTGGCGCTGATGGACGAGGCGACGCTGGACGCTGTCCAGCGAACGCTCAAGGACGGCCATGCGACGCGCCTGGTGGCCGAGGGAAGTTTCGGCTTGTATTCGGACGACGGGCAATCCAGCTACGGGCCGCCGGATGGGCTAAGCGAGCAGCTGGGTGTGCGCGTCGCGGATTTCTCGGCGGTCACGCAAGGCGACATCGAGCACGGGCGCAACGTGCTGGAGACACCGTACGGACCGGTGACGATTACCTCGCCCTGCGGGTACGCGGTGCTGGAACCGCGGGGGGATACGCAGGGGATCGCGACGCTGGAGGGTCAGACGGTGGCGGTGCGAAGCGCCGACGGGCGGTTTACCTGGTACGGGTTGACGCTGTCGGCCGGGTTTGGCGACGTGGGCCAGCCGGACCTGGTGCGGGGGCTGACGCGCGAGGCAGGGGTAACGCCGTTGGTGGCCGTGGAGGGCGACCCGGTTGTTCCGATGGTCAGGCGTTCGCGGATGGGCGGATGGCTGGTTTTCGTGTTCAACCTGGAACGGACCAGGGCCCGGAGTCGGTTGCGTCCGCGCGGGAGGATCGCCGGTGCGCGGGATCTGCTGGCAGGGAACGACCTGGGGGTGGAGGCCAACGCGTTCGACCTGGAGATCGAGCCCTGGGAAGTGGCCGTGGTTCATTGCGCGGATGGCTGAGGGGGAGCAAGCTCAGGCGGTCCGCTGGACCCTGCGTGGACCTTCGAGTTAAAAGTCGTCGATGAGCGCCCCGGACCTGTCGTCGTACGGCGAGGACGTGCTGCGGACGTCGCCGGATTACGTGGCCTACGTGCCGCGGGGCGGGGCGGCGAACGATTGGACGAACCAGCACTTCCTGGTCGTGCGGTCGTGGACTGGCGCATTCCTGGCGGTGTGGACCCAGGCGACTTTCGAGAACAACCAAGACCAGCGGGTGGTGCTTGCACGCAGCGACGACGGCGGGGCGACCTGGAGCGAGCCGCGAGTGGTGGACGGGCCGTCGGGCCAGGACGGGCGCCTGGCCTCGTGGGGATTCCCGGTGCTGGCGCCGGACCTGCGGCGCGTGTACGTCTTCTACACCAAAAACGTCGGCGTGGTCGACGTTCGTGAGGACACCACGGGGCTGCTGGCCTACAAGTACTCGGACGACGAGGGGGAGACCTGGAGCGAGCGCCTGAGCCTGCCGATGGAGCGCTCGGCGATCAGTCCAACGGATCCCGGCACGCCGGAGAACTGGATCTGCTACCAGACGCCGATCCTGAACCCGCGAGGCGAGGTGACGGCCGGGTTCACGCGCTGGGCGGGCACGGAATATCACGCGGAGTCGCACCTGTTTCAGCGGCACTCGGAGTGCTGGTTCCTGCGGTTTGACAACATCCTGACGGAGGCCGATCCGGCGCAGCTGCAGGTGAGCACCTGGCCGCGCGCGCCGCACGGGATCCGGGTGCCGAAGCCGGGCGACCCGGCGCACAGCATCGCGCAGGAGCCGGCGATCCAAAACCTGCCGGACGGGCGCATGATCTGCCTGATGCGGACGTTGACCGGGTACGTGTGGTGGTCGGTATCGGAGGACGCGGGCGAAACGTGGTCGGAGGCCGAGGTGCTGCGGTTCGCGTCGGACGGGCGGCCGGTGCCGCATCCGATTTCGCCCTGTCCGCTCTACCGGCTCTCGGACGGGCGCTACCTGCTGGCAATGCCGACTCGTACTTTAGACACTCCGATACGTGCCCACTAAGCCACGCCGCTACGTCGCCGCGCCTACGTTCCAGCTATACCGCTTCCAGCGCCGCCAGCGCTATAGAGACGTACTTAACGGCGGACACGTTGCCAGCCATTCAAGAAGCTCCCGACTTTCTTGCTGGAAGACCATTGCCGCGTCCACGTCGTCACGTTGCCACGCGTCGTCTTGGTTGGCTTGGATAGCTTCAAATTGCGTTTGGAGTGCGGCCATACGACTAGCGAACGTATCTACATCATACTTCCCCTGTGATACGTGGAAACTTTTCGCTACTTGCCGTTGTACCTCTTTGTTATACGCTAGGTCGGCCTGCCGTTCGGCTTCGGCCTGCCGTTCGGCTTCGGCTTGCCGTTCGGCTTCGGCTGTCTCAGCATCCACACGCGCGCGCGCGAATCGCTCGCGCCGCTGCCGCGCATCGGTACTCTTAGCCGCTTTGCATTCGTCGCAGCGGCAGCCGAGCGTGCTGTAGGTGTATAGTTTGCCGTGCTGCGCCGCTGATACTGACGGTGCGTAAACTTCGGGCCGACCTACGCCCGGCTGATACTGAGTCGGCGTAGGGGTAGGTGTCGGCATGGGAACATCGTCGAATCCCATGTCTGAAATGATGCCCCATTGTTCACGCCGTGATAGATTGTCCCATGTGACTAAATCCAGAGTCCCATCGTGGGCGAATAATTCACCCGACCATTGGTAGTAGTTGCGCTCCGGGTCGTGGGTGCGCGGGGAGACGGTGACGTTACCCTGCCGCTCTGCCACGGCGCGGC
>JAKZUJ010000076.1:0-3053 GCA_047516685.1 Chloroflexota bacterium | reverse complement strand
GACCATGCCGTAGTACGCGGCGCGGGCCTTGGCAATCTGCGCATCCGACAAGCCTTCCGCGCCCAGGAATCTCCGCAGCCGCCGGCTCTGCGGGTGGACCGTGTCCAGCGGCCTGGACGCTGTGGACGGCAGGTCGGCGTGAGCAGGAAAGTACTGGTCGAAATACTCGGGCCGAACCGTGAGCGGAGTGTGCGGCAAAAACCAGCCAACCAGGGCGGCCCAGGGACCGTCGCGGCGCGCCGCGTCCGAAAGATAGGCCACGGCTGCGTCCGTAACGCCTTCGTCGTACTGCTGCTGCCAGGTGTCGCCCGGGCCAGCCGTTTCCAGCCGCTGGCGGGTTCCAGGTCGCGACCGGATCGGCGCGTCCCAATCCGGAAAGCTGGATCCCATGACGCCGGGGCGCATCTCATCGTGGATGCGCCGGGTGAACCCATGCATCTGATTGGGTCCGCCGATGCTCATGCGACCGCAGAGCGTGGTCTCGTAGCCCGCCGCATTCAGCCGGTGCGCCCAGGTCGGTTCGGTCACCGGCAGCGGACAGGAGTTGTCCCAGGCGCCGATGGCATGCACCGGCAGTCCGGTCAGGAAGGCGGATCGTGACGGCACGCACAGGGGCGAGGGACAGTAAGTCTGGTCGAAGGTCACGCCGCGATCAGCCAGGGCCTGGATCGCTGGGGTGTGAATGAAGGGATGGCCGTAGGGCGAACTCACCAACGGGTTGTGCTGGTCGCTCATGAGCACCAGCACGTTGGGACGCGCCGCGGCCGTCAAACCGGCGTTCGTCGCATCAGCACGGTGACGGCCCTCCGCCTATGGGGCCGCGGTGGGGGTGAACTGGTAGCCGGCGCAGCTCGCGGCGCTGACACCTCCACATCGCTCGGGCGCGATGACCGCGTTGTAGTCCTGACGGACCAGCCCGCCGTCCCCGCCGCCACAGGCGCCGAGCCCAAAGCCAAGCACAAGCACGGCAGCCGCCATGCGCGTGCGCAGGAGGCTTTTGGGATCAGACCGATGGGCGTTCACGGCGCGTGCATTCAAGGGCGTGTGCTGCTCGCGTGAAACTAGCACGGGGCGGGCCGAGCTTCGTATCTGGTCCCGTTCGCCCGGGCGACGCCGCGCGACGCGGAAGCGTGCGAAGATCGGTATCGAAGCCGCGCCCGGATGAAGGCCGTATGACTGTTACTGCACCTGAGCTACGCGTTGTTGGCACCAGCCCGATCCGCCATGACGGCGTTGACAAGGTGACTGGGCACGCGGTGTTCGGCGTGGACGTGCGCGTTCCCGGCATGTTGCACGCGCGTGTGCTGCGCAGTCCGCACGCCCATGCGCTCATCACGCGCATCGACACCTCACGGGCCAAGGCCCTCACCGGCGTCCTGGCCACCATGACCGCGGACGATATTCCGCTGACGCTCGCCGAAGGCCCGCGGGCCTTCGGCAACGCCATCAGCCTCAAGGTCATGAACGTCATGGCGCGAGGTACCGCGCTCTATCACGGCCACGCGGTGGCGGCGGTGGCTGCAACGTCGGCGCACGTCGCCGCCGAAGCCGTGCGGCTGATCGAGGTGGAGTACGACGTTCGGGACGCCGTGCTCGACGCCAAGTCGGCGATCGCCCCCGGCGCGCCGATCCTGCACCCGAACCTGCGCATGGAGACGGCGGGCGAGTTTGCCGACACGCCCGGCAACGTGGCCAAGCACATCGTGCTGGAAGAGGGAGACATCGAGGCGGGGTTCGCCGCGGCCGACGTGGTGCTGGAGCGGGAGTTCAGTACCTCCACCATCCACCAGGGCTACATCGAACCGCACAACGCCACCGCGGTCTGGCGCGCGGACGGAACGCTGGAGGTTCATTGCAGTACCCAGGGCCATTTCGGCGTTCGCAACGAGATCAGCCAGATGCTCGGCATTCCAATCTCGAACATTCGGGTCGTGCCGGCGGAAATCGGCGGCGGATTTGGCGGCAAGCTGACCAACTACGTGGCGCCGATCGCCATCGTGCTGGCCCGCAAGGCCGGTCGCCCGGTCAAGCTGACGATGGATCGCACCGAGACACTGCTGGGTACCGGCCCGGCGCCGGCCGCATTCATCCGCGCCAAGCTCGGCGCAACATCGGACGGCGATCTCACGGCGGCGCAGCTCGAAATGCACTTCGAGGCCGGCGCATTTCCGGGCTCGTCAGTGGGCGGCGGGGCCAACTGTGGCTTCGCGCCGTACCGCCTCAGCAACTTCCGGGTGGACGGTTACGACGTGGTCGTCAACAAGCCCAAGTCGCAGGCGTTTCGCGCGCCTGGCGCACCGCAGGCGGCCTTTGCCGTGGAGAGCCTGATTGACGAGTTGTGCGAAACGCTGCGAATGGATCCGCTGGCGTTTCGTCTGCGCAATGCGTCGGGCGAGGGCGACCTACGCCCAAACGGGACCCGATTCAATGAGGTTGGCAACAGCCAGCAACTCCAGGTTGCCCAGGCCTCCAGCCACTGGCAGTCGCCGCTCTCGCAACAGAGCGGCCGGCTCTGCGGCCGCGGCGTGGCCAGCGGCTTCTGGGGGAACGGCGGCGGAACCTCATCGGCCACGGCTCGCCTGAACGGGGACGGCTCCGTGACCCTGCTGGAGTCCTCGCCCGATATCGGCGGCACCCGCACCTCCATCGCGATGCAGCTGGCCGAGACGCTGGGCATTGGCGCGGACCGGGTACACCCGCGAATTCCCGACACCGACGCGATCGCCGAGGGCGGGAGCGCCGCCGGCAGCCGCACAACCTTTGCCACCGGCTGGGCCGCCATTGAAGCGGGGCGTGACCTTCAAGCGAAAATGCGCGGCGTCCTGGCCGATATCTGGGACGTGGCCGAGGCGACGGTGCAAGTGACCGGCGAAGGCTTTTCCGCCAACGGCTATGCGGTCGACTTTGAAGAAGCCGCGCGGCTGATCATTCGCGAGGGCGAGGCGCCCGTCGGAGTCGCGACCACGACACCAAGCCTTCCCGGCAACTCGTTCGCCACGCACATCGTGGATGTGGCCGTCGACCCGGAAACTGGAAAAGTGGACGTCCTCCGC
>JAKZUJ010000075.1:0-15997 GCA_047516685.1 Chloroflexota bacterium | reverse complement strand
GAAACGTCGGGCACGGCCACGATTTTTGACATGCGGGGAGTCTAGGACCTCTAAACGACCGCCGTCTCCGGTATCCTCGCGCGCCAACCTTTACGTGGCCGCAAGCGGCCAGGGCGCCCTGTGCATCGCATAGCTGTTATTGCCGGCGACGGAACCGGACCCGAAGTCACCGCCGAAGCGCTGAAAGTCCTTGAGGCCGCCGCCGCCGCCGAAGGCTTTACCTACGACCTCACCGAACTGGACGTCGGCGGCGAGCGTTACCTCCGAACCGGCGAGACGCTGCCCGACTCGGTCCTCGAGGACCTGCGCGGCTTCGACGGAATCTTCCTGGGCGCCATCGGCCATCCGGACGTCGCTCCCGGCATCCTCGAGAAAGGCATCCTGCTCAAGGCTCGGTTCGAACTCGATCAGTACATCAACCTTCGACCGGTCAAGCTCTATCCCAACGTCGAGACGCCGCTGAAGGATAAAGGTCCCAACGAAATCGATTTCGTGGTCGTGCGCGAGAACACCGAGGGCATGTACACCGGCATGGGCGGCGTGCAATACGCCGGCACCGAGCACGAAGTGTCCACCCAGATCCACTGCACCACGTGGCGGGGCGCGGCCCGCGCGGTTCGCTATGCGTATGAGCTCACCCGCAGCCGAAACGAGCGCAAGCAACTGCACCTGGTGGCCAAGACCAATGTACTGACCAACGTGGGCGGCACCTGGTGGCGCGCCTTCAACGAGATTGGCGACGCTGACTACCCCGATGTCACCCGCGAGTACGCCCATGTGGACGCCGCCGCGATGTGGTTCGTCAAGAGCCCCGAGTGGTTTGACGTGGTCGTTACGGAGAACCTCTTCGGCGACATCATCACCGACATTGGCGCCATCATCTCCGGCGGCTTGGGCATCGCCGCCGGCGGGAATATCAACCCCGAGGGCGTCTCCATGTTCGAGCCCATCGGCGGCTCGGCCCCCAAGTACCAGGGACAGGGCGTCATCAACCCGTTGGCCGCCATCAACGCCATGCACATGCTGCTGGACCACCTGGGCGAGTCCGCCGGCGCCGCGCGAGTCGAAGGCGCCATGGTCAGCGCGCTCCGGAGCGGCAAGATCAAGTCCATGAGCGCCGGACGCATGGGCATGGGCACCGCCGCGGTTGGCGACCTGGTGGCCTCGCTGGTCTAGACGCAAGCCTCTCGGTGCGCGCTGTTCGTCGGTCTCAGGCCGTGGCTTAACCGCCGCGAAACGAGTGCCGGGTCAGACAAGCCCGTTGTACGCCGCGCGCGCTACAAGCCGACCGTCGAGGAAATGCTCCGGTAAACCGATCGCCGGCTAATTTCGCGCGGCAACCGTTTGGGTCTTGCCGTACCGCTGCGCCATGTCCTCTAGCGACACCACAGGCACGCCGCCCGCTTGCCCGACCATGCCGAACGCTTCCATGCGGGCGATGCAAACCTCGGTCATCGCCTCGCGTGCCGGCGCCAGGTACTTCCGCGGGTCAAACTCACCTCGTGCTTCGGTGAGGATCCGGCGCACGGCGCCCGTCATCGCCAGCCGATTGTCGGTATCCACGTTGATCTTCCGCACACCGTGCCGGATACCTTCCTGGATCTCCTCCAACGGCACGCCCCATGTCTGGCGCATTTCGCCGCCGAAGGCGTTGAACACGTCCTGTAATGACTGCGGGACCGAGGAACTGCCGTGCATCACGATGTGCGTGTTGGGCAGCCGCTGGTGGATTTCGCGAATGCAGTCCATGACCAGAACTCCGGCATCGGGCTTGCGGCTGAACTTGTAAGCGCCGTGACTCGTGCCGATGGCCACTGCCAGCGCATCCACCCCGGTGCGCCCCACAAAGTCCTCCGCCTGCTCCGGATCGGTCACCAGCTGCTCGCGGTCCAGCACGCCTTCCGCCCCGTGCCCGTCCTCCTTGTCGCCCATGCCGGTTTCCAGGCTGCCCAGCACGCCCAGTTCGCCCTCCACGCTCACGCCGCGCGCGTGTGCCATGTCCACCACCGCACGGGTGACGGCCACGTTGTAAGCGTAGTCGGAAGGCGTGCCGCCGTCTTCCAGCAGCGAGCCGTCCATCATCACGCTGGTGTAGCCTTGGTCCATCGCGCTCAGGCAGGTCGCCGGACTGTTGCCGTGATCCTGGTGCATGGTCACGGGTATCCGCGGGTTCAGTTCCATGGCCGCCAGCATGAGGTGCCGCAGGTAGGCCTCATTCGAGTAGTCCCGCGCGCCGCGGCTGGCTTGGATGATCACCGGTGAATCGGTGCGGCTGGCCGCCGCCATCACGGCCTGAACCTGCTCCATGTTGTTCACGTTGAAGGCGGCCACGCCGTAGTCGTGTTCTGCCGCGTGGTCCAAAAGGACGCGCAAGGGAATCAGCGGCACTCGAGTAACGCTCCTTGTCTCGAACAACTGGCCTCATCGCAGAGGGCAGCGCTCAGGATACTCCGACGGCGCCGGGTATCGCCGCCCGTTGCTTGCGCGAAGCCGGCGGCACGATCAACATCGCCGCATGGCCCCGCCAATCCTGTTCCGTCACGTTGACTTGGCCTTTGGTGGCCACATGCTCCCGGACCGGCACGTGCTGGTCGCAAACGGCGTTGTAGCCGCGGTAAGCGCCGCGCCAACCGCCGCCCCTGACGCTGCGCTCGTCGTGGACGGCCCGGGCGTCCTCGCGCCAGGCTTCGTCGATACGCACATCCACGGCCGCCGCGGATTCGACGTGATGCGGCCCGGTGACGTGGCGCCGCTGTCGCTCGAACTGCTGGCGCAAGGCGTGACCGGATTCCTGCCCACCGTGGTGGCTACCGCCACGGATGACCTGCTGGCGGCCCTGGCGGCGATGCGCGGCGATCCAAGAGGCGCTCGCGTCCTTGGCGTGCATGCCGAAGGACCATTCCTTTCGCCCGACCAACCCGGCATGTTCCCCCGCGGCGCGTTTCGGGACTTCGACCGGTCGCTGTGGCGGGAAATGCGCGCCGCCGCGGCTGAGCCGATCCGCCTCGTCACGGTCGCCGCCGAACGCCTGACGCCCGACCAACTGGACGAGCTGCGCACCGACGGCGCCACGCTCAGCCTCGGGCACACCCACGCCGCCTACGAGCAGGCGCTGGCGGCGTTCGACGCCGGCGTCACGCGCGTCACCCACGCTTTCAACGCCATGCGCGGATTCCACCATCGCGCGCCGGGCACGGTTGGCGCGCTGCTCGATCGCGGCGAGGTCGACGCTGAACTGATCCTGGACGGTCTGCACGTTGCCGCGGGCCCCGCGCGCGTTCTGGCCGCCACGCGCACGAGCGGTCGCCTCGTCCTCGTTTCCGACGGCGTGCCCCCGGCCGGCTGCCGCTCCGGCGACTACGCCTGGGCTGGTCGGCGCTTGCGCGTGAACTCGGACTCGGTGCGCTTGACCAGCGGCCGGCTGGCCGGCAGTGCCGCGACGCTGGACGCCGCTGTGCGGCGCGCCGTGGAGTGGCTGGGCGTGTCCCCTGCCGTCGCGCTTCACATGGCCTCCGAATCCCCGCGCGCCTCCATCGGCCTGGCTCCGGAAGGCCTCCGTGGAGGCGCCGTGGCCGATCTCGTCCTGCTCGATCCAGGCCTTCGACCGCGCATGACGCTGGTCGGCGGAGCGGTCCGCTGGCGACGGAGCAGCGACAAACGTTGCGCCAATCTCACATCTGGGGCAAATTGATCTATTCGGCGTGCCCACCATCGCAAGAAAGATTCACCGTAGATGACCATCGGCCTCTGGGGGCGTATTCGAAGCTCCGCGATCAGTTGGCTCACCATCTCCGCGTTTTTCTTCGCGCTGGATGTCGTGGACGGATTCCCATTTCCGTCCTGGTCGCTGATCCCGATCGTCGTGTTCATGCTTTGGCCGCTGTACTTGGCGGTCCGCTGGATCGTCCGCGGCTTCTGACCGCCAACCGAACTTAATGGCCACCAACGACCCGAACGAGGGGATTCCGCAGCTTCTCGGCCCCGGCGGCGAGCCACTCGGCCCCGCGCCGATGCCCGCAGCCGAAGCTGCGCCTCCACCGGCCCAGGCCGAACCTGCGCCTCCGCCGGCCCGGGCCGAAGCTCCGCCGGCGCCGGCGAGCCAGCCGGCTCCCGACTCCGGGCAGGGCCCGGCGTATCGCATGTCCGCTCTGCTGGCTATTGACCCGCGGGTCATTCCGGCCGCACTGATCACCGTGCTGAACCACGACCCGTTCGAGGCGTACAAACGCCGCCTGGACGCCGTCCGCCCCCATTTCGACCAGAGCCGCGACGTGATGATTTCCGCGACCGAAGCCCAGCTCCTTCGGCAGGGCGCACCGGAGGGCGATCACCGAGCAGCGGCCACCCGAATGGTGGAGCAAAACTTAATGCGGACGCTCTGGGACGCGTGCTTCGAAACCGTTTCCGGCGCCCACGTCTCGCTGATCTTTTCCGCCGGTCTCGGCGGCCCCGAGCGCCTGGCGGGGGCAATGCTCGCCTCCAACCAGCCCGTCCCGACCGTGTGGGTCACCACTCGGGCGCTGATGGTTGGCGCCAAGTTCGGTGCGTGGGCGGCTCCCGTGACACGCGATCAGGAGATGCCGGCCACCGTGGCGCTGACGGCCGACAACTTCCAGCAGCTCCGCCTGAGCTTCGCCAAGGTTCGTGTCTAGCTAAAGGCCGGTGGCTCACCTGAACAACTGCCGCCGCGTGAAAGTCCGGGCCGTGCGCGGACTGGAACGTCAGGCCCGTTCGCTGGCCACGTCCGGATTCTGGCTGAGGATGGCTTGACAGCCACGACGCCCTCGAGTAAAACCGACCGACCAGTCGGTTTGGTGAAGCCCGTGAGTCTCCGTCTCCCGCGACGGTCGTCGACCGGCCGCAAGGACGCCACCCGCCACGCCTTGTTGGAAGCCGCCCTCAACGTCTTTGGGGAAAAGGGCTACCACGGCGCGGCCGTGGACGAGATCGTTGACCGCGCCGGGCGTTCCAAGGGCGCGGCCTATTTTCACTTTCCCAGCAAGGCCGCCATCTTTCGGGCCCTGGTGAGGGAACTCGCCAGCCAGCTCGCGAAGTCCATTGAGCGCAAGATGCAGACGACGGACTCGCCGGTCGAACGCCTCGACGCCGCGCTGCTGGGCCTGATTGACGTTTTCGTCAGACACCATACGCTCGCGCGCATCGTCCTGATCGAAGTGGCGGGCGCCGGCCGGACATTCAGCGACGACTTGATTTTCGTCCGCCGTCAGTTCGCGGAACTGATCGAAGCCGAATTGACTCGCGCGGTCGAAACTGGCGCTATTGCTCCCTGCGATACGACCTTGATCGCCACCGCCTGGTTCGGAGCGCTGAACGAAGTTGCCGTTCACTGGTTGCACGATCCGTCGACCGGGTCGCTGCACTCGTCGTATCCCGCCCTGCGCCAACTGCTCATGCAGAGCGTGGGCTTGAGTCCCGCGGAGGTGGATCGCGTGGCCCTGCATGCTTGAAGCGCCCGTTCGTCCCGCTATCCGCTTCAAAGATGCGGCTCTCGGCCCGATCTGGGAGAAGTCCCAGCGCGGCGAACGTCTGTCGGAACAGGATGGACTCGCCTGCCTTGCTACCCGAGATGTCATAGGTCTGGGCCGCATCGCCGATGCGGCCGCCCGCCGCCTGTCCGGCGACCGCGTGTACTTCACGTTCAACGTGCATATCAATCCCACCAACATCTGTGTCCTGTCCTGCAAGTTTTGCGACTTTGCGGCCAAGGTCGGCGACGAGCACGCCTACGAATACTCGATCGACGAGATCATCGGGCAGATCCATCCCGAGCTTCACGAAGTGCACATGGTGGGCGGTCACCACCCCACGATTCCGTTCGAGTGGTACGAGGACCTGCTGCGCGCCATCAAGGCCGAGCGTCCAGCGGTTCAGATCAAGGCCTTCACCGCTGCCGAAATCGACTACTTCCACAAGCGCTTCAAGCTGGCGGATCGGGAGGTGCTGGAGCGCCTGATCGACGCTGGACTGGATTCCATGCCCGGCGGCGGGGCCGAGGTTTTCTCGGAGCGCGTGCGCCGCGAACTCTTCCGCGGCAAGGCCGGCGCTGACCGCTGGATCGAGATTCACCATCTGGCCCATTCAATGGGCGTTCGCTCCAACGCCACCCTGCTCTATGGCCATATCGAGACTCACCAGGAGCGCGTCCGGCACCTCATGCGGCTCCGCGAGGCCCAGGACGAGTCCGGCGGCTGGCTCTGCTTTATCCCGCTCGAATACCAGTTGGGCACTACCCTTTTGGTTGACCGTCAGGCGTCGCCCATCGACGACCTGCGCACCCTCGCCACCTCGCGCCTGATGCTCGACAACTTCCCGCACATCAAGGCCTACTGGGTGATGAGCGGCGAAGAGACAGCCTCCATCGGGCTGAACTTTGGCGCGGACGACCTCGACGGCACCATCGGCACCGAGCGCATCGCCCACGCGGCCCTGGCGGCGAGTCCGCTCGGCCTGGAACGGGATCGCATGGTTCGCCTCATCCGCTCCGCGGATAAAGTCCCAGTCGAACGCAACGCCACCTACGACGTTGTGAAGGTGTATGACGCTTAGGCTCGGCCGGATTCCGTATCTCAACACGGAACCGTTCTTTGCCGACGATAATGTCAGGACCGAAGCGGTCATCGAGGTTCCCCGGCGCATGATCGACGTCGCGCGTCGCGGTGGAGTGGACCTGGCGCCCCTGCCGGTCGTGGCCGCCTTCGATCACCCTGACCTCTTCCGTGCCGTGGGCGGCCTTGGCATTGCCGCCGCCGGCGCCGCCCGTAGCGTCCTGCTGCGTTCTTGTGTCCCCATCGAGCGGCTGGCGGGCACATGTATTGGCGTGATTGACGAGACCGCCACTTCCGTCCGGCTGCTGCGCGTACTCCTGCAATTCCGGTTCGATATTGGCCGTACAACCTTCAGCGGGCTCGACCAGGCTGCCAACGCTGTTCTGCTCATCGGCGACCGCGCCCTGCTGGAGCGCCGGGACCCGCAAGTCTTTCCCTACGAACTGGACCTGGCCGCCGAATGGCACGCCTGGACCGGCCTGCCGTTCGTCTTTGCCTCGTGGATGGCCAGGCGCGGCCTGGCGCTGGGCGCTTGCGACGCGGCGTTGGAATACCTGGACTCCAACCTCGATCGCAATTTGGCCGACCCTGGCGTCATCCACCGCCGTCGTCCGGATCTGGGCTTGTCCGCCAGCGCCGTGGCTACCTACCTGAGAACCTTCCACTACCGATTCGATGATCGTGCCTGGGCGGGCTTGGAACGCTTTCGCGAACTCGACGCCCGGCTCAATGCCGTGGAGCGCGTAGCGTGATGGACCAACTGATCCGCAAGATCGACGCCGGCGAACGGCTTTCGTCCGCCGATGCCCGCTACCTGCTGACCGACGCGCCGCTGCTCGAAGTCGGCGCCCTGGCCGACGAAGTCCGCCGCCGCCGTCACCCCGGCGATGTCGTGACCTACGTGGTGGACACCAACCTCAACTACACCAACCTCTGCGATGTCTACTGCTCGTTCTGCGCCTTTTACAGGCCCCATACCAGCAAGGCCGACGACGCTTACACCCACACCGTGGAACAGATGATGACCCAGGTGGGCGCGGCGGCCGCGATGGGTTGTACCACCGTCCTCATGCAGGGCGGACTGAACCCAGAGCTACCCCTCGACTACTACCTGGACATGGTTCGCACCACCCGCGAACGCTTCCCGGGCATGACCCCCCACTACTGGTCCGCGCCCGAGCTCTATGAGATGTCCAAGGTCTCCGGGCTCGGTTACCGCGAAGTCTGTGAAGCGCTCTGGGACGCCGGTCAGCGCACGTTGCCCGGCGGCGGCGCCGAAATCCTGACCAACGAGGATCGCCACCGCATCAGCCCCCTCAAGATGAACGCCGACGAGTGGATCGCCGTCCTCCGGGCCGCCCAGCAGGTCGGGCTCCGCGGCACCGCCACCATGATGTACGGCCACGGCGAGACCGTGGATGGTCGCGTCGAGCACTTCCAGCGCGTCCGCGACTTGCAGGACGAGACTGGTGGCTTCTACGCCTTTGTACCCTGGAGCTTCGCCCCCGGCGGCACGCCGCTCGGCCGCAAACTCGGCGGTCTTCGTTCCCAGGCCAACGACTACCTGCGCATCCTCGCGGCAGCCCGCCTCTTCTTCGACAACATCGAGCACATCGACGCCTCGTGGTTCAGCGAGGGCAAGAAGACTGGCCAGGTCGCCCTCCACTTCGGCGCCGACGACTTCGGCGGCACGCTCTTCGACGAAAACGTCATGCAGGAAGCCGGCCACTACGTCCGCACCTCCGTCGAGGAAATGCAGACCATGATTCGCGAAGCCGGATACATCCCGGCCCAGCGCGACACGCACTACCAGGTGCTCGAAGTCTTCGACGCCGAGCCGCTTCCCGTCTGACCCGTGCGCCGCCTTTCCGTCGGCCACCCCCTTCCGCTCGCCCTGAGCTTGTCGAAGGGTGACCTGTTGGTCCCATGCGCCGCCTGACCGTCGGCCACAGCCCCGACGCCGACGATGCCTTCATGTTCTATGCGCTCACCCAGGGTCTGGTCAGTCTCGAAGGTCCTGAACCGGCCGACGTCACCGCCGTACATGACGACATCCAGTCACTCAACGAGCGCGCCCTCGCCGCCGAGCTCGACATCTCCCAAATCTCAGCCGCGGCCTATCCGGGCGTCGCCGACCGCTATCGAATCACCGCCTGCGGATCCTCCATGGGCGAGGGCTACGGTCCGGTCGTCGTTGCGCCTCGCCCCTTGCCGGTGGCTGATCTGGCTGGTTGCCGCGTCGCCGTCCCAGGCCGCCACACCACCGCTTTCTGCCTCGCCCGCATGTACCTCCCGGACTTCCAGCCGGTCCAGGTCCCGTTCGACCAGGCGTTCGACGCCGTGAGCGACGGCCGGGCCGAAGCCGCGGCCGTCATCCACGAAGGACAGATCACCTACGCCGCCGCCGGATTCTCGAAGGTCCTGGACCTCGGCGCGGCCTGGTTTGAGGACACCGGCTTGCCACTGCCCCTCGGAATCAACATCGTCCGTCGCGACCTCGGCGCCGCCTGGTGCCAGGCCGTCGCGACGGCCCTCGCCGCCTCCATCGACTTCGCCCGTGCCAATCCCTCCCGCGCCCTCGCCCACGCCCGCGCCGTCGGCGGCGACCTCGACGAAGACGTGACCTCCCGCTTCACTGACATGTACGTCACCGACCTCACCCGCGACATGGGCGACCGCGGCCGCGCCGCCCTCGCGACGCTTTTCGAGCGCTCAGCCGACACCCGGGCGCGGCCAGTCCCGCTCGACATCGTCCCAGCACCCTGACCTGGGCGGATATTCCGCCGAACCACGCCCCTCAAACCGATATCCTGACCAAGCTGCCCGCCTGGGCGGCTCTTTGCGGAGGGTGCAGTAGCTCATGAGACCGCTCGACTTCGGGATTCCAGCCGGCAACCTTCAAGACGCGACGATTGAACTGTTTCGGCGCGCCGGCTGGCATATCGTCATCAGCGCCCGGAGCTACTTCCCCGAAGTCGACGACGACGATTTGCGGCTCACGCTCATGCGAGCCCAGGAAATCTCGCGCTACGTCGAGCGCGGGACCTTCGACGCCGGCATCACCGGCAAGGACTGGACCCTCGAAAACCAGTCCGACGTCAAGGTGATCCAGGTGCTTCCCTACTCGCGCCGCAGTGCCCGGCCCACCCGTCTGGTCATGGCGGTCCGCGACGACTCCCCGGTTCAGACCGTGCATGACCTGGAGGGCGGCACGATCGCCGCCGAAATGGTTGGCTTCACCCGCCGCTTCCTGGCCGAGCGCGGCGTCAAAGCCAATGTCGAGTTCTCCTGGGGCGCAACCGAGGCCAAGGTGGCCGGTCGCCTGGCGGATGCCATCGTCGACACCACCGAGACCGGCTCGACGATCCGCGCCCACGGCTTGCGTGAGGTCGCGACGATGCTCACCTCCTCCCCGCAAGTGATCGCCAATCGGGACGCCTACGCTGACCCCGACAAAAAGGCCAAAATCGACCAGGTCGCCACAATGCTCAAAGCCGCCCTGGACGCTCAGTCCCGCGTGGCGCTGAAAATGAACGTGCCGAAAGTCCTTCTGGACAAGGTAATTTCGCTCGTCCCCAGCGTCACCGCGCCCACCGTGGCAGACCTCTACGGCCAGCCCTGGGCCAGTGTCGAGATCGTCGTCGAGGAGCGGCAGGTGCGCGAGTTGATGCCGCGCTTGGTGAAGGCCGGCGCCGAAGGCATCATTGAGTTCCCACTCAACAAGTTCCTCTAATGCCTGACAACCGCCTGCGCTTCGGAATTATCGGAACCGGCGGCCGCGGTCTTGGTTCCTACGGCCGCGGCCTGCGTCAGAACTTCGCTGACCAGGCCGACATCGTGGCGCTCAGCGATGTGGACCCTGTTCGACTCCAGTTCGGGGCGACTCACCTCGAGGTCGAACGCACCGACACCGACCCGTCGATCGTTCTCAACAACCCTGAGGTGGACGCGGTCGTCATCACCACGACCGACGCCACCCACGCCGACCTCGCCTGCGCGGCCCTGGAGGCCGGCAAGCACGTCATTTGCGAAAAGCCCATTGCCACCACCGTCGCCGACTGCAACCGCATCCGCGACGCGGCCCGAGGCGGCGCCGGCGGGTTTATGACCGGCTTCGTGCTGCGGTACGTCCCCTTCTACGAACGCATGCACCACGCCATCGTCAGCGGCGAGATCGGCGATCCTCGCCTCGTCACCATGACCGACAACCGCGACGGCGCCGGCTACTTCCGCCGCTGGCACCGCTTGCGGGCCAACTCCGGCGGCCTATTGGTGCACAAGAGTTGCCATGCGCTGGATATCGCCGGCTGGATGCTGGGGGCGCGTCCCGTCAGCGTCAGCGCCACCGGCGGCGTCGCCGTCTTCACACCCAAGGACTGGGCCGGCGAGCGTTGCCTTACCTGTGACGCCAAGGACACGTGTCCCGAGTACTTCGACATCACCCAGGATTGGCATCGGCAGCTCTACCACGAAGCCGAGGCGACCAGCGGCTACATCTTCGACACCTGCGTGTTCAACTCCGAGAAGGACACCGTCGACCACGCCAGCGCCAGCATCGAATACGAGGGCGGCAAGCGCGTGTCCTACAGCCTCTGCCTCTTCGCCTCGTACACCGCGCGCGAGATCGGCGTATGGGGTGAGGCGGGCAAGGTCGAAGGTCGCGAAGGCGTCGGCGCCTACCGGCTCAGCGGCCGCCGCGACGAGCGCGACGAGAACCGGTCCGTTGAGATGGCCGAAGGTGGGCACGGCGGCGGCGACGTTCGCCTGCTGGCCGACGCGCTCTCCGTCTTTCGCGGCGAACGTGATCCGGTGGCAGGTTTGGACGCCGCCTACTGGGCCGCCGTTCTGGGTATCGCGGCCGAGGAGTCCGTGGCACGGGGCGGCCAACGTCTGACCCTCGCTGAGCTGGGCGCAACCCCATGACCGGTCGCGCCGCCATCGTTCGCGAAGCCAACCTCGTCGAGATTGAAGAAATCCCTGTCCCCGGCCCGCCCGGTCCGCGCGACGTCCTCGTTGAGACCGAATTCACGTTTATCAGCGCCGGTACCGAACTCGCCAACTTCACCGGCCTCGACCCCGGCGTCCACGTACCCGGGAGCTGGAATCACTACCCGGCCCGCCCCGGCTACGCCAACTGCGGCCGCGTCGCAGAGCTCGGGTCCGCCGTCGACACCCTGGCGGTTGGTGACCGCGTCTTCAGCCAGCAAAAGCACGCGTCCCACCACCTCCTGCCCGTCAACGATCCAGACAAAATTGCGGTACTGGTGCCGGACGCCGTGCCCAGCGACTTGGCCGCCGCCGCCCGCATGGGCATGGTGGCCATCACCGCTCCCCAGGTTGCCGACATTCACGTCAACGACTGGGTCGTCGTATTTGGGCTCGGCCTGGTTGGCAACCTGGCCGCCCAGCTATTTGCGCTCGACGGCGCACGCGTCATCGGCGTCGACCCGCTCCCAGCCCGCCGCGAACTTGCCCGACAAGTTGGTATCGAGCGCGTCATCGGCGAGGACATGTCGGAAATCGCCTCGCAAGTACGTGACATCACCGGCGGCGGCGCCCAGACCGTCGTCGAAGCCGTCGGCAACGCCGGCGTGGCCGCCACCGCAATCCACGCCGCCGCGCCCTACGGCGAAATCATCCTGCTCGGCTCGCCCCGCGCGCCCGTCACGGCCGACCTGAACGAGTTCCTGCAACCAGTGCACTCTAAATGGGTCACCATCAAGGGCGCGCTCGAACATCGCGTGCCGATCAATCCGACCACCAGGGGACATCCTCTATCCATCGCCGGCAATGCCCGAACCATTCTCGACCTGGTGTCGTCCGGACGGCTTCACTTGGCCGACCTCATCTCGCACCGCCTGCCTGCCGGCGACATCGCCGTCGCTTACGACGGCCTGCTCAACCAGCCCGAACGCTTCTGGGGCGTCGCCCTCGACTGGCGCACCAGCTAAGCGCGACGCGACCGTTACGGCACCCGACAAGGCACCCGACAGGGCGCCCGTGCCAGGCGTTCTCGCTGTTTTAGACTTCTAGTCGACGCTGAAAAGCGTCCACTGCGTCGGGATTCGTACACGGAGCGTAGTGCCCCGGCAGTACTACGCGCAGCCCCGCGTTGGCCAGACGCTTCGTGGACTTTTCCTGGGCTGCGAAGTCGATGGCCAAATGCCGCACGTTCGGATGCAGGCGACCGCGGCTGAAGATCAGCGCGTCGCCCACAATCCCCACGTCGCCGCGAACCAGGCTCATGCTGCCCGGGGTGTGACCCGGCGTGTGCATCACCCGCCAGTCCCCCAGCGTGTCCCCTTCCTCCAGGGTTGTCGCGATCTCGGGCGCTTCCCAGCGGAGAACCTGAGGGACCGGCTGGTGGTACAGCAGTCGCCGCAAGCCCGGACTGGCCGAGGGTTTTGCCAGCAGGGCGGCGTCCGCCGCGTGAATCGCCACCGGCGCGTTCAACTCCCGCGCCAACTGCGCCGCGCTGCCCGAGTGGTCGTAGTCGTAGTGCGTCAGCACGATGCGGTCGATGGAAGTCGGCCTTACGCCAGTCGCCCGCACGGCGTTGAGGATCGTTCCGGCCAGTCGGCTCACGCCGGTATCGAACAGCAGCGTCTCCGTACCAACCGCCAGGTACGCCAACGCGCCCCACCAGCGACCAAGGGCAAACACGCCCTCGGCAACCTCACGCGGATAGCTACGCGACATGATCAATCAGCCTGTATCAGCGACCAGACCTGGCTGTCCGACCAACCGTAAGTCACAGGCCTCGGCGCAACCGACGCCTGGCCGCGCCCTACTTGTCGCAGTCCTGCGCCGTCGTGCCTTCCCAGTAATGGTCGCCTGGCAGCAGGTTGGCGTCGCCGGCACTGCCCTCTTTGTAGCCTGTGCAATAGAAGTCACCCGGGTTCAGCTTGAACTCGCCGCTTCGCTTCGGCGTGTCGTCGCCGCACGCCGACAGCGTGAAGACGAGCGCCAGTAGCAGTCCGACGCTCGCGACTTTCCCCGCGTGACCGACGCGGCCAATCAACCTCGAAACCATCCGGCGCCTCCTCGAGCGGAAACGTCCGAGGGCAGCCGACAATGCGCGGCGCCCCCTGTATCTCGCTCATGATGCGGCCAACCGAGAAGACGGTCAAACGCCTCCGCTTCGCACCCCCGGCGGACCAATGGCAAATGGCGCAGTTGCGCGGCCGCGGCCCCTGCGTTGGCCGCGCCCTCGCCCCGCCGGCCGAAAGTGCTTCGAGCCTGCTCAATCTGAGAATGTTCCCGGCTCGCGGGTTAGCATGTCCTGCCCCAGACCCTGAACGGCCGGACGTTACATGGCACCCGCGGTTCCCGGGAGAAGTCTGTTGTACCGACGCTGGTTCGGTGCACTGCTCGGCCTCGTGCTCGCCACGGCGTTAACCGCCTGCGGCGGCTCCAGCGACGGCGAAGCCTCCCGCGCGGCGGCCCAGGCTGCTCCGCCCGGACCACTCGACGCCGGACCTGGTGAGACGGTCGAACGTGAGGGCGTGAGCATTACCATCGTCGAGGTCGGCGCTACGCGTTCGTTCGATCGCAGCGAACTCGCCGCTGCTGGCAAGGTCTTCATCACGGCCAGACTTTCGATTCACAACACCGGAACCCAGGAGCTGGCCCAGGGGGCGGACGCCCTCGTCCTTGAACTACCCGACGGAAGCGTCGGTAAACCGTGGCTTCCTACTCCCGGCAGCCGTCTGCGCGGCACCGGACCCCTCCCGGGCAAGCAACTGGACGGGTGGCGGAGCTGGGAAGTGCCCGAGGGCACGCGCGCCGCAACCCTTAGTTACCGGCCAACGCCGGACCTCGAGATTCGCCTCGGCGTCACGCTATCGGGCGAGGTCCGCGAGCGCTGGAATGTCTACGGCGACCTGCGACACGTCTGACTGCCAGGCTGGCGAGCGCGCGTAGCCGGCGGCGCAGCCATCTGCCTGTCGCCTACCCACCACGCGTGAGTGGCAGTGCCGCCGTGGGCAGAGGCCCCTGGCTACTCCGGCTCGCCCGATGCATACGATAAGCTGAGAGCGAGTCCGAGACGGCGCGCGCGTTCACCGCCGAGGTTGTATCCAATGGCACGATTCGTCACTTGTCGCCGTGCCCTGTGCGGCGTTGTGCTGGGCATCGTCCTCGCTGCCGTGTTCGCCGCCTGCGGCGACTCGGGTGGTGACGCGTCGGCCGCGGCCCCAGTCGACCCGCCCGGACCCGTCGACGCACAAGTTGGTGGAACCGTTGACCGCGGCGGAGCCAACATCACCCTCACCGAGGTCGGCGCGACTCACTCGTTTGGCAACTTTGATAACGCCGAGCCTGGCTATCTGTTCATCTCGGCGTACTTTGTGGTTACGAACAGCGGCAGCGGGTCAATTGAGTTGGGGCCCGAAGCCATGATCCTGGAACTGCCGGGTGGCGAGGTTGGCATCGCGCGGCAGGCCGCACCGGCGGCTCGGCTCGCAAATGCCGGTCCTGCGCCTGGCGGCGAGGAACGCGGCTGGCGCAGTTGGGAAGTCCCTGAAGGCACCCTCGCCGTCACCGTCAGCTACAAGCCAACGACCGACACTGAAATCCGCTTTGGCATCATCGTGCCGACGGACATCCGTGAGCGCTGGCGCGTCTGATCGTCCGGCGCTTCACGTGACCCTTTCGCGGTGACGCTTCAGCTCTGGAACTTCCTCCTCGTCGTCCATGAGTTCAGCGGCATGGCGGCCCTTGGCGCCTTTACCGCCGCCCTGGTGGTCGTAGTCCAGGGGCGCCGCATGGCCCTGGCCGGCGCCTGGAACGACGGCTTGCCGACCGAACCTGTGCTCCGCGCCCTCAACCGCTGGGTAACCGCCCCGTCGCTCGCACTCCTTCTGGCCAGCGGACTGGGACTGGCACTCACCAACTCCTACCGGATGAGCCCCACGTTCCTGGTCACCAGCACCGTCGCCATGGGTATCGCGGCCGCGGTCTGGCTAGGCGTGATGCTGCCCGCCGAGGTTCATTTCCGTGCCGGCCGTCAATGGGCCGCCGGCTGGCGGCGCTGGCTGGCTGGCTGGACCGTCCTGGCCGTGCTGGTCCTCTTCGCCTTCGCCATGATGATCATTCGCCCGGTCTGGTGGCCCGGCGTAACGGCATGGACCGCCGGCTAGGCGCGAAACTCCTGGAGGCGTGGAGGACGGCGTTGCAGGTGCTCGCATGAGGGGGCGGCGCGACGCGCCGGCCGTCTAGCAGGGTCCGCCGCCAGAGCCACCGCAGCGTTCAGGCGCGATGACCGAATCATAGTCCTGGCGCTTCAGCTCGTCCTCGCCGCCGCAGGCGCCCAGCGCCATCCCCACGGCCAACAGCAACGCAACCGTGAGCAGCTGCAGATGCTGGAGTGGACGCCAACCTGATCGAACGCGAGGGCTCATGTCTCCAGCCTCTTCGTGAGTCCGGCAAAC
>JAKZUJ010000074.1:0-4174 GCA_047516685.1 Chloroflexota bacterium | reverse complement strand
CACGGTTCGTGGTTCGCATTGCTCGGTTGCTGGCCGGGACGGCTGGGGATCAGCCCGTGGATGGATCGCGCTTCCGGCTTCGCGACGAGGTGCTGGTGCACGAGCTGGTCCACATTGAGCAATTCATCAGCGCACCGGACGAGCCGCCACACGGCCAGTGGTTCCGGGCGCGCATGCGGGCCATGGGAGCGCGGCCGCGAGCTTGTCCAACGATACAACTGGAGGTTGACAGCGGATGGCTCTATCGCTGTCCAGCCGGTCACGAGGTGACCCGGTTGCGACGGTACGGGCGCCGACGGGTGAGTTGTCGAGTCTGCGACCCGCACGTGTACAACCCGCGCTTTCGCCTGCGACTTGTAGGGCAAATCACGACACGAGCGCGAACGGAGTAGATTGATCAGGTGAGCGTTGCCGGTTGTGGCGACGGGCTGATGAGCACAGCCGCAGGTCCGGAAGGCAGGAGGGCGCTGACATGACGATGCGACGGCGAATCATTCTGGCTGGCGGAGGCGTGGGGGCCATCGTGGCGATCGCGCTGGCCTGGTGGCTAGGGTCGCCGCTGTTCGTGAGCAACGTTGTGGACGAAGCGTTTCCGTTCGAGATGCCCGAGTCAGCGGCCATGGCGAGCATGCCGGCCGAGGAGAAGCAGCAGCTGAAGGCCGAGTTCGACGCGGCCATGCCGAGCACCGAGACCATTGAATCGCTCAGTCCGGAGGATCGAGAGCAGGTGCAGGAGCGCGTGATGGACGTGGCCGCCGAGATGCCGGACACGGTGATGGAAGAGCCCATGCCGGCCGGTCTGGCGGGGGTGGCGGTTGCCGCAATGCCCGCCGCGACTCCGGCCGCGACCGCGGCTGCCACAGCCACACCGGCGCCAACGGCAATGCCGGACACGGGACCGGCCGCGGTGGCGATGGGTACGTTCCGGGACGCCGATGACTTCCACCGTGGATCCGGCTCGGCGACGATGTTCCGAGGCCCGGACGGAAATCACATCCTGCGGTTTGAGGATTTCATGGTGACCAACGGTCCGGCGCTAAGCGTGCTGCTGTCGAAGGCTGAGGGGATCACAAGCAGCGAGAACCTGGGCGAGTACCTGGATCTGGGGCCGCTGAAGGGCAACATCGGGAACCAGAACTACGAAGTTCCGGCCGGGACGGAGGTAGGGGCCTACACGACCGTGGTGATCTACTGCGTGCCGTTCCACGTGGTCTTTGCCACCGCGCCGCTCGCCTAGCGAGCGGCGCGGCGGGCGGCGGGGTCAGGCCGCTTCGACGAGTTCCTTGAGCTTGCGGAGTTGCTTGCGGCCGAGCCATTTGGTGAACCAACTGAAGAGGAAGCCCATGACGCGGACGAACACGGACGACGAGTCCACCTCGACCACGTTGACGACCTTGGTGCCGCCGTTGGCCGCCGTGAGGTGGTATTCGACGACCATCGAGTAAGAACCGCCCACGGTCTTGGCGCCCCAGGCCTTGGGTGGGTCGTACACGGTGATCTCGCCGTGGTACTCGGTGACGCGGCCACCCTCCCGGATACGCTGGGTGAAGCTGGTTCCCACGGCGTCATTCGGATCGAAGTCGGAGGTGTAGTCGAAGGTCTCCATGCCTTCCGCCCACTCGCCGCGGCGTGTGTTTTCGGCGATGAGGTCAAAGACGGCCTGCGGCGAGGCATCAATCTGAATGCGTGCGATTTCTTGCATGAGTAGGCAACTGGGGTGAGGGGCGGCCATTTTCACACGCGAGCGGAGGGCGTAGAGTTGCCGGCAATGATGCGTGAGTCGGGAGCAGAACCAATAGCCAGGGCTTCAACCGTCCCGACCCAGCGCGCAGAGTTGAATTCCAGCTTCCGCCGGGGACGGCGGTACGCAGTTCGCGGTCTGGAGACGCTCCGGGTCACGCCGTTCGTCATCGTGGCAATCATGGTGATGTTTTCTCTGCCGGCGGCCGGGGTGATCTGGATAACCGCTGCCGACTTGCCGATGGGTCTGGGTCGAACGGCGGGGACGACGGTGCTCAACCTGCTGTCGGGCACAGTGGCGCCGGTGTTCTTCATTAAGGCCGTGGCGGCGGCTCACGAGGGACGGCGGCCGGGATTGTGGCGCCACCTACAGGACGGGACGCGCTGGCTGCCGCGGTACATCTGGACCAATCTGCACACCACGGTGATTTTCTGGGTGCCAGTCGGAATCCTGACGCTGGGGCTCATCAGTTACCAGCGGTTGACCTTTGCCGAATCGTTTCTGGGCGGTCTGGTTTCGATGGTATGGATCGTGGTGATTGGTGGAACCGGGATCTACGTGCACTCGCGGACGTTGCTGGCGCCGTTTATCGCCGTTCACGGGAACGTGCCGGGATCGCTGGCGGCTCTGGAGTCGTGGCGAGTAACCAGGCGGGTCTTTGGGCCGGTGCTTGCCACGCTCGTGATTGCTTCGGCTCCGATTGCGGCGCCGCTGGCGGTGCTGTTCATGGGGTTCTACCTGACGCTGAGCGGGCCGGCGCTGGATGTCCTCACCGCGACGCTGGCGGCGCAGGTGTGGATTGCGATCAACTTCATCCGGCCGCCGCTGGTGGCGGCGACCTATGCGCTCTACACGGACGTCTGGCCGGGTGAATTGGAGCGGCGGGCCCAGCAAGGACATCCCGCAACGCCGGCTCTTGTGCGGTGGTTGATCGACATATCGTGGTGGCCGCCGCGGGTTGCCGCCGCGATGTTTCGGAGGCCGGTGAGCGGTCCGCTGTAGCGCCTCGCGGCGTGACAGGGGAGCGCGAAGGGGCGAGAATCCGGGCGTCAGGGTGCAGGCAGGCCGGGGCTGAGTATGCGGCTAAATAGCGAGCAGTTGGCGTTTTTCGAGCGCGAGGGGTACCTGGTGGCGCCGAACGCGCTGGATCCAGCGGGTCTGCAGCCGGCGATCGACGAGATCACGGCGACCATCGACAGGCACGCCGAGGCGGCCGTGGCGGACGGAAACCTGAGCCACACCTACGCCGACGAACCCTTTGAGACGCGGCTGTGGAAGATTCATCAGGAGTACGAGGACCTGTACTGGTCGGTGATCTACGGACAGCTGCAGGGCCACGGGATCTTCGCGCTGGTGGCGAACGACGAGTTGCTGGACCTGGCCGAATCGGTTGTGGGTCCTGAAATCATCGGATCGGCGGTGTACCGGCTGCGCCCAAAGATGCCCGGCCACTGGCACGGGGTCGTGCCCTGGCACCAGGACTCGGGCTATTTCGAGCCGGTCTGCGACAACGAACTTATCCTGACGGTTTGGGTGCCGTTTGTGGACGCGACGGTGGAGCGCGGGTGCCTGGAAGTGATGCCGGGCGTGCACATGCGCGGGGTTGTGCGGCACACGCAGTTGGAAGCGGGAGAGGAAGGCCGGCGCGCCTACCTGGAAATCCTTGAGAATGACCTGCCGGGCGAGCGGGTGGTAGCCACGCCGGTGGATCGGGGCGGTGTGGTGCTGCTGACTAACCGCACGCCGCATCGCTCGACGCCGAATCTCAGCACTGTGGTCCGCTGGAGCATTGACATCCGCTACCAGAGCGCCGACCTGCCGACGAACTACCCACCGCTGGCGCACGCCCGCAACGGGGACGCGAATGGAAACGGGGCCCTCGGTGACGACGGCCCGCCGCCCGACGCGTCGCTGACCTGCTATCCGCCGGAGTCGGACTTCCTGGTTCGCAGCCGCTCGCGGCCCGAGGCGGTGGTGCGCAGCTGGAAGGCGTTCAACGCGCTGCGCCGCGCTCACGAGCCGGCAGATAGCACGGTGCGCTGGGAGTAGGGCTCAGGCGTCAGCGACCAGTGGCCGGTGGTGAGTTGCCGCTGGCCGTGCCAGAGCGCTGGAAACAGGCGAGGTGGCAGATCGAGGAGTTTCTTCTAAGCAACTCCCGAGCCGCGGGACGTCTGGGTTCCTCCTTCCATAGCATCGCCGCACGGCACGCGGACCTAGTCTGTGGCCGGGGGGACAGAGGCCTGGGTCGTGCTTGGTTGCATGGGTGGTGCGACAACCCCCAGCGGGCGCCTTCTCTGAACGGATTGGGTCAAAAGAGCCACGCGATCGCTTGACGGTTGCCGCCCTAGGCAGAAGGCAGTTGTCTGTGGAGTTGTGACCGAGGGGCTAGCGGGGTTTGCGGCGGGTGAAGCGGAGGCCGGACCAGGTTTGGTC
>JAKZUJ010000073.1:0-6659 GCA_047516685.1 Chloroflexota bacterium | reverse complement strand
GCCGTTGACGAACTGGCCGAAGAGACTGCCGCCGACCCGGTTGGAGGGGTACATGGCCACGGTGACCGGATGCCCGGCGCCCGGTGTGGGCAGACTGGCCGCGGGCTTGGGCGCGGTTGCGGTGATCGAACGAGCTTCGGCCTGGGCGCGTTCCAGGTTGCGCGCCAACTCCGCCTGGAGGCCTTCCGGCAGCGAACCGGCGGCGCGTTCGGTTGGCGACTCGCCGCAGGCGGCCAGGGCGAGAGCGCCCAGGGAGGCCGCGCCGGCCGCGAGGGCTCGGCGGCGGTTCAGGGGCGAGGGCTTGGTGCTCACGGGCCCTCCAGGTAGTGGGTGTATAGCCAGGTTAGGCCGACGCCAAGTATCCAGCCCAATGCTAAGCCTGCGAAGTCCAATCCCGCGCATCCAGCCCGTGGCGCCAGGTTCGGTGGAGCTGCCCGCCCGATCGGGCCAGTGCGATTGAACGCGACGCCGACAGCCGGGCGGGTGAGAATCCAGCCGCTGATTGGCGTGCCGCCTGTAGAGACCTTTGCGTAACCCCGTGTGGGTTGCCCGGAAGACCCTCACCCCAACCCTCTCCCACAGGGAGAGGGAGCAAGAGCGGGCCGCACCGTCGAGGACGCGGGGCGTTGTGCAAAGGTCTCCCAGGAGAGAGACCTTTGCGTAACCCGAGGGACTGTTGCCCGGAAGACCCCTCACCCCAACCCTCTCCCACAGGGAGAGGGAGCAAGAGCGGCCGCACCTTCGCGGACGAAGGGCGTTGTGCAAAGGTCTCCTGTAAGGAGCGCGAAACGGCGCACCCGCCAAGACCACGGGGCGCCGTGCTGGTACGACTCGGTTTTCAGGGGAAGGCGTTCGGTTTATCGTCGGCGTCGGGCGGCGTCAGATCGAGCCAGGACTTCGTCCGCCCACCGGTTTCGGGTGTCGATGCTGTGACGGTGGACGCTGCGTCCGTAGAGATCGCGGTCGGCTTTGACCCGCAGCGCCGCCTCAAGCTCGATGATGGGCCGCGCGTGAGCGGCGGCATCCAGCGAGCTGACGCGCAGCAGGAGCCAGTTGTAGAGGCTGGGAAACGCGGCGGTGAACACTGAGGCCAGCACTGGTATTCCGAACGAAGCCAGCATTACTACTGCGCCGCCGACCATCTGGGGGCCGGCCTGTGCCCGGATAATTACCACGATGAGTGCGGCGACCCCCAGCCAGACGGCGGCGGCTTCCAGCAGATATCGACGGCGCGGACGCAGGTCAGTGAACGTGTCCAGCGCGCCCGCGCGCCGCCAGCGGTTGCGAGTGACCAGCGCTGTCCCGGCACCCGCCAGACCCAGGATCGCCATGGCCGTCAGCGCCGCCGGCAGGAGGTCGAGGAGCGACCTGAAGGTGGCGTCGGCCAGTGCGGCGGTGGACCCGGCCGGGGTTCCGGAACCGGCCGCCGTGCCGATCACGTCGTAGCCGCGTCCGAAAGGTCGGATAAGGATCCCGGGACCGGCGACCACGCCCATCACAAACCCGGCCACGCCCAGCGCAAGGGTCAGCGCCACGGCCATGGCGGCGCCGACCAGGAAGCCCGCCCAGAGGATGTCGCGGGGTGCGGCCAACGTCGCCCGCAGGCGGTACAGATACGTCCCGTACTCGGCCACGGCCTCGGAGCGCGAGTGGCCGGCGTACACCAGCGCCTGCTGGGCAGCGCGAATGTCGTCGCGCGAATCGCGTTGCGGGTTGGAGAACCAGCGCATCACCCCACCGCCGCCCGACGGGCCGCCGCTGGCTTTAGCTGCCTAGCGTTCGGCCCAGTGTGCCGTGTCTGTTCAGTGAACGTGTGTAACCCAGTGCCTGAAGCTAATCAAGTGAACAGCGTGCACGGCAGCGCGCGGTTCACGCCATTTCGGTCGGCGAGTCGCTTTGGAGCACAGCTTTCGAGGCGACGAGAACAGCACTCGGCGGCTTGTGCGCCTTGTATTGCTAGCCCTTTGCGGGAGGCTCGGAAACCTCGAATCCCATCCGGTGCATCTCGTTGCCGTCAAGCAGGACGTGCGCGGAATAGGGCCCATAGTGGTCGAAGTTAAGGTTGTCGAAGTTGACGACCAGGGTTGCGGTGGTTTCGAGGCGGTCGATCGGTTCCGTGAACTCAAGGTTCCCCTGGACTGCCGCCGTTTCGGCTCCATCGGCGTCCATGATGACGACCCTCGCCTGTTTGCGGCCGACCTCGGTCTTGTGGGCTCGGAACCGGGCGACGACGCAGAGGCGCGGATGGCGAGCGGGAAGACTCGGCGCGTGGATCTGATCAAACCCGATGCCGATGGCCACGACCTTGGACGTGCTGTCGGCGTAGTCGCAGATGAAGGCGAAGTCCAGTTGCAAGGGTTAGCTCTTTCGAAATGCGGGATGAGAACCGTAGCAGCGTCTGGGTTGTCCGCTGTCGCAGTGACATGCATCAGGGTGCGCGTGGGTGCTCACAGGTGTTGGAAATAGCGGGCGTAGACCCAGGTGATGACGAGGCCCAGCGCGAGACCCACGGCCAGGCCAACCGGGTCCACCCATGCCCCCGGCTCCGGTTGAATCTCGAATCCTGAGGCGGCGACTTCGGCGTTGGTGCGGCCGACGATGGCTCCGCGGCTTAGGCGCCGGAGCGAACTGAACCAGACCAACGAATGCATCAGGCGCCAGCCGATGAGCGTGATCCCGACGGTAATCGCGCTGTAGATCGCCAACCGCCAGACTCGCGGCGCATCGTGCCGAGCGGATAGGCGACTGACGTGACGCGTCGCCTGCTCACGGCGTGTCGAATCTTCGAGGCCCCGCTGGCTGCGCGATGGTTGGCGTGATCGCTGATTGAAGGGTTCCAGCGGGTCGGAAAAGGGGCGACGCGCGCGACCACCGTCCGTTCGGCGCCTGGGGGTCACGATGACCCTGTTGTCGGTGCGAGATAGGCGTTCATAGGCCCTCGAAGTAGCGAGCGTAGACCCAGGTGAGGGCGATGCCGAGGATTAGGCCGACCAACAGGGCGAGGAATCCCAACCCAGGGCCGGGCTCCTGCGGCGACATGAGCCAGGCCATCCGATAGATGAGGAAGGTCACGGCAATCGTGGCCCCGCCCGTGATCAGGCCGTAGTGCGCGATACGACGCCACGGTGTCTGGCCGTATGAATAGGCCCCCGACCGCTGGGCGATGTCGTGGGCCGTATCTTGGGGACCCTGTGCCTCGGCAACGTACCCCTGCGGCTTGGAGGCGAGCACCTCGTCGGCCCAGCGGCTGCGATCGTAGGCCGTGCGGTCATAGGCGCTGCGCCCGTAGAAGTCCCGGTCCGACACGACCTGCCGCGCCGCGTCACGCTCGATGATGGGACGCGCCGCCGCAGCGGCATTCACGGGGCTTATTCGCGGCAAGATCCACGTATACAGGTTGGAGAAGCCGAGGGAAAGGGCGGTCGCGCCCACGGGTATCCCAAAAAACGCGAGCGCCTGCGCCACGTTGGCGCCCAGTCGGGGACCGGCCAACGCCCAGACGATCAGCACGATCAGCCCGGCCACGGCCAGCCAGACCGCGGCGGCTTCCAGCAGATAGCGGCGGCCCGGGCGCAGATTGACAAAGGTCCGCAGGACGCCGGCGCGCCGCCAGCGATTACGCGTGACACGCGCCATGCCCGCTCCAGCCAGTCCCAGCGCGGGCGCCGCCACCACGACCGCCGGCAGGATGCCGAGCGGCGAACCAGGGCCAGCCTCCGCTGGCGCCGCGTCGGATGCGGCCGGGCCGATGTTGCCGGGAGTCCCGGGATCGCCGACGGCGCCCAACACCAGCCCGAGTCCACCCAATGCCAGGGTCAGCACCAACAGGACGCTGATGGCCATGGCCGCGCCGGAAAGAAATCCGGCGACGAGGGCATGGCCCGGGGCGGCCATGGCGGCGCGGACGCGATGGAGATGGGTGGTGACCTCGGTCACCGCGTCGGAATGCGGAAAGCCGGCGTACACCAGGGCCTGTTGGGCCGCGCGAACATCGTCGCGCGAGTCGCGTTGCGGATCTCGAATCAACTGCATGCCCAGGCACCGCGGACCCTCCGACTGGCGGTGGGGCCGGAATCATTTTAGGCGGAGCGCGACATAGCCTGTCGCGTTGCCCGCCAGGGGGAGGATCGCCGGTGGGCTACCAGCCCTCCATGTAGCGAGCGTAGAGCCAGGTCAGGCCCAGTCCCAGTGCCAGACCCGCGGGAGCGCCAATCACGACTACCCACAGCTCTGGCCACCGAAAGCTTGGGATGCCGTAGACATTTCGCCAGCCGGTCAAGACGGCCTCTGGGTACTCCCACACGGGCTGCAGTGCGATGAGCCAAACGACTATCGAGACTCCACCCGTCAGCAGAAGGTAGCGCCATAGCCGCTGCGGCAGCGGCCGGGTGTGTCGGTAGGACCCGGGCAGGCGACCAGCACGACGCGGCGTGCCCGCCGGCTGGCTGCGGGTGTGAAAGCTGCGTCTGTAGACCTCGCGTTCGGCTCTGTCCGCCTGATCCGCCCACGGGCCGGGGTCATAGCTGCTGCGTCGGTAGAAGTCGCTGGCGTCGGCAGCTTGACGCGCGGCCTCGCGCTCGATCATGGGCCGAGCGTAGGCGGCGGCGTCCACGGTGCTCACCCGAGGCAAGATCCAGGCATAGAGAACAGGAAACCAAGCGGTAAAAGCCACTGCACCAAGCGGGATTCCCAGGACAACCAGCCCCCTTCCTAGCGTGCCGAGCAGCGGGCTCCACAGATAAACTCCGAACGCTGTGATCTGGGGCACCCCGCTGACAAGGCCGGCGACGATCAGCCACAAGCCAACCAGAACAGTTAGTCCAGCCACCAGCAGGAGCAATCCGGCTGCTCCCAGGCAGAGAGGCGGGGCGATGCGCGGGGGAGGTTGGCGATGGAAGGCATGCAGGACACCCGCACGCCGCCAGCGGCGGCGGATTCCTAGCGTCGCACCTGCGCCGAGAAGACCAAACGCCATCAGGGCGAAGGCCGCCTCCGGCATGATGTTGGGCAAGAGGGGCGCGTCTGCGTGCCTGTAGTCGAAAGCAAAGTCCTCCCCACCAAGGCCCCAGCGGCGCACGACCACTTCCAGCGACAAGGTCAGCATCAGCAGCACGCTCGCAGCCATGGCCGCGACGGTCAGGATCCCGGCCAGGGCGGCGTCGCCGGCACCGGTCAACGCGGTGCGGACGCGGCGCAGATAGGCTGCGAGGTTCGCCTGGGCATGGGCGGGCGGGTAGCCGGCATGCACCAGGGCCTGTTGGGCGGCACGGATGTCGTATCGCGAGTCGCGTTGCGGATCCTTGAACCACTGCATGCGCAGGCACCGGCGGCCGCCGCGTCTGGCGGCGGGGTCAGCGCCATTCTAGGCGGCCTGTGAATTCCCAAAGCCAAGCGACGCAGCCTGGTGTCCCAGCACATCCAGCCGTGCCTGGCCCGAGATGTTGCGGCCGGGTGTGTCTTAGCGGGCGCCTCCGGCGTCTTCGACTGGCGGCATGGTCACGGGGGCGTCGGGGGTGAGGGCGGCCAGGGCGGCGGCGCGGGCGTCGAGGACGGCGCGGACGATTTGGTCGCGGGGGATGGACTGGCGCTCGCTGGAGGCGCGGGGCTTGAACTCCACCGCCGCGGCGGCCAGCGTGCGGCGGCTGACGGTGAGTCGGAAGGGCAGGCCGATCAGGTCGGCGTCGTTGAACTTGACCCCGGCGCTGTCGCCGCGGTCGTCCAGCACCACGGACAGACCGGCAGCTTCGAGTTCCTCGGCCAGGCGTTCGGCGTCGGCGGCCACGTCGCCGGCGCCCAACTGCACAATGTGTACGTCGTAGGGCGCCACGCTGACGGGCCAGATGATTCCGTCGGCGTCGTGATAGCGCTCCACCACCGAGGCGGCCAGCCGGCCGATGCCGATGCCGTAGGAGCCCATGACGAATGGATGCCGGCGGCCGTCGGCGGCCAGGTATTGGGCGTTCAGCTTGTCGCTGTAGAAAGTTCCGAGCCTGAAGGTGTTGCCGATCTCGATGCCGGTCATCAGTTGCAGCGGCTCGTCGCCCTCAATGCTGCGGTCGCCGGAGCGCACCTGGGCGATATCGCCCCGCAGGTCGGCCTTGAAGTCGCGCGGATAGTTGACGTTCGTGAGGTGGTAGCCGGGCTGGTTGGCGCCGGCGACCAGATTGGTTGCCGTCTCGATAGAGTCGTCCACCACCACGGTCAGGTTGGACAGGCCGACGGGCGAGGCGTAGCCGGCGACCAGGCCGGCGGCCTCAAGCTCCTGGTCGGCGGCCAGCCGCAGGTCCGGCGCTTGCAGCAGGCTCCGCAGCTTGGCTTCGTTGACCTGCAGGTCGCCGCGGATGGGCACAAAGGCCAGGGCGTCGCCGGTCCAGTAGAAAACGGCTTTCAGGGTCTGGTGGGTTTCCACGCCCAGATAGGCGGCCATGGCGTCGATGGTTTCCTGGCCGGGGGTGGCGACCTTTTCCACGGGGCGCGGCTCACCGTGGTCGAAGACAGGCTTCCGGGCCTTGGCGATCTCACTGTTGGCGGCGTAGCGGCCCGAGGCGCTGACGACCAGGGTGTCTTCGCCGGCTTCGGTGAGGCAGTGGAACTCGTGGGCGCCCGATCCCTGCATGGCGCCGGCGTCCGATTCGACGATGGCCGGCTCGATGCCACAG
>JAKZUJ010000072.1:0-6071 GCA_047516685.1 Chloroflexota bacterium | reverse complement strand
GGATTGTCCTGGCCGTCGGCGATCACGATTGGGCCAGGACCTGCAGCCCGAGCTTCAGCCAGCGCGTCGTCGAACGTGACCAGATCAACCAGGAACTGTTGGCGCTGGGCGAAGATCCAATCCGCGTAAGCCTTGGCCTCGCGCCTGGCTCGGGCCGGGTCACCGTCGGTCACCACGACGACGGTCGTGCCGGCCTCGGGAATGTCGGCCCAGGCGAACCCCGGGTTGACGGAGGCGGTGAGGATGCCTGGCTGGGCTTCGAGCTGATGGGCGCGGGCGACGATGCCGTCGAACGGCTCGAAGCCGGTCACATTGCCGCCGGCCCAGAGCAGCGGCAGGCGCTCGACCGCCATGCTGGGACGAATCTCTCCGCGCAATGTGCGAACCATGAGGTCGGCGGCTTCCTGGCCGCGTTCCCGGAAGTCGACGTGGGGATAGGTGTCGCAGGGGATGATCATGTCGGCCAGTTCGGCCATCGTGTCGCTGATGTTGGCGTGCAGGTCGAGCGTGACGATGACCGGCCGGTCGGGGCCCAGGACCGAGCGCACGCCGCGCAGGAGGTCGCCTTCGCCGTCGTCGATGCCCTCGATGACCATTGCGCCGTGCAGGTCCAGCAGCGCGCCGTCGACAGGCATGGCGGCTTCCAGGCGCTCGAGGAACTCGGCTTTCAGGCGGGTCCAGGCCTCGGCGTGGACCGGGCCGGAGGGTTCGGCGAAGGTCCAGAGCAGCGGAACCAGCTGGTAGCCGTGGGTTGCCGCGCCGTCGATGAAGCCGCCGCACCCGGTGTTGGTATCGCGCATGGCTTCGATGAGTTCGGGGCCTCGGTGGAAGCCGCGGGAGGACTCCTGAAACGCCTCGTAGGGCGTCTGGATGGGAGTGAAGGTGCTGGACTCGTGCCCGATGTTGCCGGTGGCAATGCGCATAACGCGGCTCCGGGGCTTGAAGTGTGGGGAGTGTAGCCGCGCGGCGGTCTTAGCTGCCCTGGAACGGTTGGAGGCGGACCGCCCGGATGAGAGCCAGCGCGCGAGCGTGTGCCTCGGGTGACACGGCTCCAATGACGCCGCCACGGATCAATGGGTCGGGTCTGTTGAAGATGTGCGGGCGGCTTTGGAAGTCCGTGACCAGGCCACCGGCCGCTCCCAGGATTGCGGCGTGGGGCGCCAAGTCCCACTCGTAGCCGGTTGTGCGGGGCGTCACGTACGCATGCATCCCCGAGGACAGCATGGTCACCATGCTCATCAGCCCGTGGTACGAGACCGTGAAGGTCGCGTCCTTGCCATCGGCAGCGTTGGCCATGGCCAACGCGCTGTGGCTGTGCAGGATGGATAGGGGAGCGCCATCCAGGGTCTTGGCGTGCATCTCCGTGGTCTGGCCGTCTTGCTCCAGGGTTGGGGGCACGCCCTCGGCGCCGAACCGAAGATCGCCCATGGCCGGGCGGTTGACCGCACCAACGACGGCCACACCGTCCACGGCGAGCGCCAGCATGATCGACCAGTCCCGGTCGCCGCGCTCGAAGTGCGACGTGCCGTCGATCGGGTCCACGATCCAGCAGCGCGAGTTGCTCAAGCGGTTCGGATCGTCGGGTCCCTCTTCCGAGAGAATGGCGTCGTCCGGAAAGCAGGCGGCGATCGCTTCCACGATGAGATCGTTCACGTCCAGATCGGCTTGAGTGACGATGCTGCCGTCGGGCTTATCGAAGACCGGCAGGTCCGGACGCTGAAAGGACGCCAGGGCCGGCACGGCGGCTCGCCGCACGGTGTCGACGGCAAACGCAAGTTCCTCGGTGTAGTTCATGAGGATGGGACGGCGATCACCAGCTAGCGCCTTCGTATGAAGTATAGCCTTTGCAACATTCCGTGAGATTTGATCTCGGATTCATTCGATGAGACACATTCATCCACTGCTAATTTTACGCCAGGGTGAAGAGGTCCGAGATAGTCGTCAAACGCCAAGACGCCGCCTGAGACGAGCTTCGGCCAGATAGTATCGATGCAATAACTGGTGCTTCGCTTAAGATCGCAGTCGATAAATGCGAAGGCTACCGGGTTTTTGTTGACGATAGCCGGTAGCGTGTTCCTGAATAGCCCCTGGACTGGAATCACGGACTCGGCGTAGCCAAGCCTCCTGATCTTCGCCGTCACGTAGTCAAGGCTTGTGGAGGTGTGAGCGTCGGCGGTGATCGCAGTCAGGCCAAGCGCACGTTCTCGGGCCAGTTCGTCAGGCGGGAATCCCATGTAGCTATCGAGCGCATAGACCGTTTTGGGGATGCCACGTCTGCGTAAGCGCCGGGCCATCAGGATCGAGGAACCGCAGCGTGATGCGCCACATTCAATGACACTGCCAGGACAGTCAGCGGAAACTTCGAGCAGTTTGTAGATATCTTCCACGCCGCCGTTCTCCCAAATGTTGGTTTCGAACTGAACAAACGGCAGCCTGTAAAGAGACGGGAAGGCAAGCAGTGACCGGTTCAATATCGATACGGGAATCGTTCGCTTGATCGTTCCTCGCAGGCTCATGTGCAAAGTGACAGGCCGTCGTCAGTCGACGAGAACGCGTGGCTGAGAGCTTGCCCATCGTCGATTGAAGCGAGCGCTCGCGCGCCGAAGGTTCATGTCCGCATCACGTGGACGGCTTCTGGTGGGATGTGGACTCGCCAGTGGCGGCGGGTGGCGACGCCCATGACCTGGTAGGGGTGTGGGGCGATCTGGATTTCCAAGGTTGGCGCGGATGGGGTGCTGGCGTCGGGAACGCGGGCGTACAAGGTGCGGGAGTGGCCGAAGTCGGCTTCGTCCACGATCTCGACATCCAGGGTGTTGGGACGGTCGTCGGGAGAGCGGTCAGGCCGCGTCAGGATTATCTGGTCGGCGCGCAGGGCGATCTGGACTGAGCCTTGGATGTCGCGAGGGGCTTGGGTTGTTTGCAGGGGGCCGATAGAGGTGTGGACCGTCACCGCATCATCGAAGGCTTGGGCTTCGGCTTCGAGGACGTTCGAAATCCCCAGCAGGCGAGCCACGCGGGCGCTGCACGGACGCTGAAGCACGTCCGAGCGGTCACCGACCTGCAGGACCTGGCCCTCGTCCATTACGGCGATGCGGTCGCCGATGTGGCTGGCCTCGGTGAGGTCGTGGGTGACCATGAGCACGGGTAGATTCAGGTCGCGGACAAGGCGGCGAATTTCGCGGCGGAGCGTGAGGGCTACAGCTTCGTCGAGCGCGGCAAACGGTTCGTCCAGCAGAAGCGCCTCGGGCCTACGGACGAGGGCGCGGGCCAGGGCGGTGCGCTGCGCCTGGCCGCCGGAGATCTGGGACGGGCGGCGATCGGCCAGGTCCTGAATGCCGAGGGTGCGGAGCAGGCCGTCGACCCGACGGTCGCGTTCGGCGCGGGGCAGGTCAAAGACGCCGTAAGCCACGTTCTGAGCGACAGTGAGATGCGGGAAGAGCGCGTGGCTCTGCACAACGTAGCCGAGGCGGCGGTCGTAGGGCGGGACGTTGACGCCGGTCGCCGCATCGAAGACCCGGCGGTCGTGGATGGCGATGCGTCCGCCGTCGGGTGTGAGGAGTCCGGCCGCAGCTTCAAGGGTGAGAGTCTTGCCGGCGCCCGACTGGCCGAAGAGGACGGTGATTCCCGGGCCGACCTGGAGCTTGGGGGCAAGCCGGAAGCCGCCGAGCGTGAGGGAGACGTCGATCTGGATCACAGGGCGCGGCCTCCGGCGCGGGCAAGTCCGCGGAAGGCGATCAGGACGGCGAGGGCAATGGCCGCCAGGACGACGGCTATGGCGATGGCCGCATTGGCGTCGGCTTCCATGGCTTCCAGGATCGCGAGGGGCATGGTTTGGGTTCGTCCGGCGACGTTGCCCGCGAACATGATGGTGGCGCCGAACTCGCCGAGGGCGCGCGCCCAAGCCATGACCGCGCCGCCAGCCAGCGAGGGGAGGGCCAGCGGGATGGTGATGCGGCGGAAGGTTCGCCACGGGCGGGCGCCCAGGGTGGAGGACACCGCCTCCAGGCGCTGGTCCACGCTTTCGAAGCCGGCCCGGGCAGCGCGGATGTAGAAGGGCGCGGCGACAAACATCTGCGCCAGTACGACGGCAGCGGTAGTGAAGGCCACGTCAATCCCCGCTCCGTCCAGCGGGCCGCCAACGGGTCCCTGCCGACCCAGCAGCAGCAGCAAGGCCAGGCCGCCAACGACCGGGGGCAGAACGATTGGCAGGTCGATGACGGCGTCGACCAGGGCGCGTCCGGGAAAGCGCCGCCGGGCCAGGAGGTAGGCGGTGGGCGTGCCCAAGGCCACGATGGCCGCGACCGCGATGACGGACGTGATGAGCGAGAGTTGGACGGCGGCACGTACAAAGGGGCTGGTCAGGGCCGCGCCGATGTCGGCCTGGGTGACGCCACGGGCAATCAGTGCGCCCACCGGGGCCAGCACGAGGGCCAGGGCCAGGGCCGCCAGGAGCCAGACAAGGATCTGGCCCCAGGAGAGCGGGGGGCGCAGTGCGGAGCGGGTCGGTCGGGTCAGGACAGGATCCTCTTGGGCGGCACGGACCGGTGGGCGGCGGCGGCGCGTGGCGACTGAGCAGGCAGCTGGACGAATCATCGCACCGGAGGGTCATGCGGCGGGGGCGAAGCCGTGGCGAGCGAGGATGGTCTGGGCTTCGGGGGAGCGGAGGTAGGTGAGAAACCGCTGGGCCAACGCGGGGCTCGGGGCATCGCGTAGGACGCCGGCGGGGTAGCGGGCGGTGACCTGGACCTGGGGCGGGGTTTCGATGACTTGCAGACGGTTGTCTGCTGCTTGGACGTCAGTGCGGTAGACGAAGCCGGCGTCGGCTTCGCCGAGTTCCAGCTTGGCGACGACCTGGCGGACGTTGGTCTCGAAGGAGATCACGCGCTGGAGGACAGCGTCGATGAGTTGGGGGCGGTCGGTGGCGGCGGCGTGGCGGGCGAGCATCCGGCGGGCGTAGGCGCCGGCGGGGACGGACTCGGCGGCCATGACTACGCGGCGGCCAGGCTGCGCCAGGGCGGCAATGCCGCTCACGCTGGCGGGGTTGCCGGCGGGTACGGCGAGAACCAGTTCGTTGGTGGCGACAACGGTGGGGGGCGCGAGCAGGAGACCGGCGCGGTGCAGGGCGTTCAGGTGGTCGGGATTGGCGGAGACGAAGAGGTCGGCGCGGGCGCCGGATTCGATCTGGAGCCGCAGCGTCTGGGAGCCAGCGAAGTTGCTGACGACCTGGACATCGGGATGAGCCCGCTGGAAGGCGTCGGCGATATCGACGATGGCCTCGCGGAGAGAGGCGGCGGCAAAGACGTGAAGTTCCTGGGTGGATTCCGGGTCGCAGGCGGTGAGGAGGGAGGCGAGCAGCAGGACGGCCAGGGGTTTCGCGAAGGTGCGCTTTGGCAGAGACGCGGTTGCGGGTGGCGGAGTGGTGGCATGGGGCGGCTTTGCGCGCGTAAGAGTTTTTTCTAAAAAACTCTTCGGTCGCGGCGGGGTGTCATTGGGTACAGAGTCGGCGTGGCGGATCGCCGAGCTGACAGGCCGGCGGGGGCCGAATGGGGCAGCGCGGCAATAGCGCGACTGCGAAGCTCTGGTCGCCCGGCGCCGGCGCGAAGCCAGACGGTAGCTGGGGACCGCGGTTCTGGCGCCGGGCATGGGGGCGCTGTCGGGACATCGATGGAAGGTCCGGGGCACGACGAGGAGTTTGGCCAGGAAGCCCATGAGTCGCGAAGCGAATCCGGACAGGCGGGGTTGGTGAGCCGGGCGTTGGTGACTTGGCAGCAGGGCCACGAACCGAATCCGAGTCAGCATGAGTGGCGGGGCAAGTAGCGGGGCATACGAAATCCAGGTTGCGGAGACATCGGGCCTATTGTACACTGGATGTGCACGAGAGACAAAGGGTCTCGTAGTGGTTGGTGGTCAGTGGTTAGTGGCCGGTCCAAGTGGTTGGTGGATAGTCAAGAAGGGACCAGAAGAGGACGGCTTTGGGGTCGGGCCAGGGCCGCAGCGAGCTTGCGGCGGGACCCGGTCGCGAGCGGGTCGAGTTGAGTCGCTCAGGCGGCGTCGCTGCGGCGGTCGCGTCC
>JAKZUJ010000071.1:0-5271 GCA_047516685.1 Chloroflexota bacterium | reverse complement strand
AGCGGGGCGGCGACGTAGAAGGGCAGCCCGTGGGCGCCGGCCGAGACGGCGTGGCTGTAGGTGCCGATCTTGTTGGCCACGTCGCCGTTGGCGGCGATCCGGTCCGCGCCAACGATGACGGCGTCGATACCTCCACGGCGCATCTGGTCGGCGGCCATGCTGTCCGTGATGAGCGTGAAAGGGACGCCCCACTGGGCCAGTTCCCAGGTGGTGAGGCGTCCGCCCTGCAGGAGCGGGCGTGTCTCGCTGACCACGACGTGGACGCCGTGCCGCCGGTTGGCTTCCTGCAAGACGCCAAGGGCGGTGCCAAAGCTGGCGGCGGTGGCGAGGGGGCCGGTGTTGCAGTGATGAAGCACGCGCTGGCCGGGTGAAAAGAGGTCGGCGCCGGCTTCGGCCAGGGCCCGATGGCGCTGTTCGTTGTCCGCCGCGAGTTCGTGGGCAACTGTCAGGAGTCCCGCTCGCACGCTCGCGAGAGGATCCGCAGGTTGCGCCGACGTGTGGCGACTGGCGAGCGCGACTTGCTCCCGGGCCGCTGTTCGCATCCGCTCGGCCGCCCAGGCCAGGTTTACGGCGGTAGGCCGGGTGGCTATGACCTGGTCGATTACGGGATCGAGCCGCTCCAGGAAGCTCTTGAGGTCCGGCGCATCCGCTCGGGCGGCGGCCAGCGCCACCGCGTAGGCGGCCGCGACGCCCAGGGCGGGGGCGCCGCGGATGGCGAGGGTTCGGATGGCGTCGTTGACCTGCTCCACCGTGGTGCAGTGCAGCACCTCGACGGCATCCGGCAAGCGGCGCTGATCGAGAATGCGAACCGCGCCGTCACGCCATTCGATAACCGGTGGGACAGGCATCGCCAGATTTTTGCGTGCAGGCCGGTGAGTATATCGGCGCGGGCCGGTTGGCCAGGTACAGCGACGGCCCCGGACACCGATGCGAGATCGGAATCCGGGGCCGGAATCGAGGACGGCCGCTGGCTAGGTGAGCCCGCGCCGGCGGCGGGCGGTCTCGTAGGTCTCCAGGTCCACCTCGCCGCGGGCGAAGCCGGCTTCGATCTGCTGGAAGGCGTCGGCTGGCGCGCCGCGGCTGGGAAAGAGGTCGGGCGAGGGGTCCTGGCTGCGGCGTTCGGCCAGGCGTTCGCGGGCTTCGGCCTCGCGTTCGACGTCCGGTACGGGCGATGCCTGCTCCGCTGTCTGTCCATCCGTCTCATGCCCGACCGGAGTGGAGGCCGGCGCGTCGCCAGCGTCCGAACGCGGGGACTGGGTCCCAGCCTCCACTGGTTGTGGCGCTGGGGAGTCGTCCGACGCGGCTGGCGCCTCCGGCTGAGACGTCCGCGCGGCTTCCGGCTCGGGCGACGCGGGTTCCTGATCGGTCAGACCTGTCTTGAGCCACTGGCCGATTTCGCGCGGGTCGGCGTCGGCGATCCAGGCAAGGAGCTCGGGGTCGATGTCCTGGCCGGCCTCGGATTCCCAGCGCCGGCGGGCGCGGTGTAGTTCGCGGTCCTTGCGCGACTGCCAGCGGCGTTCGACGGCGTCGATTCGCCGCGCGACTTCAACTTCCAGGGCGGCCTGAAAGACGTCTGGTGTGTCGGCGGCGTCATTGGATTCGGCGGCCGGGTCCGGTTGCGATGGCTCGGCCTGGCTGGCGGGATGGGTGGGCTGGGTTGGTGCGGAGGCAGTGGCGGTCATGCGTACTCCTTGGCGGTTGCGCCGGCCGGTCGGGCCTGGGCGCTGGTGAGGGCGATCGAGAGATCGGTTTCCGGTGTGGACTCGGGTCCGGCATGGATGCGCGTGCCCAGTCGGGCCGCCAGGTCCAGCATTTCGGTGGCGCGCACGGCGTGGACTTCGTCGGCTTCCCTGGCCCAACGTGTCAGTCGACGGGTCAGGCCAGGTCGGCACTCCCGCAGCAAGGCGGTGAAGTCGAGCCGCAGGCGGCGCAGCCGGCCGGCGTGGGCGGCGGCGCCGATCCGCGCGTACCCCTCGCTGACCATCAGGGTGAGCAGTTCGTCGGCGGAGGCGACGCGGCAGAGGTCCCAATGCGACAGACGTTCGGGCGCGGGGTGGTCGCAGGCGGTTCGCAGGCAGCCGGGCGTCCACTGGCAGCCGGGCGCGCCGCAGCGCGGGCAATGCCAGTGGGCTCGCAGCAGCAGGCCGCGCCGGACGGATTCCTGGTCGAGGCTCTGGCTCAGATAGCGCCGATGGGCGGGTGAGACGTCAGCGCGGCCTCCCGAGCCAGCCGCGGCCGCGAGCGCGGCTCGTTCAAAGCGCCCGGGATCGTGCTCGAGCAGCGTGTGTTGGACGGTGCGTTCGGCGGCCTGATGGTCGGCTGCGGTGAACGGATACTCCGCCGCGTCGTCGTGGCCCGGAGTGCGGGCGATGAGGAATTGGCGCCCGTGGCGGCGCTGGATTTTGAGCACGTCAGCCTTTCGTTGAGACAGGGCAACCGCGCCGAAGGTCCGCATAAGCCAGCGATGTTGAAATCGGCGGCCCCCGGCGCGGCGCCATCTGTACACGGAAAGAATACTACAAAGTGTCGCGTCATGTCAACCCTGTGGGTACAATCAGGCAAGATGAGCGAAACGCGGCAGGGGATGCGCTTCGCGGCCGTGCTAAATGCAACGCGCCGGGCCGCCGGGTTGTCGTACCGGCGGCTGGCCCAGGCCAGCGGAATCTCGCATTCCTTCCTGAGTCACGTGGAGAAGGGCGAGCGGCGCGCGCCGCCGGCCAAGGCCGTGCTTGCGCTGGCCGACGCGCTGGACGCCGACCGCACGACCTTTGCGCTGGCGGCGATCGCCGACCGCGCCGGCGGCGACGTGGCTACCACGATGGCGCTGGCGTTGCAGCGCGGTCCAGTAGGTCGTGACGTCGATCCCACCGCCGGGGGCGTGCTGATCGAGTCCGGGCCGGTGGACGCCGAAGCGCAGCTCGACGACTTGGCGAATCGGGACGATGCGGTGGCCGAGATCGAGTGTCGGCTGGCGTTCGCGGACCTGCAGTTGGATGCTGGGTTCATGCGCCTGGGCATCAACGCCGGGGGCGGCAGCGACCCGATTGCGTTGCTGGTCAGCGCTCGCGCGGAACCAGCAACGGCGGACGAGTAGTCCGTCGAACGCGTCGAGCCGGGACCGCGGGCTAAGATTGCTGGTCGGCCCAGTTGACGCAGCTCATGCCTGACGACGCCTGCTGTTCGCCACCGGCTCAGCGTGATGCGGACGGCGCTGGGGTTCGGTCGCGCGCGGCCAGCAGTAGCGCGAGTGGCCAGTCCCCGCGCCACCGGCCTGGCATGGCGCGTATCCGGGGCGGGGAGTTCCGGATGGGCACGGAGGATAAAAGCGGGTTTCCGGCCGATGGCGAGGGTCCGGTGCGCGCCGTGCAGGTGGATACATTTCGGATCGACGTTGCGGCCGTGACCAACGCGCAGTTCGCCGAATTCATCGCGGCCAGCGGCTACAGGACCGAGGCGGAAGCCTACGGCTGGAGCTTCGTGTTCCACCTGCTGGCATCCGAGGACATCAAGCAGCGGACGCCACAGCGGCCGGACACCACGCCGTGGTGGGTGCCGGTGGGCGGTGCGTTCTGGGCAGCGCCGGAGGGTCCCGGCTCGGATGTCGACGACCGAGGCAACCATCCAGTCATTCATGTCTCGTGGAGCGACGCGCTGGCGTACTGCGACTGGGCGGGGACGCGGTTGCCGACCGAGGCCGAGTGGGAATGTGCCGCGCGCGGCGGTCTGGACCAGCGCCGGTATCCCTGGGGCGACAAGCTGACGCCCAAGGGCGAGCACCGGTGCAACATCTGGCAGGGGACATTTCCCGAGGTCAATACGTCCGTCGACGGCTGGCTGGGAACCGCGCCGGTCGATGTCTACAAGCCGAATGGGTTCGGGCTCTACAACACGTCCGGCAACGTGTGGGAATGGTGCGCCGACTGGTTCAGCCCGACGCACCACCTGCGGGCCGATCCGCGCAATCCCCAAGGGCCGGCCCACGGTCAGCGGCGTGTCCTGCGCGGTGGGTCGTATCTCTGCCACCGGTCGTACTGCAACCGCTATCGGGTTGCGGCCCGCAGTTCCAATACGTCGGATAGCAGCGCGGGCAACCTGGGGTTCCGCTGTGTGCGGTCCGTGCCGGCGAATGGCTAGGACTCAGCAGTCCGCGACGCGCGTGCCGGCCCAATGAACGCCGCCGCCGTGCTGGACCTGTCGGATTCGCCGCATGCCATGGTGCGTCCGGCGCCGCCGGGCCGGGTGGAGGTGGCGGATGGGTTCTGGGCGGAGCGAATGCAGGCCATGCGGTTGCACGGGCTGGACCGGCAGTTCGCGCAGTGCGAGGCGACGGGGCGTCTGCGCAACTTCGAGCGGGCCGCGGGCCTCGTGGAAGGTGAGTTCGAGGGGCGCTACTACAACGATTCCGACGTTTACAAATGGCTGGAAGCGGCCAGCTACGCGCTGGCGCGCGAGCCCTCATCCGACCTGCAAACTCGCGTCAACGGCGTGATCGAGCGGATCGCCGCCGCGCAGCGTCCTGACGGCTACATCAACACCTACTTCAGCGGTCCCCGAACATCCTGGCGGTACCGAAATCTGACGGACGAGCACGAGCTGTACTGCATGGGGCACCTGATCCAGGCGGGGGTGGCACACCGACGCTCAACCGGATCGGATGAGTTGTTCGAGGTGGCTGTGCGCGCCGCCGATCACATCTGTGGGACGTTCAGCTCGGAGGGTCGACGGGAGCCGGACGGTCATCCGGGGATCGAACTGGCCCTGGTGGAACTGGCGCGCGAGACGGGCAATCCGACATACCTGCGGCAGGCCGTGTTCTTCCTGGACCAGCGCGGCGCGGATCCGCCGAATCTGAGCGGGCTGCACTATCAGCAGGATCACGCGCCGGTTCGCCACCAGCACGACGCCGACGGCCATGCCGTGCGCCTGACCTACCTGGCGGCGGCCATGGCGGACGCGGCCATGGACTCGGGCGAGACGGACCTGCTGGCGGCCTCGATCAGGATGTGGGAAAGCGCCTACGAGCGCCGGGCCTATGTGACCGGCGGGCTGGGGTCGCGGTACCAGGGCGAGGCGTTTGGGGCCGACTACGAATTGCCCAACGACCGGGCATACGCCGAGACCTGTGCGGCAGTGGGCGGGATCTTCTGGAACGCCCGGCTGCTGGCCGCCACCGGCGAAGCTCGATACGCGCACTGGCTGGAGACCGCGCTGTACAACGGCGCGCTGGTTGGCGTCTCGCCGGGCGGCGCCGGCTATTTCTATGCCAACCCC
>JAKZUJ010000070.1:0-3201 GCA_047516685.1 Chloroflexota bacterium | reverse complement strand
CACGGGAGTGGCATGCGCAAGCACGCGCAGGCCTATCAGCACGTCGATCCGTCCACCGTGGGCAACGAGCGGCGCATCCTGATTTCGGAACTGGCCGGCCGCAGCAACATCGCCGAACGCGCGCGCGGACTGGGCCTGAGTACCGATGAGTCCGACGTCAGCCAAGCGCTGGCCGCGGTCAAGGACCTCGAGGAGCGCGGCTACCAGTTTGAGGGCGCGGAGGCGTCGTTCGAACTGCTGCTGCGCCGTTTGCGGGGCGGCTACTCCTCACCGTTCGAGTTTGTGGACTTTCTGGTGCTGGCCGAGACGCGCGGCGGCCGCGAGATGCTGTCGGAAGCCATGGTCAAGATCCGCGTCGGCGAGGAGATTTTTCACACCGCGGCCGAAGGCAACGGACCGGTCAGCGCGCTGGACCACGCGGCGCGCAAGGCGCTGGAGCGATTCTTCCCGGCGCTGCGCGAGATGCACCTGGTCGACTACAAGGTCCGCATCCTCGACTCGGCCTCGGCGACCGATGCCAGCGTGCGCGTGCTGATCCAGTCCACGGACGGCTCGCGCGAATGGGGCACGGTGGGCAGCTCGGCCAACATCATCGAAGCCTCCTGGCTGGCGCTCAAGGACAGCTACGAGTACGCGCTGCTGGACAACAGGACCAGCGACTCGGCCTAGCGCGCATTCGCTTCGCCCGGCCTGTCTGGCGTCAGCCCAGACGGATCAGCTGCGTTGTGACCTGGGCGATCGCCCGCAACTGGTCGTGGGGCATGAACTCGCGCACCGAGTGCACGTCGATATAGCCCATGCCCAGGCAGACCGAGGTGATGCCCTTCTCGTTGAACTCGTGGGCGTCGCTGCCGCCGCCGGTGCTGACATGGCGGGGCTCCAGGCCGGCGGCGGTGATGGCGGCGTCGGCCAATTCCACCGCGGGGTCTTCGTCGTCCAACTCGTAGGCGGTGTAGAACGTGTGCGTCTCGATGTCCACCGAACCGCCGAAGCCGTCGGCCGCCTGGCGCGCCGCGCCCTCGATGTCCGCCACCTGCAGTTCCAGCCGTTCCTCGGAGAGGCTGCGGGTCTCGACCGTCACCTTGGCCTCCGGCGCGACGATGTTGTAGGCCTCGCCGCCGGACACGATTCCCACGTTGGCGGTGGTGATCTCGTCCACCCGGCCCAGCGGCATGCGGTCGATCGCGCGCGCCGCCATGCCGATGGCGCTGATCCCAAGTTCCGGCTCCAGCCCCGCGTGGGCCGCCTTGCCCTGGAAGGTGAAGTTGAAGCGTCGCTGACCCGGCGCTCGCATGATCACGTTGCCGACCGGTCCGCCGCCATCGAGTACAAAGCAGCGGCGGCCGACGACGTCATTGGCGTCGAACGCCTTGGAGCCGATGTGGCCGACGTCTTCGCCGGTGGTGAACAGCAGTTCCACCGGTCCGTGCGGAAGACCCGACTCGTGGTAGGCGCGCACCGCTTCCAGGACGGCGGCCACGCCGGCCTTGTCGTCCGCGCCCAAAACTGATGAGCCGTCCGAATACACGCCGTCGTCCTTGACCACCGGCGTCATGTCCGGCGTTGGCCGCACCGTGTCCATGTGCGCGTTGAGAATGATCGGATCGCCGTCCTTGCCGCGCGCCGGCCACTCGCCGATCAAGTTCCCGTGGGGATCCGAGCGCCAGCCGACGCCCAGACCCTCCATCCGCGGCTTGATCACGGCCACGACACGCTCCTCGTCGCCGTAGTAGCTGTCCACGGACAGGAGGGCGACAAAGGTGTCGAGCAGACGGTCGAAGTCAATCTCAATCGGTCGGGCGGTGGTGGACATCAGCGGGGCGGCTTTCGATTTCGCGAGTTGCGTGCATTGTGGCGCACTTCAACGGAAACCACGCCGCGACGTTGGCGCAGACCTCCTTGGTTGGATGCTGACCGGCAGCTGTTCGCTGCCCGGGCGCGCGGCCCAAGCAGACTGAAGTGCCAAGTCGGAAAGCCGAGTCTGCTGGTCCACCTTCGAAGAGCCGGCGTATCGGCAGTCGAAACACCTAAGCGAATTGCTCGCTGCAGATACTCAGCTTGCGGCCAAATTAGCCAGTCGGCAGCCGCAGGGTCGCAAGATGTCCTCACCGCTCACTGGGGCAGATCTCATGCTCTGGATCCCACCAGAGAACGTGCATCACGTCCACCTCCATGTATCCGAAGATCCGCTTTCTGCCGGTGAGCCTCAGCGACATCACCTCATCGGCGCCACCTGGAATCGCCGCCAGCAAGTCATCGCGCGCTGGTCCGACGATGTCGGCGGTTTCGATGAGGTGGTGGTGTCCGCCCGACTGAGTAATGATCTCGCCCCATTTCCGTCGGGCGGTTTGGGACAGGAAGTCGAAAGCTCGGGCTAGGTCAACGGGATCGATCCATCGCCAGCCGTATGGCCCGTCCAGCCGCAGGTGCTGGAAGCTCCAACTCGGCGTGAGCGTGCGCCAGTCCGTGCCGCGGGACTGCGTAACAACTTTCCTCGCCTGGCGAACCGCGGCTTGCTGTCGCCTCTCGGCTTTCCGAAGCGCCTGGCGACTTCTCCGTCGAGCCACGTGGCCTAGGGGCCGTCGGGATCCGCCTCGGCTTCCTCATAGAGGCTGTCGTAATACTCGAAGATTGCGCTGTCTTCGATCCGAGCGTGCGATCGTTGGCCGGGACGCAGGCCGGCGCGTGCATCTCGCCACGGAGGTTCGCGATGCGTCATGTTGCTGAGTTCGTGCGCCCCGAGGTCGCCATAGACCTCGATCACAATGTCAACAGTCTCGCGTTCGTTGGGCAGGAGGTTGGCAGGATTGCCACACGGCCAACTCTCAAGCCGGAACCTCCCGCGATGCTGTTCATAGACGGCAGGGACGACCGGACCGTTGGCCCAGGCCTCGATCGGCTCTGGGAATAGCGGTTCCTCGTCCCACACGAGGTGCCAAGCGTGGCTGTAGTAGAGCAGCTTCTGGAGCTTCATCGCCGTCAATGGTGAACGGCTCTCCAGAATGTAAGCGGCCACGTCATGGGCGCTGGCCATAGGGCATCCTCTTCCATTGATCGGGCGAACGCATGCCGCACGGCACTTGCTGTGCGGAGCCTGCTGCCCGATTTTCCGATATCACTGACACGCTTTCCGTGCGACGTCTTGCACGGTGGCCGGATTGTATGACGTTCGAAGACCTGTCAAAAGGCTGCCGGCGCCTC
>JAKZUJ010000069.1:0-10685 GCA_047516685.1 Chloroflexota bacterium | reverse complement strand
GATGTGGATGGGCCGGACGTGTGGGTGATTGACCCGCTGGACGGCACCGACAACTATTCGCGGGGGCAGCCGCAGTTCTGCGTGAGCGTGGCGCACACTCGTGACACCCGGCCCGATGCGGCGGCGATTTACGATCCCGTGCGCGACGCGATGTTCAGCAGCGTCAAGTGGTGGGACCACGCCGGCGCCGGACTACTGGTGCAACGGGCCGGCGGTCGGGTCACCAACGTCAGGGGTTTTCCAACCGGGCCCGAAAGCCGACGCTGCATTTTCAGCAACGGCGGCATCCATGGGGCGATTCTCCAGATCGCCGCTCGTCACGGCCTGGAACGCGCCTTCCCGATACACGGGTAGCCCGGAGCGTCGGAGGGCTGGACCGGTCGCCGGTGACCGGGGCTCCCTTCGCTGTTACGCCTGAGCGGATTCCTCGCGTTGACGCAGGATGGCGCGCGGGAGTTCGCTGCGGACGACCTCGCCGGAGATGATGCGCTCGCTCCGGTCGGCAAATGGAAGGTCAACCGGCTGGTTGCCGCGCCGTTCGGACGCCCGGATGGCGATGGCGATTTCCAGGGCCTCGCGCGCGTCCGCGCCGCTGCAGCGCGGGTCGTCGCCGGACTCGATGCACTGGATGAGGTCGTAGACCGCATTGACTCCGCCGCTATGGCGTCGCACCGGCGGCGGGAAGTGGCGGCGGACGTAGCTGTAGCGTTCCCGACGCTGCCGGTGGCCTTCCAAGGCCTCGTGAGCCGTCCATATCTGAATGTTGCGGGCGTCGTTGATGATGCGGATCATGCCGTCGGTGCCCACGATGTCATGGGAACTCTCGTTCGGGCCGTTGTCGTAGGCCCGCACGTAGCCGCGAACATTGCCGGGAAACCTGATAAGACCGGCGCCCGAGAAGTCGTTGTCGGGGTTGGCCTCGTCCAGTTCCGCCTCGCCGACGACCGAGACGGCACGCTCGGGCACGTACATGGTGAGCGTCGTAATCAGGTGGCTGCCGTTGTGGGAGAGGCCGCAGCTGGATCGGGAATCCACGGACACCACATCGCCAATTGCGCCTTCGTCGATCAGGGCATTCACCTGCAGGTAATCATCCTGCCAGCGGCGGGTGCAGTTGATGGCCAGCGCAATGTTGGCCCGCTTGCAGGCGTCGATGGCGGCATCCGCCTCGGCCAGCGAGAGCGTAATGGGCTTTTCCGCCCATATGGCGCGGACGCCGTAGCCGCCGTTGGCGATCTCCAGCAAGATGTCGCCGCGCGGCTTGGCAGAGGTGCACACGCTCACGATGTCCGGCCGGGTCTCCTCCAGCATCTGGCGGTAGTCCGCGTATAGCGCCTCGAACCCCCATTTGGCGCCGGCGGCTTCGCGCTGCTCGACCCACGTGTCCGACATACCGACGACTTCAATCTCGGGCATCGACATGTAGCAGGGGATATGTCCATACGGAAACTCAACGCCGTCAAAGTCGCTCAACTCTTCGTCAATGGTGCTGGCGATGCGTCCAAGACCGATCACCGCCGCTTTCAGCCTGGCCATCACGACGCCTCCTCTGTCTGGGCGGCAGCTTCCGCTTCGCGCTGCCGAAGAATCGCACGGGGTAGTTCCGAGACCAGCACTTCGCGCGAGACGATGCCGAGGCTGCGGTCTCCGAGCGGCAGATCGACGCGCCCGCCGCCCTTACGATGGGATTCCCGGACCGCGACGGCAATTTCCAGGGCTTCACGGGCGTCTTCCCCCGAGCAGCGGGAGTCCTCGCCGGTCTCGATGCAGTTCATCAGGTCGTACAGCACATTCACGCCGGCCGGCCGCGGGTCGTGGCCGGGTCGGAAGAAGTGGCAGGCGGGCGTGGGGCCGCGCTGGCCGGCCACGCCGTCCTCCAGCCGCCACAACTCCGGGCTGCGGCTGTCGTCCATGAATCGGATCATGCCGTCGGTCCCGGTGATGTCGTAGGAGAGTTCCAGCCCGCCGGTGTGCATGCCGCGAAACAGGCCGCGTACGCCGTTGTGGCAGACAAAGTACCCATTGCCGGCAAAGTCCTCGTCGTCGGCCACGGCTTCGTCGCTCTCCGCCTCGCCGGCGACCCATGCGACCGGCGCATCGGTGAACATGGTGAGGCGGGTAATCAGGTGACTGCCATTGTGCGAGAGATTGCAGTTCAGGCTGCCCTGCACGTGAACGACATCGCCGATGAGTCCGTCGTCGATCATCGCGCGGGTTTGGGTGAAGCTGTCGCGCCAGCGATGCGTGCAGTTGACGGCCAGGGTGATGCCGGCCGTTCGGCAGGCCGCAATCACCTCGTCGGCCTGGGCCAGCGAATAGGTCAACGGCTTTTCGGCCCAGATTGCCTGTACACCGTAGCCGCCGTTGGCGATCTCCAGCAGGATGTCGGTGCGGGGCTTCATGGAGGTGCAGACGCTGACGATCTGCGGCCGCGTCTTGGACAGCATCTCGCGGTAGTCCTCGAAGAGGGCGTCGATCCCCCACTTGGCCCGAGCCGCTTCGCGCTGCTCGGCCCAGGTATCAGAGAGACCGACGATCTTGATCTCCGGGACAGCGGCCATGCAGCCGATGTGGGCGTGCGGCAGGTGCCAGCCGTCGTACTTGCTGCGCTCTTCGTCCCAGGTGCTGGCGATGCGCCCGAGACCAATCACCGCCGCTTTTAGCCTGGCCATCACGACGCCTTCCCTGCCGGCGTGGCGGCTTTAGCTTCGCGCCGCCGGAGAATCGCTCGCGGCACTTCGGACACGACTACTTCGTGCGAGACGATGCCGAGGCTCCGGTCTTCAAGCGGAAGGTCTACGCGGCCACCGCCCTTTCGATGCGATTCGCGGACGGCGATGGCGATTTCGAGGGCTTCGCGAGCGCCTTCTCCGGTACAGCGGGAGTCTTCGTCGGTCTCGATGCAGTTCATGAGGTCGTACAGCACGTTCACACCGGCCGCCCGCGGTTTGTGGCTGGGGCGGAAAAAGTGGCAGGCCGGCGTCGGGTTACGCTGGCCGGGCAGCCCCTCCTCCATCCGCCACAGTTCGGGGCTGCGGCTGTCGTCCATCAGGCGGATCATGCCGTCGGTGCCGGTGATGTCGTAGGAGAGCTCCAGAGCCCCCGCGCGCATGCCGTGAAACATGCCGCGCACGCCGTTGTGACAGACGAAGTAGCCGTCCCCGGCAAAATCGTTGTCGCCGGCCACGGCCTCGTCACTCTCGGCCTCGCCGGCAACCCAGGCGACCGGCGAATCGGTAAACATGGTGAGGCGGGTAATCAAGTGACTGCCGTTGTGGGAGAGGTTGCAGGTCCGGTTGCCCTGCACGTGCAGCACGTCCCCGATGAATCCATCGTCGATCAATTCGCGGGTCTGGATGAAGCTGTCCTTCCATCGGTGAGTGCAGTTGACGGCCAGGTGAATGCCGGCCCTGCGACATGCGGCGATCACTTCGTCGGCCTGGGCCAGCGAATAGGTCAAGGGCTTTTCAGCCCAGATGGCCTGGACGCCGTAGTCGCCGTTCGCGATCTCAAGCATGATGTCGGTGCGGGGCTTCATGGAGGTGCAGACGCTGACGATCTGCGGCCGGGTCTTGGCCAGCATCTCGCGATAATCCTCGTAGAGGGCGTCGATCCCCCACTTGGTCCTGGCTGCCTCGCGCTGCTCGGCCCAGGTATCCGAAAGACCGACAATCTCGATCTCCGGGACGGCCGCCATGCAGCCGATGTGGGCATGCGGGAGGCGCCAGCCGTCGTACTTCCTGCGCTCTTCGTCCCAGGTGCTTGCGATTCGGCCAAGCCCGATAACCGCGGCTCGTGTCATGGGCGCGTGCCTCTTTCTCGACGCCGTGGGGCACAGTATGGCGCGTGCGGGCGACGATTGCATCTTTGGCGGGGGACGAGGTAACCATGCGGCGCGTCGGAAGGCTCTGGCCGGCGATGATTGCCGGACTGATGTTCGTGCTGGCCGCCGCCTGCGCCGCCGAGGACTCACGGGATCCGGCGACGACGCTTCCCGTGACGTCGCCTACTGTGCTGACCAACAGCGACTGGCCAGTAGCCCACGCGGACCCTTTGGCGTTCGTCGGCCAGCCGGTCGTGCTGCGGGCACGGGTGTACAGCGTGTCCAAGGTCGCCGACGATCTTGTGCTTTGCGCCTGGGTCGATTTCGACAACGACCAGCTTTCCACCGTCTTTCGGATCCCCGGCGCCGTGGGGGGCGTGGAGCGCGACGACTTTGTCTGGCTGGAAGGGTCCATCGTTCGCGTTACGGAACCGGGGGAGGGATGCATTGATGCCGAGCAGCCGGAGGTCGAAGTCACGCACCTGTCGGTTACCGATCGACTGGGGGTGCGGCCGGCGCTGCGTGTCGTTCAGGTGGGCCAGGCGCTCGAACGGCGGGGCGTGCGAGTGGTTCTGGAGCGCGTGGAGTTCGCGGCCGAGGAGACGCGCATGTACTTCGCGCTGGAGAACCGCCGTACGGAAACTCTGCTGGCCTTTGCGACGGGGCTGGGCATCGAAGTCGACGGAACCGAGATCCCGGCGGTGATTCCCATTGGCGAGGGCATCCCCGCGCCGCGTGGGCGGGTTGCGCCGGGCGCCGTTGAGCACGGCGGGTTTCAGTTTCCGACCTTGGACCCTGGTGGACCACCTATCACGGTGCGCTGGCGGGACGCGCGCATGGCGCCGTCCGGGGAGGAAGTTGGCGAGTGGACGTGGGTGGTGGATCCAGCCGGCGCCGTTGCGCCGGAGGGGTAGACAATACGCCGCGCGGCTTCCCAGGCGAGTGATTCCAAATGGCTGCTCGGCGACCAGCCGCCGGTCATTGGACCGGGGCCAGTTTTGCGTGGGGCCTGGTCCACGGGGATGCGATCCCAGGCAGCCCCCAGGCCGCGGACTGACATGACGCCGCTACAAATCGTGGCCTAATGCGAACCGCCCCGCCGGCGTAGGCCGGCGGGGCGGTTGAGCGATCAGGATTGTGGACCTAGTAGTCCATCGCGGGCGCGGGCGCCACTTCCTTCTCGGGAACATCGGCGATGAGCGCCTCGGTCGTCAGGATCATGCCTGCGATCGAGGCGGCGTTCTCAAGGGCTGAGCGCGTCACCTTGGCCGGGTCGATCACGCCGGCCGCCACCATGTCGGTGTACTCCTCGTCCACCACATGGTAGCCCAAGTTGGTGTCGCCCTGGTCCCTGGACCGCCGGCGAACCTCTTCCACGACCACCGAGCCGTCGGCGCCCGAGTTGGAGGCGATCCAGCGCAGGGGCTCTTCCAGCGCGCGGCGCAGAGCGCGAACGCCGACGACCTCGTCGCCGCTGCACTCCGCTTCGACACCCTCCAGGACGTGGGCGGCGTTGAGCAGGGCCACACCGCCGCCCGGCACGATGCCTTCCTCAATGCCGGCGCGCGTGGCGGACAGGGCGTCCTCAACGCGATGCTTCTTCTCCTTGAGCTCGGTCTCGGTCGCGGCGCCGACGCGAATGACCGCCACGCCGCCGGCCAGCTTGGCCAGCCGCTCCTGCAGCTTCTCGCGATCGTACTCGGAGGTGACTTCCTCAACCTGGCCCTTGAGCTGGTTGAGACGCGCCTGCACGGCCGCTTCCTTGCCGCCGCCTTCCACGATGGTGGTGTTGTCCTTGTCGGCCACCACGCGGCGGGCCCGGCCCAGGTCCTCCAGGATCACGCCGTCCAGGCGACGGCCCATGTCCTCGGAGATCACCGTGCCGCCCGTAACCACGGCCACGTCCTGCAGCATTTCCTTGCGGCGGTCGCCGTAGCCCGGCGCCTTGACGGCCAGGCAGTTGAGGACGCCGCGCAGCTTGTTCACCACCAGCGTGGCCAGGCCTTCGCCTTCCACGTCCTCGGCGATGATCACCAGGTCCTTCTTACCGGCCTGCGTGACCTTCTCCAGCGTCGGCAGAATGTCGCTAACCGCCGACAGCTTCTTGTCGGTGACGAGCACCAGCGCGTCCTCGACCACGGCTTCCATGCGGTCCTGGTTCGACACGAAGTACGGCGAGATGTAGCCGCGGTCGAACTTCATGCCCTCCACGTACTCGATCTCGAACTCGAGGCCCTTGGACTCCTCGACCGTGATGGCGCCGTCCTTGCCGACCCTATCCATGACCTCGCCGATCAGCTCGCCGATCTGCGTGTCGTTGGCGGAGATGGCGGCGATCTGGGCGATCTCGTCCTGGCTGCGGATCTGCTTGGCCTGGGCGCCAATTTCCTCGACCACCGCTTCCACGCCCTTGGCCAGGCCGCGCTTGATGATCATGGGGTTGGCGCCGGCCGCCACGTTCTTGAGACCTTCCTTGATGATGGCCTGCGCCAGCACGGTGGCGGTGGTGGTGCCGTCACCAGCGATGTCGTTGGTCTTACTGGCGGCTTCCTTGATGAGCTGGGCGCCCATGTCCTCGAAGGGGTCTTCCAGGTCGATGTCCTTCGCCACGGTCACGCCATCGTGGGTCACCGTGGGACCGGAGTACTTCTTGCCCAGGGCCACGTTGCGGCCCTTTGGCCCCAGCGTGGTCTTGACGGCATTGGCCACCACGTCGATGCCCTTCACCAGCTTCGAGCGGGCCTCTACATCCAGCAGGATGTCTTTCGGCATACTTTCGTCCCTTTCGACCCGACTGGCCGCGAGCAGGGCGCTGCGGCGTACACAAAGGGGTCGTGGCTGGTCCGCCTGCCAGGCGCGTCGTACCGAGTGACCCAGCACGCACGCTGACGCGGATTGAATCTATCGCGTTAGCAGCCCATTGTAGGGAGCGCCCAAATCGAGCGTCAAGAGCTTTCGGCGGCGCCCGCGTTTCCGTTCGACTCTGTTGGCTGGCTTGCGGTGTCCGCGTCGGATTGTCGGTGGAGGCTGGCGCTTCCGGGGCGGTTCGAGCCACGAGCTGAGCGCTGCGATCCCTCAAGTTTCCCTTCGAATCCCTTATCGTTGGGCCATGTCCTTCCACCTGACGCGCGCGCAGTACGACCGGATCGTGGCTCAGGCCCGCTCGGAGGCTCCGTTGGAGTGCTGCGGCCTCATCGGAGGACAGGGGGAAACGGCGCTGAAGGTGTACCCCACGCGCAACGCCGACCAGAGCCGCGCGCACTACACCATCGACCCGCGGGACCAGCTGCATGCAGAGCGGGATATCGAGGATGTGCACGGCTGGAAGATCTCGGCCTTTTACCACTCCCACCCACGTAGCGACGCCTACCCATCGCCCACCGACGTGCGTGAGGCCGTGCAGTCCGGCTACTCCGAGTACAGCCGCTTTATCATCGTCTCGCTGCTGAACCCCGAACGGCCGGTGATGCGCTGTTTCTGGCTGCGCGGCGGCGCCATCAGCGAGGAAGCGCTGGTTGTTACCGATCCGACAGCCGACTCGGCCGAGTAGGATCCGGGCATGGCAACCGCCGTTTACCAGCCATTCATTGACCTTGAGGCCTCGCTGGAGGCTAAGACGAAGTTCCTGCAGCGGACGCTCAGCGGTCTGGATCGGGCTGTCGTCGCCTACTCCGGCGGCGTGGATAGCACCTTTCTGGCCAAGATGGCTTACGACGCGCTGGGCGATCAGGCGCTGGCCGTCACTGCCGTCTCGCCCAGCCTGGCCAAGGCGGAGCGTGACGACGCTGCCCGATTTGCCGCGCAGATCGGCATCGGGCACGAGTTCATCGAAACCCGCGAAATGGAGAACCCGGCCTACCGCGCCAACGACAGTTCCCGCTGCTTCCACTGCAAGGCCGAGCTATTTGACCGCCTGCGCGAATTCGTGGCCGAACGCGGCGTTCAGCACATGCTCTACGGGCCGGTCATCGACGATCTGGGCGACTTCCGACCCGGCATGGCCGCCAGCCGGGAACGTGGCGCCCGCGCGCCACTGGTGGAGGCCGGCCTGCGAAAGGCGGAGGTGCGCGAAGTCTCGCGTCGTCTCGGTCTGTCCAGTTGGGACAAGCCGGCGGTAGCCTGTCTATCCTCGCGCGTCGCCTATGGAAGCCAGGTCACGGTGGAGAAGTTGCGCCAGATCGAAGAGGGCGAGGCTCTGCTACGCGCCGAAGGGTTCCGTGAACTGCGCGTCCGCCATCACGGCCCGATTGCCCGCATCGAAGTTCCGGAGTCCGAGCTGGCCCGCTTTACGCAGGATGCGGCCCGTCGCCAGCGCATCATTCAAGGTCTCAAGTCGCTCGGCTTCACCTACGTCACGCTGGACCTGCAAGGCTTCCGCTCCGGCGCCATGAACGAAGCCCTGCCCATGATTCCGCCTACAGGTTCGTCCGGCTGACGACCAATCGCGGGACGCGGCGCCCTCCTCACCCCACTCCTCGCAGGTCAGCGGTAGGCTGAGCAACTGACGAGGGGCCGCCATGCCAGCGATTGAACACATCTCCGTTCAGGGGTTCAAAAGTATCAAGCATCTTGACAGACTTGCCCTGCGTCCCATCAATGTGCTGATCGGCGCCAACGGATCTGGCAAGTCAAATTTCATTGGAGTGTTCGCGTTTCTCCAGGCCATTCGCGCGGGAAACCTTCAGAACTATGTGGCTCGGGCTGGTGGGGCCGACCGGGTGCTGCGCTTCGGTACAAAGATGACGGAAGAGTTGAAGCTTCACGTCGAGTTTGAAGGTGTTGGCAATCAAAATGAAGTCAATCGATACGAGATCGCACTGGTTCCCACGGATGTCGACGGACTGTACCCGTCCGCAGGCTTGGAGTTCGTTTCTTTCTGGAATGAGAGAACGCATCCCGATCCGTATCGCAGATTGCTTGTCGGCCGTGACGGGGAAGCGGGGATTAGCAGTTCACACGCTAAAGGGGTTCATGACTACATGCGCCATCACCTCAATGGTTGGCGCATCTATCACTTCCACGACACCAGCCCCAGGTCACCGATCAAGCGAACCGGCAATCTGCACAACAACCGTTTCCTGCGTCCCGACGGCGCCAACCTGGCGGCGTTTCTCTACTTCCTGCGAGAGAAGCGACCGACTGAATACGGTCTGATCCGCGACACTGTCAGGCTGGCCGCGCCGTTCTTTGACGACTTCCAACTCGAGCCGCTGGCGCTGAACGAGGACACGATTCTCCTGGAGTGGCGGCATAAGAACTCCGACGCCTACTTCAACGCTGCCGCGCTCTCAGATGGAACTTTGCGTTTCATGGCGCTGACCACGCTGCTCCTGCAGCCGGTGAATCTGCGGCCTTCGGTCATCCTGCTGGACGAGCCGGAACTGGATCTGCATCCCTACGCCGTCACACTGCTGGCCTCGCTGGTCAAGCAGGCCTCGGTCGAGACGCAGATCATCCTCGCCACCCAGTCGCCGATCCTGCTGGACCACTTCGATCCCGACGACGTGCTGGTGGCCGACCGGGTGGATGGAGGGACGCAGTTCACCCGACTCAAATCGGACCAACTCGACGAGTGGTTGGCGGACTACAGCCTCGGTCAGCTCTGGGAGAAGAACGAACTGGGCGGTCGTCCCGCCCATGAGTAGGCGCGGAAGACTTACTGCGATCCGGCTGCACGTCCACGTCGAGGGGCAGACCGAAGAATCCTTTGTCAACCAAGTACTGGCGCCGCATCTCTACCAGAGGGTTACGCTAGCGTTTGGGCTGGTTTCATCGGCAGTCCACGCCGCCGTGGCGACGGAATCACATCCTGGATGGTAGCTCGACGTGAGATTCTGAGGCGTCTCAACGAAGACACCGATTGCTTTGCCACTACGATGGTGGACTATTATGGGCTGCCGACCACTTGGCCTGGGCGCACTTTGACGGGTGGCTGCGACAGTTGGAACGCCTGCCAGCGGGTGTCGGCCCACACACGGCGCCTTCTGGGACGCCATAGTGGCTTTCTGGAAATTCGCCTTGACCCTGCTTGGCGATCCCTCGGTTGAGCTGTGTCCGATCCGGCGGATCGGCAGTCCGCGCACGAGCTTCGACAAGGAGCGGCTATGAACGTAGCGATTCGCGACGAGCGGTTTCGGCGGGTGGTTGGCCACGACGCTCCAGTGGAAGAGTTGGCGACCGGGTTCGACTTCACCGAAGGCGCGGTCTGGAATCACGTTGAAGGCCATCTCATCTTTAGCGACATGCCCGGCGATGTGATGCGCTCGTGGACGACCGCGGACGGGATCCAGGTTTTTAGGCAGCCCAGCAACATGGCCAACGGGAACACGTTCGACTTGCAGGGAAGGCTGATCACCTGTGAGCACGCCACCAGTCGCGTCACGCGTACCGAGCACGACGGCTCGATCACCGTTCTCGCCACGCACCATGACGGCAAGGAGCTAAACAGTCCCAACGACGTGATCGTGAAGAGCGACGGCTCAATCTACTTCAGCGATCCCTCGTTCGGACGGATGGATTACTACGGGGTGGCACGCGAGGCGGAGCTTGACGTCCGTGGCGTTTACCGGCTGGATCCCGACAGCGGCGACCTCAGGCTGTTGGTCGACGACTTTGACCAGCCCAACGGCCTGACATTCTCGCTGGACGAGCGGCGCCTCTTCGTCAACGACACCATGCGGGCGCACATTCGGGTGTTTGATGTCAACGCCGACGGCGGGTTGTCCAACGGGTGTGTCTGGGCTGAACTTACGGGTGATCGGGAGGGGCTGGCCGACGGGATGAAGATCGATAGCCAAGGCAACCTGTACACGGCCGGTCCTGGCGGCGTTCAAGTATTCGCGCCAGACGCAATCTGCCTGGG
>JAKZUJ010000068.1:0-5926 GCA_047516685.1 Chloroflexota bacterium | reverse complement strand
GGCTCCATGCCCGACGTGGACATGGACTTTCCCAGCGACCGCCGCGACGAAGTCATCGAGTACATGATCCGCCGCTTCGGCGCGGACCACGTGGCCCAGATCGTGACCTTTGGCACCTTGGCGGCGCGCGCGGCCGTGCGCGACGTGGGTCGCGTTCTCGGCATGGAATACGGCCTGACGGACCGCGTGGCCAAGCTGATTCCCGTCAATCCCGTCGATCCCTACACCATCGAGCGCTCGCTCGATGAGGTCGAGGAACTCAAGGGCATGTACCAGGGCGACGACGCCGTTCGCCGGCTGCTCGACTCGGCCCAGCGCATCGAAGGCGTCGCGCGCCACGCCTCGACTCACGCCGCCGGATTGGTGGTGTCGAAAGACCCGCTGCAGGAACACGTGCCGCTCACGCGCTCGGCGGAAGGCCGGCCGGTGGCGCAGTTCACCTTTCAGACCATCGAGAAGATCGGCCTGCTGCAGCTGGACGTGCTGGGCCTATCCAATTTCCGCACCATCCAGCACGCCTTGCGGCTCGTGGAAAAGGCCACGGGCCAGGCGCTGGCGCACCAGGACATCCCCCTGGACGACGACAAGGCCTTTGCGCTGCTGCGACGCGGCCGCACGGTCGGCGTCTTCCAGATGGAAGGCGCCGGGATGACGCGCACGCTGCGCGAGCTGGCGCCCACCAGCATCGGCGAAGTGGCCGCCATCATCGCGCTCTACCGTCCCGGGCCGATGGCCAACATCCCCACCTACATCGACCGCAAACACGGGCGGACAGCGCCGACGTACCTCCACGAACGGCTGGAGCCGATCCTGCGCGAGACCTTTGGCGTGCTGGTCTACGCCGACCAGGTGCTGATGATCGCCCGCCACCTGGCCGGCTACTCGTGGGACGAGGCCGACAACTTCCGCCGAGCGGTCGGCAAAAAGATCCGTGAGGCCCTGCAAAGCGAGCACGAAAAGTTCGTCGCCCGCTGCGTTCAGGAGGGGATTCCAACCGACGTAGCCGAGCAGATCTTCGCGCTCATCGAGCCGTTCGCCGGCTACGGGTTCAACAAGGCCCATGCCGTCTCCTACGCCGTGATCGCCTACTGGACCGCCTGGCTCAAGGCGCACTACCCCGTGCAGTTCCTCACCGCGCTGCTGGACACCGACGCGGGCGACGTGGGCAAGGTGGCCAGTACCCGGATGGAAGCCGAATTGCTGGGCGTCAACGTCCTGCCGCCAAACATCAATCAAAGCGGCGTCACGTTCGAGCCAGGCGAAGCCTCGATCGTCTTCGGCCTGACCGCCGTAAAGAACGTTGGGGTCGCAGCCGTTGAGTCCGTGGTGGCCGCCCGCGAGGACGGCGGCCCATTCAAGTCCCTGGCCGACGCCTGCGAGCGAGTCGACATGCGCCGCACGCCCAAGCGGGCCTGGGAGTCGCTGATCAAGGTCGGCGCCCTGGACGAGCTCGGCGAGCGCCAGGCGATGCTGGAAGCGCTGGAACCGGCCATGAAGCGCGGCCAGCGCACCCAGGACGATCGAGCGGTTGGCCAGACCTCGCTGTTTGGCATCGGGCTACTGCCGGAATCGATAGAGCCGGTGTTTGAACTGCCCGACGTGCCGGCGGCGGCTGAGGCCGAGCGCCGCCGCTGGGAGAAGGAACTCCTCGGTCTCTACGTGACGCCCAGCCCGCTCTCCGACCCGGTTATCGGCGAGCAGCTCGCCGCCAATGTCGATGTCCGCATCTACGAACTGGAAGACACGCACCACGGGCAGTCGCTGACAATCGGCGGGATCGTCTCCAATCTGCGCTCGTTTATGACCCGCAAGGGCCAGATGATGGGCACCGTAACCCTCGAGGATCCGCCAGGCGCGATTGAGGTGCTCTGCTTTCCGCGCATCTGGCAGCACATCGCCCCCGAACTGAGCAATGACCGCGTGGTGCTGGCCACCGGACGCATTGAAGGCGACGACGCTTCGCCCCGCATGCTGGCCGACAACATCTACACGCTGTCGTCCGCCACCGCATCCAATGGCGCGGCTTCAACGTCGACCGACACCGACGCCTTAGCCGCATCCGACCAACCCGCGGACGACGACGAACCGCCCGTGCCGGCCGACAGCGAACCGCCAGCAGACCTGTACATCCCTGAGCCGGTGCCCGAAGCCGGGGACACCCTCCCGGCGCCCGAAAGTTCCGCGCCGCCAGCAGCCGGCGCGGCGGAAGTGACCGCCGCGTACGAGCCGGAAACGCCGCCTGACTCGCACGCCGCCCAACCCGTGGATGCCGCCGCCAACGGCTCGGGTTCACCCGCCCCCGCGGACCCGCCGGAGGAGCCCAAGCCCACTTCCGCGGCGAAGGGCGCCGAGAGCGTCATTGCGCCCAGCGCAACCAGCAACGGCACACGCGGCGCGTCCAACGGTTCAGCGAAACACTCGCCCGAGCCCGCAGTTGAAAGTCCCGCTGCGGAGGCGTCTCCCGACCGCACGCCACCCTCGTACGTGATCGTGACGCTCCGTCGCAGCCCGGACCCCAGCTTCGACCTCGACCTGCTCAAGCGCCTGGACGCCGCGGCCAGCGCCAACCAGGGCCCGACGCCGCTGCAACTCCACGTGGTCAAGACCGACGGCTCAATCGCCCGCCTCCGCTGGTCCAAAACCGTGCAACCCAACGACACCTTGCTCGCCGAACTCAGCGCCCAATTCGGCAAGGACAGCGTCGCCGTCAGGTAAAGCCGGCTAGAACCAGTCGTTCGGGAATTCCACCGGCGAGACAATATCGTGGAAGTCGCTGAACTCGTCCGCTACGGTCAGCGCGGCCACGTCGGCGTGAAGTTCCTCGGTAGTGGTCGGGCCAACCACGCTGACGTTGATATCGGGGCAGGCCAGCGAGTAAGCCAACGCCGCGGTTGGCAGATCCAGCCCGTGAGCTTTCGCTCGGTTTTCCAGCTCACGCACGGCCTTCAGCACCTCTGGTGAGGCCTCGCGGTAGCTGTAACGCGCCCCTTGAGCCGCGCCGGCGCCCAGGATGTTGCCGGCGAACGGACTGATGTTGATCACGCCCAGGTTGTGCCGCCGCGTGTGCGGGTGAATGCGCCGCGCCGCGTCCCGATTGAGCAGGGTGTAGTGGTGGTAGGAACCAATGATGTCGAACTCGCCGCTCTCGGCCGCCATCGCCGCGAAGTCGGCGCTGCCGACGGCGGTCCCAATGGCGCCAACCAGACCTTCAGCCTGCAAGCGCCGCAGCGCGGCCAGCGTGCCGTTGGGCGCCATGATCTGGTCCCAGTCACCGGGCCGGGCGTCGTGCAGCTTCAGCACGGGCAAGTGCTGCAGCCCCAGTTCCTCCAGGCTGCCGTGCACGCTGCGAACCGCACGATCCGGATCGAAGTCAAACTCAATGCCGTCGTCGCCTCGATAACGCCCGATCTTGGTCACGACAAGCAAATCGTCGGGTGGGTCGGCCTCCCGTAGCCGTGCCGCGAGCCAGCCCTGATCGTAGGACGGCGCGGAGTCCACATGGCGGATACCTAAGCGGAAGGCTTCGCGCAGCAGTTCCACGTAGGCGTCGTCGCCTACCCGGCCGATCCAATTGGCCGAACCGAGCGCCAGCTTGGTGGATCGCACGCCCGACCGCCCCAGCGTCACCGGTGGGACCTGCGGCAGGTCAGTGGTCATAACGTTCGTCGTCCAGAGCGGGCATCAATCTCATCGTGCGCGCGCGTCGGCATGACCGCAACCTGCCCGACCTGCTCGCTCCCGGCCGGCAACCGGAGTATCCGGCCAACGGCCGACCGCCGTCCCACGAATCGGGCAATATCAGCGTTGACTGCGCCCCGCCCCTTGGAGTCCTCACCGTGGCCGAACCGATCCCGCACTTTGCCGTTGAACTTGAGGATGTATCCGGACGCCTGGCCCAGTTGGTCGAGCCGGGCGCCAACCTGGAACGCATCGCCGGCGGTCTGGCGTTCACCGAAGGACCCATCTGGCGCGGCGATCATCTGCTGTTCAGCGACATTCCCAACGACCGCATCTGCCGCTGGCGGCAGTTGCCCGAGGGTCCGGAGCTGACAACCTTCCGCGCCTACAATGGCGTCACCAACGGGCTGACCCTGGACCGCGAAGGCCGGCTGCTGGGCTGCACCCACGGCGCGCGCGCCGTGCTTCGCTTTGACCAGAACAACCAGCCCACGCCCATCGCCACCCACTTCAACGGCGGCCGCTTCAACAGCCCCAACGACATCGTGGTCAAGCGCAACGGCGACATCTACTTCACCGACCCACCCTACGGGATTGTTGACCTGCCACCCGAGGTTCAGGAACAGCCCCTCTGCGGCGTCTACCGCCTCGATACGGGAACCGAACTTACGCTGCTCACCGACCGATTCATCCGCCCGAACGGCCTGGCGTTTTCACCCGACCAGCAGACGCTGTACATCGGCGACTCCGGCGGCCCCCGCGACATCTGGGCCTTTGACGTCACCGACGACGGCGCCCTGGCCAACCCCCGCCAGTTCGTGGACATGGACGCCTACCCGGAACCCAACAGCCCCGATGGCATGAAGTGCGACACCCGGGGGCGGCTGTGGTCCAGCGGGCCCGGGAACGCGGTATGGGTGATTGAGCCGGACGGCACAGTGGTCGGACTGATCAAGTTCCCCGAACAGCCAGCCAACCTGGCCTGGGGCGGCCCGCAGTGGTCCACCCTCTTCGTCACCGCCCGCGGCAGCGTCTACCGCCTCCAAACCAACGCCACGGGCGTGCGCGTGCCCGCGTGACCTCTCTGCGATGATTAGATCACAGCCCGAGAGAACGCAAGAGCGCATTGCAAGCGCAACTATGCAGCGCAACTGCGCCCGTCACTTTCGCCGTACGCTGGAAATCCTTGAACCGACGGTAATCATCGCTCAAGGCAAAGGCGTACGTAGGTGGTTGGCGAGTTCACTCAGCTTGCAGGCACAAGCCTCCACCACCGAGATTGTAAGTATCGGCGGTAGGAAAGTTGACTTGCTTGCTTTCGTCCATCCTTCGGCGGGCGGAAAATACGGTTTCTGGGGGAATAGCCCACGGTCAAAGTACCTGAAGGAGACTGTTGCACCCACCATCAAGACTCTTCTCGCAAAGTATTCCGCTCGCTAATCCGCAGCTGTTAGACCGCCAGGGTAGCCGGCGGCGCCGCGACATCCGCTGCGCTGCGCAGGATCGCGCGATCCAAGGTCGCCAGCGGAACGCCCAATGAGCGGGCCAGTACAACAAACTCAGCGTCGTAGGCGCTTAGTCCGCACACCAGGGCAGTTTCGACTACCTGCCTGCCCGGCACGTTCGCCACTCGGTCGCCCAGCACGAGCTCAGCGTCATGGACCGTCGCCACGGCCCGCCGCCGCGACATAGCACCGCGACGCACATACCCAACCAGCACATTTCGGAGTTCGCTCAGCAGAATTCCTGGCGCCGCCCACTCCTCGTCTCGCTCATACAGACGTGCCGCCTCAGCGCCGTCCGCACCGCCAACGACCAGTTTGACCATGACATTGGTATCGACCACGATCATGGTCGACCAGCGTCTCGCAACTCCCTAATGACGTTGTCACTGAGATCGACAGGCCCAAGAAGCTCGTGCCGCCTCTGAATACGCTCGAGCAGCGTCCGAGCGTCGACCTGGTTCGAACGCACCGAGACCGTTAGCCTGGCCAGGATTTCGCCATTGAGACTGCGGTGGTTGCGGCGAGCAGCTTCCTTGAGGTCGCGGTGCACGTCCTCGGGAAGTCCACGCACTGCCACGTTCGGCACGGCCAACTCCGATTTGTGATATCACTTCAATATCACGATGATATCAGATAGTCGATCCATTGCTCGCTCTTGGTGCCGTAGAGTTGGCCCCGGAGGCGACAGACGTTCGATCGCATTGCAATGACTCCTCACGAGCGACAGGAGAACAAGCCAGTTC
>JAKZUJ010000067.1:0-21605 GCA_047516685.1 Chloroflexota bacterium | reverse complement strand
AAAGACCTGATTTTCGATGAATCCGCGCGCAGCGCGCTGCTCAATGGCGTCAACTCGGTCGCCGACGCGGTGCGCGTCACGCTGGGGCCCAGGGGACGCAACGTCGGGCTCGCGCGCAAATTCGGGTCGCCCATCATCACCAACGACGGTGTGACCGTCGCTCGCGATATTGACCTGCCGGATAACTTCCAGAACATGGGCGCCCAGCTCATCAAGGAAGCGGCCACCAAAACCAACGACGTGGCTGGCGACGGCACCACCACCGCCACGGTGCTGGCCCAGCGCATGATCCAGGACGGACTGCGCGCGGTTGCCGCCGAGTTGAACCCGATGATCATCAAGCAAGGCATGGAAAAGGCGGTGGCGGCCGCTGAGACTGCGCTGAACGAGCAAGGCCGCGAAATCAGCGAGCCCCAGGAGATGGAGTGGGTGGCCACGATCTCGTCCGGCGACCCGGCCATCGGCAAGCAGATCGCCACGGCGCTGGACCGGGTTGGCAAGGACGGTGCGGTGTCGGTGGAAGAGGGGCGAACCAACGCGTTGGAGCTCGACCTCGTGGACGGCGTGCAACTTGACCGCGGCTATATCTCGCCCTATCTCGTGACCGACGAGACTGCGATGTCCTGCGAGTTGGACAACGCGTTCGTCTTCGTCACCGACGACAAGCTCAGTAGCGCCCAGGACATGCTGCCGCTGCTGGAGAAGATCGTGCAGTCGGGGCAGCGCGACGTGCTGTTCGTGGCCGAGGACGTGGACGGCGACATGCTCGCCACCCTGATCGTCAACAAGGTGCGCGGCGCGATCAACGTCTGCGCCATCAAGGCCCCGGCCTACGGCGACCGCCGCAAGGCCATCCTGGACGACATTGGCGTCCTCACCGGCGCCCAGGTCATCTCCAAGGACCTGGGGCAGGACCTGAAGGACCTGGACCTGGACGTGCTGGGCCAGGCACGCCGAATCGTTGTTCGGAAGGACGACACCACCATCGTGGAAGGCGCAGGGTCGCGGCGGGACATCACGCGGCGAATCGCCCAGATCAAGTCGCAGATGGAGACCACGGACTCGGACTACGACCGCGAGAAGCTGGAAGAGCGCGCGGCCAAGCTGGCCGGCGGTGTGGCGGTGATTCGCGTCGGCGCGCCGACCGAGGTCGAGCTCAAGGAAAAGAAGCACCGCGTGGAAGACGCCCTGTCCGCCACGCAGGCGGCCGTGGCCAACGGCATCGTGCCGGGCGCGGGCACGGCCTACATTCGGTCGATTCCGGCCGTGAACGAGTTGCTGGAAACGCTTGACGGCGAGCAGGCGATGGGCGCGCGCATCGTGCGCGACGCCTTGATGGCCCCGCTGCGGCAACTTTCGGCGAACGCCGGCGAGATCGGCGACGTGGTTGTGGAGCGCGTGCTCAACGCCGACGGCCCGATGGGCTGGAACGGCGACACCGGCACGATCGAGGACCTGCGGGAGGCCGGGGTCGTGGACCCGCTCACCGTCGTGCGGGGCGCCCTGCAGAACTCGGCCAGCGTGGCCATGATGCTGCTGTCCACCGAAGTGTTGATCGCCGACGCGCCCGAAACCCAGAAGCCCGCCGCCGCCATGCCACCCGAGGGCATGGGAGGCATGGGAGGTATGGGTGGCATGGGCGACATGGGAGGCATGGGCGGCTTCTAGCCCGCACACCGCAAGAAACACTCAAGCCCCGCCGGCCACTGGCCGGCGGGGCTTGTTGCGTCAGGCGGAGATGCCGCTATCGGCTAGGTCAGGAAGTCCTTGAGCTTGCGGGCCAGGCGGGGGTGGCGGAGGCGGCGGAGGGCCTGGGACTCGATCTGGCGAATGCGCTCGCGGGTCAGCCCGAATTCCTGGCCGACCTGGTCCAGCGTGCGGGGCGTGTCGTCGTCTAGCCCATGCCGCATGCGCAGGATCTTCTGTTCGCGGGGGTCAAGCATCTCCAGCACGCCTTCCAGGTGCTCGGAGAGCATCTGGGAGGTGGCGGCCTCCACCGGTTCCACCGCGTCGTCATCGGGGATCAGGTGCCCGATCTCGGTGTCGCCGTCTTCGCCGATGGGCGTTTCGAGCGAGATCGGCAGCCGGGCGGCGAGCTTGAGTTCGCCGATCTGCTCCTCGCTCATTTCCATCTCGTGAGCGATCTCGTCGTCGGTCGGCTCGCGCCCCAGGCGCAGCTGCAGGTCGCGCTGCACGCGGTAGGACTTGGTGAGCTTTTCGTGCACGTGCACCGGCAGCCGGATGGTGCGGCTCTGCTCGGCGATCGCGCGCGTCACGGCCTGGCGAATCCACCAGGTGGCGTAGGTGCTGAACTTATAGCCGCGGCGCCAGTCGAACTTCTCGGCGGCGCGCATCAGGCCGGCGTTGCCTTCCTGTACCAGGTCCAGCAGCGGGATGCCGTGGCCGGTGTATTTCTTGGCCACGCTCACCACCAGCCGCAGGTTGGCCGTGATCAGGTGCTGGCGGGCGGACTCGTCGCTGCGCTCAATGCGCTGCGCCAGGTCCACTTCTTCCTTGGCCGTGAGCAGCGAGATGCGGCCGATCTCATTCAGGTAGCTGCGAACCGTGTCCTGGCTGGCGGACTCGAGCTCCAGGTCTCGTTCGCGCCGGGACTGAATAGTGGTGACCTTGGAGGCGTCGTTGCCTTCGGTGTCTTCCGGCTCCTCGTCGCGCAGCTCGATTTCTTCCTCGGCCAGCTGCATGCGGAACCAGGTCGCGACCTCGGGCGTGATGTGCGTCTCGTCAGGTAGGACCTTCTTGAGCTCGGATTTGTTCAGAAAACCGGGATCCGACCCCATGGCCACAAGTTCGGCCAGGGCGTTCTCGAGGGTTTCCTCGTTCAGATGCAGTGCGACTTCAACCGTCACGAATTACTCACCATCCCCCTGCTGCGGCTGTGCCAGACGCACGCTCGGCGCGTCTGTCGCCTATCGCTCCCCGAATCAATCGCCTGACCACGCTGGATATCCACCGTGCGGCACACGGCGACGCTCCCACGCGGGCGGCCTGGTCCCCGACGGCCCGATGTCGCACGGCTGCGTCTGGAAGAGGACAGGGATGGTTCGCCTGTCGAAGCGGTAGGCGCTTGTGCCGAGAACGCCCGCGCGTGGCATCGTCCGACCCGACGGTGAGAAACTCACCGCCTGCCTTGAGTATACGCTGCTGTAACCGCGCGGAAGTGGGCAGACTTGAAGAGCCTGGGTCACTACTGATCCCCAGCGCTTCGTTCCGACTGTGAGCCGCGACACGTGCTGATACGCTCAGGGAGTCGGGGCGGTTTCCGGGCGGAATCTGGGATAGGTGCCATGGCCGCGGATGCTGGGCCGCTGACTCTGGACGACCTGCGGCGCGAACTGCGCCGCGAACTGGATCGGACCTTGCGTCACTACGCCACGAAGGCCGACCTCCACGCGCTCGAGACGCGCTTGACCGTCCGCCTGATCGCGGCGCTCGCTGCGCTGGGCGGCGCGCTGGTAGCCGTTGACAGGCTGTGGACTTAAAGCGTTCGGCGCCAAGGGAACTTTCCTTACAGCCACCGTGGCCGAATGTGTTGCGGCGCGCCCGCGCGCTTCCCTAAGCTCTGAGGTAGTCCCCAGACCCCACGGAATCGCTGTCCCCGCATGTCCCGAGTACGCGCTTTTGCTCCACGCCTGGCTGCCCTGATCGCGGCGACGTTCGTACTTGCCGCCTGCGAGGTCGGCGTGGTGCAGACCGCCATCGAGAACCCGACGCCGGATCCGCTGACGGCGCCGCAGACCACGTGCACGCCGCCCACCTGCGAGGAGCACGCGGTCCGGATTGGCGACTTCGCCATCATTCCTGCCGTCATTCATGCCACGGCGCCGCGCGTGCGGTTTGCGATCACCAACGTCGGAGCCTATACGCACAGCCTGGAAGTCCGGATGCCTGGTGGAGCGGTGCACTCACCGCGGATCGGACCCGGGCAGACGGGTTATCTGGAAGCTGACCTGGAGCCTGGCACGCACGAGGCGCTGGATCCGACTCCCGGCCACGCGGTTCGCGGCGCGCGGGCCAGCATTGTGGCTGCGCCGGCCAGCTAGCTCACGAGCCGCCTGGTGGGGCGCGTCCCAGCAGTTCCCGTTCGCCTGGCGTCTGCGACATCCAGCGGAAGAACTTGACGGTGATCACGGCCCACAACAGGGCCGTGCCGCCGAGCTTCATAATCAGTCCGCCGATCCGCTGGTCCTCGAGCGCGGAAAGTCCGCCGGGATCCGCGGCCAGGAGATAGGCCGGATAGAGCGGCTCCCCGGCAAAGACAAAGAGGGAACTCAGCAGACCCGAGGGCAGCGTCAGCAGGAACAGATAAAACATCTGGATTGGCACGCTGGCCGCCGGAGCGGCCGGCACGCGGCTCACGACGGGCCACCACATCAGCACGGCCGATAGCACCATGGTCACGTGCGCCGCGTCGTGCACGATCGGGTCGTTCAGCGCGCCCTCGTAGAGCGTTGGCAGGTGCCAGCCCCAAAACACCGCGACCCCGGCGACTCCGGCGACCAGAGGTTGCGTGACCCAGCGCACCGCCACCCGTACGGGATTGCGTCGCAGCAGCGGTGTCACCATCCAGGCGGGGATGCCCAGCAACAGCAGGGGCGGCGCCACAAACGTCACCATCAGGTGCTGGACCATGTGAATGCTGAAATACTCGGCGCTGAGCGTGTCGATCGGGGGATGCAGCGCCGCGAAGAACAGCGCTGCGCCGAGGACAAAGAGGCCGACACGCCAGGAGTCAACCCGCCCGGGCCGATCCGGGTTCCAGGAGCTGACCGCGTAGCCGTAGGCGCCGACCAGCACCACGACGCCGAGCGTGATCTCAGGCACAAGGTGGAAGGTCAACGGACTTCCTCCTAACCCGTGATAGCCGGCGGTCGCAACTGGACCCGCAGGACCGGGCTCTATGCCCGATCAGCGTGCGCTCAATCCCGCGCTTAAGCCTAGCCGCCCGTCAGCGTGAACATGAGGAAGACGATCAGCACGATCATGGAGGCGATGAAGAACGGGAACATGAACAGCGCCGTGAAGAGGCGACTGTCGTCCCGCAGGTGCATGTAGTACGCCACCACGCCCGCGCCCTTGACAAACGAGAGCACCAGCAGCGAGGCCACCACACCGGTCCGGGTGAGCGCGTCACTGATCGCCTGGATGCTGGGAATCATGATTTCGACAACGGTGATGGCCGTGAGGATCACACCTACGACGACGTACTTCAGATAGCCGTGGCGATGCTCGGCGTGGTCGGTCATGTCTCCGCCGTGGCCCGTGTGCGTGTCAGCCATCAGATCAGGTAGATGAGCGTGAAGATCGCGACCCAGACCAGATCCACGAAGTGCCAGTACAGCCCAACCATCTCAATGCCCCACGTGTCGCCGCCGGGTTGAAAGCGGCCGCGGAAGCTGTAGACCAGGGCGGTCCCCAGCCATAGCACGCCGATGGCCACGTGCGCGCCGTGGAATCCGACCAGGGTGTAGAAGGAGGCGCCGAACAGGTTGGAGGAGGGGGTGAGGTCCTCGTGGGTGACGAACGAGGTGAACTCGTAGACCTGCCCGCCCAGGAACACGATGCCCATCAGCATCACCAGCGCTAGCCAGATGCGGCCCCAGCGCAGCGATCCGTTCCGGAACGCAGCCAGCGAGAGCACCATGGCGAGACTGCTGGTCAGCAGCACGAAGGTCGTGAACGAGGTCAGGACGAGGTCCAGGACTTCCTGACCGTGCCCGCCCAGCGTGTTGTGCTTGTTGATCAACATCACCAGGATCAGGCTGCCGAAGAACATCGTCTCGGAGCCCAGGAAGGCCCACATGCCGAGCTTGCGGTTGTCCAGGCCGGTGGAGGAGTGGTGCTCCTCGTGGTGGGCGTGGGCGTCCGCGCTCATGCGGCCGGTTCCTCAATCCAGCCCATCAGCGAGATGCCGAAGATCACCGCGCCCAGCAGGATGAACACCTGGTGGAAGATCAACCCGCAGAAGGCGAGCACGAGCCCGGCAGCCAGCAGAATCGGCCAGTAGGAGGGGTTGGGCATGTGAATGTCCGGTTCATCCGCCTCGGCGTCAGCTTCGGGGGCCGTGGCCACGGCGCCGGTGTGACCGCCGCCGCGCTTCATGTCCCAGGCCGGATAGCGGCTATCGACGACCGGGATATGCGCGAAGTTGTAGACAGGCGGCGGCGACGGGATCGTCCACTCCAGCGTGCCGCCGTCCCACGGGTCGCTGCCGGACGGTTCGCCGTGGCGAATCGAGCGCAGTGCGTTGATGGTGAAGATCAGGAAGGAGAGCCCGACCATGAAGGCGCCGACGGTTGACATCATGTTCCAGAGATCGAAGCCCATGTCCGTGGCGTAGGTGTGCACCCGGCGCGGCATGCCGTCGACGCCCAGCATGTGCTGCGGCAGGAAGGTCAGGTTGAAGCCAACCAGCATCAGCAGCCAGTGCACTTTGCCCCAGCCGTCGTGCATGAACCGCCCCGTGAACTTGGGGAACCAGTGGTAGACGCCGGCGAACAGGCCGAACACGGTGCCGCCGAACAGTACGTAGTGCAGGTGGGCGACCACGAAGTAGGTGTCCTGAACCTGCGAGTCAATCGGCGGCGATCCGAGCATCACGCCGCTGAGGCCGCCGATGATGAACATGGACACCATGCCCACGGCGAACAACATGGGCGATTTGAAGCTGATCGATCCGCCGTAGAGCGTGGCGATCCAGTTAAATATCTTGACGCCGGTCGGGACGGCGATGGCCATGGTGGAGATCGCAAAGGCGGTGTCGGCAATGGGGCCCAGCCCCACCGTGAACATGTGGTGCGTCCAGACGCCGAAGCCGACCAGCGCAATGGCCGCGCCGGAATAGGCCACCACCGCGTAGCCGAACAACGGCTTGCGGGAATAGGTGGGCAGAATCTCCGAGACGATCCCCATCGCCGGCAGGATCAGGATGTAGACCTCGGGGTGACCAAAGACCCAGAACAGGTGCTGCCAGAGCACCGGGTCGCCCCCGCCTGCCGGCAGGAAGAAGCTGGTGGCCAGATAGCGGTCAAAGACCAGCAGCACGAGGCCGATGGTGATGGCGGGGAAGGCGAAGATGATCAGGAAGGCCGTGATCATGCTCATCCACACGAACATCGGCATCCGGTTCAGCGTCATCCCCGGCGCCCGCATGTTGATGATGGTGACGATGAAGTTGATTGAGGCCAGGATGGACGAGATGCCCAGAATCTGGAGGCCGAAGGCCCAGAAGTCGATGGCGTGCGTGGCTGCGAAGTTCGTCTCGGTCAGCGGCGCGTAGCCGAACCAGCCGGCGTTCGGGGCGCCGCCGGCCACGAAGCTGATGTTCATGAAGATGCCGCCGAACAGGTAGATCCAGTAGCTCAGCGCGTTCAGCCGCGGGAAGGCCACGTCGCGCGCGCCGATCATGAGCGGCACCAGGAGGTTGAAAAACGCCGCGCTGAGCGGCATGAGCGCCAGGAACACCATGGTGGTGCCGTGCATGGTGAAGAGTTCGGTGAAGCGTTCCGCCGACACGATGTCGGCCTCGGGCCTGGACAGTTGCAGGCGCATCAGGAGCGCCTCGACCCCGCCGATCATGAAGAAGGAGAGAGCGGTGACCAGGTACAGCACGGCGATCCGCTTGTGGTCGACCGTGGTGATCCAACTCCAGGCGGTTCCGGAAAAGGTGCGGGTGTCCGGGGCGGTCGCGGTCAACGTCGCCATGTGGTCACCTTCTGTCGGACGCCAGTGCGCCGTGTCGCGCGCATCCCTATCTTAGGCCTTCAAGGTAAGCCACCAAGGCGTCAAGCTGGTCGCCGGTCAACTCGGGAATCACCATTGAGTTGCCGGCTTTCACGCCCTGCGGGTCGCTTAGCCAACGGCGCATGTTTTCGGGCGTGTTCTCCAGGATTCCGGCGGCGATGTGACCGCGGCTGGCCATGTGGGTCAGGTCTGGGCCCAGGATGCCCGCCGAATCGGTGCCGCGAATGGTGTGACAGGCCACGCAGCCGCCGAGGGTTAGCGTCATTTCGCCTTCCCTGGCCAGTTCGCTGGCCGGCGGCACGCGGTCGGTGAGTTGAGTTTCGGCCCAGACGTCGAAATCCGCCTGCGACTCCACGACCACGGTGAACTTCATCAGGGCGTGCGCCGTCCCGCAGAACTCCGCGCACTGGCCCAGGAAGGTGCCCGTTTGCTCGGGACTGATCACGAATCGGTTCGCACGTCCGGGAACCATGTCCAGCTTTCCTCGCAGGCTCGGGACCCAGAAGCTGTGGAGCACGTCGTTGCTCTCAAGCTGAATTTCCACGTCGCGGTCAACCGGCAGGTGGAGTTCATTGGCGGTGACCACTCCCAGCTCGGGGTATTGGAACTCGAACCACCACTGGTGGCCGATCGCCCGAACCTGCAAGGCGTCGGGGCTGGCGGCGCGGGCGTTGGAGAAGATGGCGGGAACGGTCAGGGCCACGATCACGACGACGAGGACGGCCGGGGCGATCGTCCAACCAATCTCGAGCGGGGTGTTGCCGTGCGTCTGCGCCGGAAGCTCGTCGCCGCTGCGCCGTCGAAAGCGGATGAGGACGTAGAGCAGCACGCCTTCCACCAGCACAAAGGCCACCACCATGGCCCAGAAGACGAACATCAGAAGATCGCGCGCGGTACGCGCCGCTTCGGTGGTTGGTTCGAGCGTGGTCTGGGGTGTTGCGCCACAAGCCGCGAACGCAAGCGCGGCCACGGCGAGTGCCGGGACAAGAAGCGCGGCGTAGATGCGGTGGCGGGGGGTCAAAGGTGTGGTGTGCTGCCCTTGCGCGGGACGGTTCTCGTCCCCGTTTACGAGAGTCACGATACGCCGGGCTTTGTGCACCATTTCACAATCTCGCGGACGGCGGCAAGCGTAGCACGAGGGCCTAGCCGCCCCACGCCGCAGGGGGCGGCATCAGGTTGGCTTGGAGACGTCCAACACGTGAGCGCGGGCGGCGGCGATGGCCGCCACGGTTTCAGCGGCCGCCACGTTCTCCGTACTGCCCCAGATAAACGTGAACATGCCGAAGTAGTTGCGCTCGTCGAGCATGGTCGTCAGCGAGCCGAAGTCCACCGTGCCATGGCCAGGCGCCTGGTCTTCGGCCGGTCCCAGATTATCCGCGTCGCGCATAGCCGAGCTGACGCTCCACAGGCAGGTGTGCCCCACGCGGCCGTCGGCGGCGTCGGCCACCGCCCGCAGCGTGGTACTGGCCAGCCGCACGTGGGGAGGCGTGAGGCTCAACTGCACGCGCGGATGCCCGACGTCGTCCAAAAAACTTGCGATCTCGGCCGGTTCGTCGAGCCAGGTGCCCACCTGGTTGGCCAGGGCCAGGGTCACGCCCAGGTCCTGGGCGGCCCGTCCCAGCGCCCGCACGTCGTCCGCGGCTTCCCGCCGCTCGTATTCGCGTACCGGGGCCGTGCCGATGACCAGCGGGGCGCCGATGGCGGCTGCAAATTCCAGCCGCGCGACCAACTCGTTCCCGAAGGCGCCATAGGCCGAGATCGAGGAGGGGCGCAGGTTCAGGTCTTCGACGAGGGCCTTCACGTCGCCCGGCGCATCGCGCCCGGGGACGATGTGCTCCAGCACGCCGGGCGTCGCCCACAGATCCACGTACGTGAGTTCGGTGCGGGCCAGCTCCTTCAGGGCGTCGTCAAGCGACAGCGATCTGAAGAGCAGGGTCGAGCCCGCAAACCGAGTTGATATGTCAAATGCGAACATGCGCGGCCCGTAGTGCTAGCGTACCGACGCTGAAGCTCTCCTCCTATTGTGACTTATTTAGGGGAACTTCGGCTATTCGCGGCTCACGGTGCGAAAAAGGGGTTGTTCGCCAGCTCCTCGCCAACCGTGGTGGGTGGCCCGTGTCCGGCAAACAGACGAGTGGCGGCGGGCAGCGAGAGGATCTGGGAACGCACGGCCGCCAGGTGCTCGGCGTAGAGGGCCGGACCGAGCGCGGTGCGCCCCAGCGATCCGGCGAACATGGCATCGCCCACAAGCACCAGATCGCGCAGCAGCAGCGACGAGTGGCCCGGGGCGTGCCCGGGCGTACGCCGAGCCTCGACCTGGAACGGCCCGGCCTGGAACCGCTGACCGTGGTCGTAGTTGCGGATGTCGGCGCCAGCGACGGCCGGCATCCGGGGCTGTTCGAGGGAGTGAACCCAGATGGGAACGTTCAGCGCCTGGTGCACGGCCGGGAGCGCGTCAATGTGATCGGCGTCGGCGTGGGTTACGAGGATGGCGGCCGCCGACCATCGCTCTTCGGCCAGAACCCCAAGAATCCGTTCAGGTTCGGCGCCGGGGTCCACAACAACGGCCTGACCGGCTTCAACATCGCCGACGACGTATTGAAAGACGCGCATGGGCGGATACGGGATGACTCGGATGCGCACGCCGCCGTGGTCCAGCGGCATGGGCTTGGGCGCGTAGGCGTCCTGGGCAACGGCCAGCAGGCGATTCGGATCAAGGTTAAGCAGCGCGGCCAAGCGGTCGCTCTCGGTCTTGGTTGGGCTACGCAGGCAGTCTTCCAGCGCCTCCAGGTCGGCGGCGGAAATCCCGACCCGCCCGGCAACGTCGTCCGCCGAGAGGTTCAGGCCAAACCGGGCCTTGCCAATGATGTCGCCGAATTCGTCTTCCAACAGGTCGGTCATGGGGTCGTCAACCGGGAGAGCGGAGCATTGATGGCGAGCTTCGCACGTCTGGCAAGTTTCGTGCGTCAGGAGGGCGGAGGTTCGGTGCTCCCATTGGAGTCCGCGACACCCAGTTGCCGTTGCTGGTCCAGCCAGGCGCGCACCAGCCGTAGTTCGTCGTAGGAGTAGTCGCTGCCCAGCAAGTCTCTGACTGAACTAAGCGTCCGTGTCCCTGTCTGGGCAAACGCATCCGCGATCCGGGTCACCCGATCCGGGGCCGGAAGCTCGCGCTCCAGCGGCAGCGTTTCACCGCTGGCAATCAGGTGTTCAAGATGGGAAACGATCGTGGTCTCCGTAAGACCGCGCCGCTGGCGGATCTCCGAGATCGACAGTCCGCGCCGGTAGAGATCCAGCGTCTGGCGATAGGTCGAGCCTTTGCGGCCCGTCTCGCGCCCGCGCCGGGTCCTACGCCGCGGCTTCGGTCGTTCCGCCAGGCCGCGAGATTCGGCGTCGTCTCGGATCACGTCCAGGAACTCGTCGGCGAACTCATCCAGTTTCACCCCGCCAACGCCGGATATGCCCGAAAAGCTCTCCCGGCTCTTCGGGATGTAGTACGCCATTTCCTGGAGTGACCGGTCGCTGAAGATCACGTAGGGCGGAACGCCGCGGGCCTGGGCCAGCCGAAATCTCAAGTCACGCAAACGAGCAAACAGTTCCCGGTCGAAGTCGGGATGTCTGGCGCCTGGCTGAGGTTCGTAGGCGTCGCGCTCCGAGCGCTTGATACGGGTGAGCGTCAGCGGCTCGCGCCGGCTCAGAAAATCGCGGCCGCTGGCCGTCACCGATATCGTTCGATACTGGTCGGCGCTGCGTTGCGCCAGCCCGGCATCTTCCAGCAGGCTCACGATGTCCTGAAGTTCGGCGCTGCCGAGGTCGCGGGCGATGCCGTGCACCGAAAGCCGCTGGTGCCCCACGGCCAGCACCCGGCGCGCGTGGCTGCCGCGCAGGACCTGGACCACGTGCGCAACGCCAAAACGTTCGCCGGTGCGGATGATGGCCGAGAGGATCTTCTGGGCAATCTCGGTGGCGTCGAAATCCTCGCGTTCGCTCAGACAGATGTCGCAGCCGCCGCAAGACTCCCGGGCGTAGGCTTCCCCGAAATAGTCGAGAAGGAAGGCACGGCGGCAGGTGTGCAGTTCGCTGTACGTGACCATCTGTTGCAACTTGCGCCACGCCCGCGCGCGCTCGGTTTGGTCCTCGATCTGTTCGATGAATCCCGTGAGTGCGTGCCGGTCGGACGCGCCGTAGAAGAGCACGCACGTACTGGGCAGGTCGTCCCGTCCCGCCCGCCCGGTCTCCTGGTAGTAGCCCTCCAGAGTCTTTGGCAGGTGGTAGTGCGCGATCAGCCGCACGTCCGGTTTGTCGATGCCCATGCCAAAGGCAATGGTCGCCGTGACCACCGGGACTTCGTCACGAATGAACCGTTCCTGGGTTGACCGCCGGACGGACGGGTCAAGGCCGGCGTGGTACGGCAATGCGCGAATGCCTTCCTCGGTGAGGTCGGCCGCCAGGTCCTCGGTGTTCTGACGTGAAAGGCAGTAGACGATGGCCGATCCCTGGCGATGCTGCTGAAGCAGCTCCAGCAGTGCGCCGAAGGCCTGGCGCTTGGGGCGGACGATGTAGGTCAGGTTGTGGCGGTCGAAGCTGGCGACAAAGCGTCGCGCGCTCGAGATTGCCAACTGCTCCGCGATGTCGTCTCGAACCTGGTCGGTAGCCGTGGCCGTGAGGGCGATCACCGGCGTCTCCGGAAACCGGTCGCGCAAGACCTGCAGGTTGCGGTAGTCCGGGCGAAAGTCGTGACCCCACTCGGAAATGCAATGGGCCTCGTCGATGGCGATCAGACTGACGCGAACGGCACGCAGGAAGTCGCTGAAGCCGGGCACGGCCAGCCGCTCGGGGGCGATGTAGAGGATCTTCAGACGGCCCGCCCTGGCTTCCAGCTGGATGCCGCGGGCCTCATGCAGCGGGACCGTGCTGTTGATAAACGCCGCCGCCACGCCGTTGGCGCGCAGGGCGTCCACCTGGTCCTTCATGAGCGCGATCAGCGGAGAGACGACAAGAGTCAGGCCCTCCAGGCACAGCGCCGGTAGCTGGTAGCACAGGGATTTCCCGCCGCCAGTGGGCATCAGCACCAGCGCGTCGCGCCCGGCGAGCACGGTCTGGATGATTTCGGCCTGGAGCGGACGAAACTCGTCGTAGCCGAATCGCGTCTTCAGCAGGTCGTGAATGTCGGGTTGTTGCATGCCTCGCCAGCCGGCCGTTCAGGGTCTCCCGCGATGTCTCCGGCCCAGGCGCCTCCTGCCAGCCCTGCCAGTCCTAGGTCCGCGGCAAGCCGCCGGAGACAGAACGGGCGCTCGGCGGCTACCGTAAGGGCGCTGCACGGCGGGGCGCGCTACGCGCGCGCATTCTTCCACGGCGGGCCGAGACGCAGCGTTCATGATGTCTCGAGCGCGCCGGGTTCGGCCACACGCAGTCACAGGCAGCCCGCGTGAGGAAGGGTGGCTCCGCGTGCGTGTGCTTGTTGCCGGGCATACCTACCTACGCCGGTTCAACCAGCGCAAGTGGGAAGCGTTCGCCGACCTGTCGCCCAGCCACGCGTCACTGTTGGTCGTACCCAACGGCTGGCGAGACCCGCACTTCGGTTTCGTGGCTCCCGAGCCGCCGGCGCATCCCCGCGTGAACCTGCGGGTAACGCGCGCGGCGTTCCGCGGCCAGGGCACGCTGACATTTCACGTCGACCCGCGGCTTGTGGCGGCGGCGCGCCGCTTCCGGCCGGATGTCGTGTTGGTCGAACAGGAACCGCACTCGCTGCTGGCTCTGCAGGGCCGTTGGCTGGCACGGCTGCTGCCCGGGCGCCCGGCGTTCACGTTCTTCACGTGGGGAAGCCCCGCGAACCACCGCCGACGGCTTCGTTCGAGTTCCCTGCGGCGCGGCGCGCTGCGCGCCGCTCGCCTGGCGATCGCCGGCAATCAGGCAGCCTGCGACCAGCTGCGCGCGGCGGGATTTGGCGGGTCAATTGAACGCATCCCGCAAGTCGGCGTCGATCTTTCGGACCCGCCGCGCGAGACGCGAACCCGTCTGCGGTCGGAACTGGGACTGTCCGGCGTCGTGGTTGGTTTTGTCGGTCGGTTGATCCCGGAGAAGGGCGTGCTTGACCTGGCGGATGCGCTGGCCGGCCTTGGCCATCTGGACTGGACGCTGCTGGCGATAGGGCGAGGACCGCTGCGCGGCGCGCTGCTTGACCGCCTGGCGGCGTCAGGCTTGGGCAGTCGGCTGCGGCTTGTGGAGGATGCCGACCACCAACGCGTGGCCACGCTGCTGACGACGTTGGACGCGCTTGTCCTGCCGTCCTACGCCACGGCGAATTGGGCCGAACAGTTCGGGCACGTGTTGATCGAGGCCATGGCGGCGGGCTGCCCGGTGATCGGGACGAAGTCAGGGGAGATTCCCCACGTGGTCGGCGGCGCCGGCGTCGTGGTCCCGGAACGCGACGTCGCCACACTGCGAGCCGCTCTGTCGCGGCTGATTGAGGACGCCGCCCTGCGAGCGCGCCTGGCCGCGCGTGGTCGGTCTCGGGTGCGATGCCACTTCACGCATGAACAGATAGCGCGAAGGCTGGCTACGTGCCTGGAACAAAGCCGCACCGCTGTTCACGCGCCGTCGAACGCATGACTCGACGGCCGGCACGGCAGGTTCGCAAGCGGGCCTACTACCTGGGCGCCGGAACGCCGCCCGTGCTTGTGCGCGAGTACTTTCGTCGCCTGGGTCCCGTCTCGCTGGTATTGGACCTGGGCTGCGGCGTGGGAAGTGTGGCCCAGGCGTCGCCGTCGTGCGCCCGCGTGATCGGCGCCGACCACGACCGCGGCGCGCTGAAACTGGCCGCCAAACACGGGGTGGCGCTGATCTGGGACGCCTCGCCCGGATGGCGGATGCCCTTCCCGTCCAACCTCTTCGACGCCGTCATTGCCAGGGACGTGCTGGAGCACCTGGACCGGCCGTGGGATGCCGTGCACGAGATACACGAGGTGCTCAGGCCCGGCGGCTTGGCGCTGGCGTCCGTACCAATGGCGCGGCCACGGGTGGTCTGGAATGACTACACGCACCGCCGCGGCTTCACCCGCGCGGCGGTGCGTCTGCTCTTCCTCGACGCCGGCTTTGAGGTCGAGCGAGTCGAGCGCATGGGTCCGCTGCCGCTGCTGGCGCGCTTGGGCTTGATGAGGGCGGCGCCCTGGCTGTTGCGGGTTCCGCTACTGGACCAATGCTGGGGAACGAGCTGGGAGGTCCTGGCACGCAAGACATAGGCGCTGACCTACCGGGGAGCGACAGTTCCGGCCGCCCGCTGCGCGTCAACCTCTACCTCGTCAATCCCAGCGAGCGACGGCCCTCGATGGAGCGCTACGGCCGGACGCTGGAGTGGGCGTTGCGGCAGCTCGATGCGCCGCTGGAGGTCCACTCCACCACGCCTCCTCCATGGCCTCGGCGGGACGAAGGGACGTTCAGCCGCCTGGCCGAGAATGTCGGCAAATACCGGGTGCGCTACGCCTCCGACCCGCGCCGCGTCGCTCACGCGTCGGCCGCCGTGCATCACGTGGTGGACCACTCCTATGCCCACCTGGTCCCCGTACTGGGCGAACGTCGAACCGTGGTGACCTGCCATGACTTGATGCTGCTGCGCATGGCCGACGGGCGCATTCCAGGAGGCCGGCCGTCCTGGATCGCGCTCCTGGCGTTCCGCTACGCGGTGCGCCACCTGCCGCGGGCGGGAGCGGTGGTCTGCGATAGCCGGGCGACGGCCGACGACGTGCAGCGCTACCTCCGCTGCGATCCGGCCCGACTGCACGTGGTGCATTGCGGCGTGGACGTCCACTTCCAGGCGCCGCCCACCGAACGGACCGAGCAGCTGCGGCAAGCGTTGGCGCTACCGCGAATCCCGCTGGTTCTCCACGTTGGCGGCGCGAGCGCCTGACCAACGATCAACGGCGGCTGGCTCGAAGCCTGGGGCTAGCGCCGTGGATCGTGGAAACCGGGTATGTGCCGGAGCGCGACTTGCCCGCCCTCTACGCCTGCTGCCAGGTGCTCCTGGCGCCGTCGCATTGGGAAGGCTTTGGCTGGCCGCCCCTGGAAGCCATGGCCTGTGGAACTCCCGTGGTTACCTCGGATTGTCCGGCCTTCCGCGAAATTGCAGGCCCGGCCGCCCTGCAGGCGCCGGCAACGGATACGCGCGGGCTGGCGGCCGCGGTGGCCCGGCTGCTGGAGGACGCCGTGGCGCGCCGCGCCGCCCGAGCTCGTGGTCTGGAGCTGGCGCGGCGCTTTCCGTGGGACCGGACCGCACGCGAGTTGGCCGAGGTTTACGCCACGGTGGCCGCAGCGACCTGAGCGCGCTCGGTAGGCAGGCGTTAAGGTTCGACAGACCGAGAAGAGGGAATAAACGTCGCCCATGGCTACCGGAACCGTCGTGGTGACCGTACATCGGCCACTGCGCGAACTAATCTTGACGTCCGAGGACGAAGCCCGGTTGGAAACGCTGGCCGCTCACGTGGTCAGCAACGACGGCGACGATCCCTGGACCGCCGACGACCTGCTGGAGCATCTGGACCCCGACGTGCGAGCCGTCATTACGAGCTGGGGCAGCCCCAAGCTCGACGCCGAGGCGCTGGCCGCGGCGCCAAACCTGGAGATCGTGGCCCACGCCGCCGGCACCGTGCGGCCGTACGTGGACGAATCAGCCTGGGACCGCGGCGTTCGCGTGACCCACGCGGCGGACGTGATCGCCGAAGCCGTGGCGGAGTACACCCTCGGCGCCATTCTGCTGGGGCTGCGGGGCTTTATCGACCACCAGGAGACGCTCAGGGCCGGCGGCTGGAAGCAGACGGGGGGCGGGCTGGGCATCGGTGGGTTGCTGGCCGCGCGACGGGTCGGTGTGGTGGCCGCCAGCATGGTTGGACGGCGCGTGATCCCACTGGTGCGCGCCTTCACGCCGGATGTGGCGCTCTACGACCCGTTTGTCGACGAGCGCGAGGCGTCCGAGCTCGGAGTGACGTTGACGGATCTGGACACGCTGATGGCCACCAGTGACGTGGTGACCCTGCACGCGCCGATCCTGCCGGCTACCAGACACATGATCGGCCGCCGGGAACTGGATCTGATGAAACCGGGCGCGCTCCTCGTGAACTGCGCGCGCGCCTGGCTGGTGGATCAGGACGCCCTGCTGGACGTCCTGGCCGCCGGACGCATCGATGCCGTGCTCGATGTCTTCGATGAGGAGCCGCTGCCGGCCGACTCACCGTTGCGTGGTCTGCCCAACGTGACCCTCACCCCACACATCGCGGGCTTCACACGAGAAACGCGGGAGCGCCAGATGGGTGCGATGGTCGACGAGATCGCCCGGCACTTCGCGGGCCAGCCGCTGCGGCACGAGATTACGCGTGAGGTGTTTGAGCGAATGGCGTAGCTCGGCCGCTGGGAGGCTTGCGTGCTCCCGTCCGGGCGAGCGTCCTTAGCCTGCCCCGCGCGCTGATCCCAGACCACGCGCCGCGGGGTCGCCCGTTGGCGGCCATGCTGGTCGCGCCGGTCGCCGCGGCCGCCGGCGCGACCGCGGCGCTGCTTATCAGCGCGACGCCGGACGGCCTCGCGGTCACCCTGCTGGCGGTGCTGCTCTCGGTGCTGGCGCTGGCGCCCGTCGCACATGCACTGGTCAGGCGGGGCGACCTTTTCCAGCCCATCGTGCCGATTGGGATCTTCGTATTCTTGGACTTCGGGCTGCGCACGCTGCTCGTCGAAGCCGGCAGCGACCTGGCGGCGCCGTTCATATTTCTGAACATTGACGACACGCGTGGGCCGGCAATCGCTCTGGCCGCACTGGCGCTGGGGTTGACCTACGCGGCTTATTACGCGCCCTGGTGGCGGCGGGCGGTCAAGCGGCTGCCACCGGTTCGCATCTCCGTCCCCTCGCACGCGCCGTGGGTGGCCCTTGTCCTGATCTATGCCGTGGGAGTCGTTGCCCGCGGCGTGCTGCTGTTCGACCGCGGGGCGACCTTCGCCAGTCTGGATCTTGAAGAGAAGCTGACCGACGACTTCAACGTCCTGCTGCAACTGGGCAGCTTCGGCGGGTTCGCGGTGCTGCTGGCCGGCGTCTATGCGTTTCGTCTCGGTCGGATAAACCGGGCCGTTCTCGCTGTGCTGGTGGGAGTGCTGGCGCCGGTCGAAGCAGCCTTCACGGTTGCCTTCGGCGCCAAGCACGTATTTGTGTTCGTGCTCGTCGGCCTGGTGGGCCTCTACAACTATCGGGTCCGGCGGCTGGGCGGGTTCCGTTTTCTGCTCGCAGTTACGGCGGCGGTGGTCGTGATGTTTGGAAGCGTCGCGATCTACCGGGACCGGATCCATCACGGCGAGCTGCAGCGTCCGACCGATGTTGCAACTCTGGTTGCCGCCCCCGCGGAGCTGGTCGGCGAACTGCTGGAGACCGGCCCTGGTGAGTTCCTCGAGGTCGCGTTGTGGACGCTGGTAAACCGCCAGACGTCCGGGGAGACGGTGGCTTCAATCCTCGAGTACGGGGGCTCGGTGGATCTTGAGATCACGGGTATCGACTTGGCGCTCATTCCCGCCTTTGCATTCATTCCACGCGCAATTTGGGCGGACAAGCCGGCGCCGTTCTCGCCCCAGGTCAGCAGCGCGTTTCGAGGCGTTCAGGGCAATCGGGCATCGTTCGGGATCACGCACACCGGCGACTTGTATCTTCGCTACGGCTTGCCGGGTGTGGTGATCGGGAGCCTGGCCCTGGGGCTTCTCTACCGGCTGCTCTACGGGTGGCTGGTTGACCGGCCAGGCGCTACGGCGGCCGGCGCCGTGCTGTACCTCACACTGTTCTGGCGGATTATTTTCGTCAACGCCGAGATCATCCCGGTCTACGTGCAGGCAATCAGATCCCTGGTGGTGGGTCTGGGCCTCTTGCTGCTGATCGGCTATGCGGCCCAGCTATCCAACCGCGCGAAGCCGTGGCGGACCTGACCGACAGTCCGGGTGCGCTCAACGCGGGCTGTAGGTTCCGGTCAGCACTTCGCGCACGCCCTGCCAGACACCAACGGCTCGCGCCGCGCGGGCGGATACATCCAGCAGCCCGAAATTGAGCACGTCGGCGCGTCCGTGAGGCGAGCGGTCGGCGAGGCGGACGGCCTGTCGCAGCGGGATCGCCAGCGCAACGATCTCCACAGCGGTCAGCACGGTCCGCGCCAGCGCGGCCGCCAGCAGGTGGGCCACGCTGTGACGCCGCCGGTTGCGGCGGCTGTAGGCAAAGTTTCGACCCCGGCGGCGCTGTAAGGCCAGAAATGCGGCCCACGTCTTCGGACGGTCGTGCATCACCTCGATGGTTCGATCCTCGACGCGGCAAAAGCCGGACGCCATCAGGCGCTCGCCGAACTCGGAATCGTCGCCGCGCGGCAGATCCTCGCGGAACGGTCCAACGGCGTGGACGACCTGACGTCGCGCTGAAAACGCCTGCGAGCTGCGCTGCAACGCGGGAGCGGCCATGGCGGCCTCGTATTCGCTCTGCAGGTAGCGCGAGGGCGCGCGCGAACGGTCGGCCACGCGCGAACCCACCAGCAGGTAGTCGGCCCCGGCGGCGTAGCGGGCCAGGATTCGTGCGGCGAAGTCGTCGGGCAGCGTCAGGTCGGCATCCATGAACACCAGGATGTCGCCCGCTGCGTTGCCCGCACCGCTGTTTCGGGCGGCGGCCACGCCGCGTGGGTGCGGATGTCGGATGGTTCGCACCGGCATGGCCCCGGCCAGCCGGATCAGGCGGTCCAGCGTTCCGTCGGTTGACCCGTCGTCCACGAACACCAACTCGATGTTCGAGTAGGTCTGACGGTCAATCGACTTGAAAATGTCCGCGACGCGATGGGCTTCGTTGTACGTCGGGACAATGAACGAAACGAGCGGACCGCTGTCGGCAGGGCAAGGCGGCGCGGCGTCGGCGCTGGCTGGGGAATCTCCAGGCGCGGTCTCAGGCATCGATCCGGGCCACCAGCGCGAGCGTAAAGGCCGTCGCACCGCTGCTTCGATAGTTCCAGAAGAACACCTGCACCGCCTGAATGTCGGCCGGAAGCCGCACTAGTCGCGCTTCACGCCGCCATCCGTCCGCCAGCCCGCCCTGAAGGCCGAACACCGCCGAATCGGGCCGGTGGGCCGCGCGCAGGTACAGCCCAAAGTATGGCTGGCCGCCGCCCACCCAGACCTCGCTGGCGAACAGGTAACAGGCCCCGGCCGCCGCTGGAATCCAATCGCTGCGCAAGCGTGTCGTGCTTCCAGGTACGCCGAGGTTGTCCATGACCAGGGCGAATACGGGGTGGCCGTCAAGGTCCGCGAAGCTGACAGCGGTATCGCCCGGCGCGGGCGACGAACCGGAGACGGGGGTTGGGTCCGCCGCAAAGCCCAACGGCCGGTCGTCGCCGGTGACGCCCCAGGTGAACGCTCCGTTGGGCGCCAGGTTGCGTAGTAGGCGCGTGTCCCGTCCGGCATACCGGCCGTCCGCCCGCGACCACTCCAGGTCAGCACGCACCGGGCCGCCCGCCGCTATGTCGTTACGCGAGAGCCGGACCCGTGCCAGGCGGTGGCCGCCTCCGCAGGTGTCGCGGCGCGGATCGACGGAAAGCTCCACCGTTGCCAGCGAGGGGCCGTATGGCCGCTCCGCTGCGTCGCGCGACAATTCATCGAGGAGTCGCAGCGCCGCCGCCGGCGCGTTGACGCCGGCACGCACAACCGCTTCGCGAGCGAGCGCCAGCGCGTGCCGAGCGTCTCCCTTCCGCCGGGCTCGGATTGCTTCCAGATGCAGCAGCACGCTCGAGCGATTGGCGACGCCGCGTGGCGTTCCACCACGGGCGCGAAGGGTCGCCAGTTCGTCGGCCGCCCGCTCGTAGTCGCCGCTGACCAGGGCCTGCGACAACCGGAAATTGCCGGCGGCCTGGCTGTTCGAATCAACGGCGGTCGCGGCCTCGAATGCGGCGGAGGCCAGCTCGACCTCCCCGCGAAGCGCCGCCAGACTTCCGACGTTGACGAATAGTGCCGAGACGCCACAACGGGCGGCGAAGCCAGTGACCGCCCCAACGAGCAAGAGGGCCACGACCGTGGCAAGCCGGAGTCGCGTCAGTGCGTGCAAGGCGCCAATAACGCTGGGTCGCCGGTCGTGGTCAGACACGCTCCGGCTTGTCCGCGGCGGGGGTGTCGGCGGGGTCCGGCGAGCTGTCGCGGTAGGAGTAGTCCCCGTAGTACTCCGCGGTGACCCGTCGCCGGGCGGCATTGACGACGACACCCAGAAGAACGACGTCCGTGGCCAGCAGCGCTTCCCGCGCCCGCACGAGAGCCCTCGGTCGCGTGGTACCGGCCTGCGCAACCAGCAGCGCGGCGCCGCCCGCGGCTGCCAGGACTACCGGATCCGAAACACCCAGCACCGGCGGGCTGTCCACGATCACGACATCGGCCAGCAGAGAAAGCTCGTCGAGAACGTCGCGCATCCGCGCAGAGGCCAGGAGTTCGATGGCGTTCGGCGGCGCTGCGCCGGCCGGAACGAGGGCGACGCTCTGAAAGGCCGTGGGCTGTGGCGTCGCGTGCGCATCCGCGGCGCGATTTACCAACAGGCTGGTCAGCCCACGCGTATTCCGTAGGTTGAACAGCTGGTGCAGATGCGGTCGTCGCAGGTCGGCGTCGACCACCACGACGCGCCGACCCGACTGTCCGAATACAACGGCCAGATTGGCCGCGGTGGTCGATTTTCCTTCGCCCTGGCTGGCGCTCGTGACCAGCAGGCGGACTGGTTCCCGGAGACCCCACAGGTCGATGCTTGTCCGAATTTTGCGGTAGGCCTCCAGCGCGGGCGGCGCCAGGCGCCCCAGCGCCGACGAACCAGCCTCGCCGGG
>JAKZUJ010000066.1:0-4172 GCA_047516685.1 Chloroflexota bacterium | reverse complement strand
CGCAGGCGACCGACGGGAATGCGCGGCAAGTAGCGATTGGAACGCGGATCCAAGTCGCGCAGAAGACGTGCAACGCCGGCGACCTTGCGCTCCTGCGATTCGGCGCCTTCCGCCTCGGCAACCTCCCGCAGTCGCGCGAAGACTCCACCGACCGAGACGTTCCTTGCCCAGTCCTGGGCAAGCTCGCGCTGCCGAAGAGCCCACCAGGACGGATTGCCAACCGCGGTGGGCCACCAGATCCGGCCCTGGCCGAAGCGACGCGGCCTGGGCGCCCGTGTCGGCTTTCCGGCCGTGGCCCTTCCCCATCCGCGGCGAGGAGGCGGTTCGGCGGTAATCGACTCGGGCGGAGTCAGAGCTTCCGCCGCCAGCCCCAGGTCGCCGGTCTCGCGGAACTTGGCCTCGACCTCGACCTGGTCGACCTCGAACGCCTGGGCGATCGCGCGAAGCAGGAGGCGGCTGGCCATGCCGAACTCAAGATCCACGAACTTGGGCGCCAGGCGGCCCTGCATCAGGTAGGTGACCTGGAGGGCTTCCTCGGGCGTAACCCTTCGGTACAGCTCGGCCAGGATCTCGATCATGGCGTTGCGGCCGGAAACCTCGTCGATGCGCTCGAACACTGCCGCCAGTTCGCGGAGCGTCATAGGGTCTTACCCGGTCTCCAGGGGATGCGGCAGGTTGGCGCGCACCCAGTCGTGAATGTCGCGCATGTCGTCAAAGGCATGGTAGGCAATGCGTTCCCGCTGGCAGTGGATTGCCAGTTGGGCGCGGGCGAACAACAGGTCGGCGGCCTGGGAGGCGGCCAGGTCACTCATGCCATCGCCGGCGTAGGCCACGCGCCAGCCCTGGGACTGGAGCGCTCGCACCGGTCCGGCCTTCCAGCCGCCGCGCGGATCGTGGCCGGGACGTTCGTGGGGGAACTCGAGTTCGATCGCGCCGTTGCGGAACAGCAGCCGGTTGGACTGGAACGGCACGTCGGCCAAACCGGCCCGGGCCAGCATGGGCCGGACGTAGGCGTCGAAGCCATCGCTGACGATCTGAAGCGGAACGCCTCGACCTCGCAGGTCGGCGACCAGCGGCGGATAGGCCGGGTCGATGGCGTGCCGCTCGATGAGCGCCAGGAACTCCTGCTCGCTCGCCCGCACCAGCGCGAATTGCCGGCGGGCGCGCTGGCTGGTGGGGATCTCGCCGCGAATCCATTCGTCGTCGATGTCTCGCCAGGTGGAATCGGCAAAGGCGTCAAAGATGACGTGACCCATGTCGTTGGGCGAGATAGTGCCGTCGAAGTCGAAGACGAAGGCCCAGCGAGCCGTCCTGTCGGTCAGGACACGGCCTCGAGCTTGGCGTAGCTGACGGCGAGTTTCTTGAGGCCCACATCGCCCTCGAACATCACGGTCACTTCCTCGTCGAAGTTGGTGATCTGACCGGCGACGATCAGACCCTCGCCGAAGACCGGATGGCGTACGCGCTGGCCGTCGTGGTACGTGCGCTCGGTGGGCGGTTCGGGCTGGGCTTCCTCGTCAGCCGCGGCGAATCCGGAGCTGAGCACGGAAGGTCGCGCGTCGAGTCGTCGGCGATAGGTCAGCCGCTCGGGCGGGATGTCCTGCAGGAATCGGGACGGAAACCGCACCGGCGCGCCCCAGCCGGAGCGGTGGCGGGTGTAGGTGAGAAACAGGCGGTCCTTGGCTCGCGTGAGCGCCACGTAGGCCAGCCGGCGTTCCTCGTCCATCTGGGCAGGCTCGTCGTAGCTGCGGGCGTGGGGAAAGAGTTCCTCCTCCAGCCCAACCAGGATCACGACGCCGAACTCAAGGCCCTTGGCCGAGTGGGCCGTGAGCAGCGTGACCGCGTCGCTGTCGGTGGTGAGGCTGTCCACGTCGGCTACCAGGGCGGCCTCGCTCAGGTAACGCGTCAGGCTCTCGCGCGGGCCCAGGCCGTCGTACTTGGACGCGGCGGTCTGCAGTTCGACCACGTTGTCCCAGCGCTCTTCGGGGTGGTCCGGATCGTTGTCGAGGACCTCGTCGTAGCCGGACTCGCGGACAACCGCGTTGACGAGACTGCCGACAGGCGCCTCGTCCGCCAGCGTGTCCAGTCGGCGCAGGAGCCGACCAAGCTCCGTAAGGGCGCGGGTGGCACGAGTCGCGAACGGGTTATTCAACGTGGATTGCACCGGCTCGCCCGAGTCGGCGTCGGCCGCGAGCAGGCGCACCAGCTCGCCGGAGGAGCGGCTGGTTCGCTCCGCCCACTCGCGCAAGCCCTGCAGGGTCTTGGCGCCTATGCCACGGCGCGGGGTGTTGGCAATGCGCTCGAAGCTCACCAGGTCACGCGGGTTGGACATCGTCCGCAGGTAGGCCAGCACGTCGCGCACTTCGCGGCGTCCGTAGAACTCGGTCGCGCCGACGAGTTGGTAGGGCAGGCCCTGCCGGACGAACCACTCCTCCAGCGGCCGCGACTGCGCGTTGGTGCGGTAGATGATGGCGATGTCACGCCGCGGGATGCCCTCGCCGCGCAGTTCGCGGATGAGGTTGCCGACCTGTCGGGCTTCGTCCTCTTCGTCGAAGGCCTCGATGATTTCAGGCGGCTTGCCGTCGTCGCGCTCGGTCCAAAGCGTCTTTTCCGCGCGGTTGGCAACCTTGGAAATTACGGCGTTGGCCGAAGCCAGGATGTTTCCGGTCGACCGGTAGTTGCGTTCCAGGTGGATGACCCTGGCGGCGGTGAACTGGCCCTCGAAATCAAGGATGTTGCGGATGTCGGCCCCGCGCCAGGTGTAAATGCTCTGGTCGTCGTCGCCAACGACGCAGACATTGCCTCGGTCCGAGGACAGTTGCCGGATGAATTCGTACTGCGCGCGGTTGGTGTCCTGGTATTCGTCGACCAGGATGAAGCGGAAACGGTCCTGGTAGAAGGCGCGCAGCTCGGGGAACTCGCGAAACAGTCGCACACAGAAGGAGATCATGTCGCCAAAGTCCACCCCGTTGGCGCTATCGAGCAGCCGCTGGTAGCGGTGGTAGACCTGCGCGACGGCTTCATCGAAGTAGCCCTCGGCCCGTTCGGCGTAGACGTAGGGATTCGCCAGTTCGTCCTTGGCGCGTGAAATGGCGTTGCGGATGGCGGTTGGGCTGATGGTGGTAAGGCCGATGCCCACGTCGCTCATGGCCTGTTTGACGAGCCGCAGCTGGTCGTCGGAGTCGTAGATGGTGAACTCCGGCTCACGCCCCAGGTGCTGGATATCGCGACGAAGGATGCGCAGCGCCTGACCGTGGAAGGTGCCCACGTGCACCCCGCCCGCCACCCGGCCAACCAACTCGACAATGCGCTCGCGCATCTCGTTGGCCGCCTTGTTGGTGAAGGTCACGGCCAGGATGTTCCAGGGAGCGACGCCGGATGCGATGAGATTGGCCACGCGGCAGGTGATGACACGCGTCTTGCCCGACCCGGCGCCGGCAAACACCAGCAGCGGACCGTGGATGTGGTCGATGGCGGCACGCTGCTGGTCGTTCAGACCACCGAGGTCAGGGGACGACAGACCGGTGGCCTGCGGGGGGTCGGTTGCGCTCACGGGAGATTCTAGGGCACCTGCGGCGGGGAGCGACGAGGTACCGGTGACGCCGGCATGAGGCGCGAAACGGGGCGACTTCGCGCGTATAGGAGTTTTTTCTAAAAAACTCCCCCGGTGCGGCGGGGCGTCTTCCGGCGCTGAAACGGCGGCGGCGAGCGACTGGCTGGCGAGGACCGCATGGCGCGGCGAGGCCAGGTCGGCGGGCGGAGCGAACCGGGGCGCGCAGCGGCGCCGGTGCGCGCCAACCTGGGCTTGCTGAATGAAACTCCAGACCCACGGCAGGGCGTCACCGGGCGAGGGTGCGACGACACCGAATGGTGGGCGGCAGAGGGACATGCAAAATCCGAGTTGCGGAAACGTCATACCGAGTGTACACTGTTCGCGGACACACGGCAACCACTGTGCCCGCAGACAGCCGGCGAGGGGCTGCGAGCGGGCCACGGGGGCTAACGGCGTTGTGTGCTGCGGCGTGCGAAGTTGGGAAGTCAACCCAGCGGCGCCGAAAGCGGGCGCATGCGGACGTTGACCTCCAGCCAGCTTTCGCCGCCGCCGCGGAAGACTCCGCGGGCTGGGGATTACGTCCTGATAGTCGCGGCGGACGGCGAGGCGCACGTAGCGC
>JAKZUJ010000065.1:0-4632 GCA_047516685.1 Chloroflexota bacterium | reverse complement strand
GAACGCATGCCGCACGGCACTTGCTGTGCGGAGCCTGCTGCCCGATTTTCCGATATCACTGACACGCTTTCCGTGCGACGTCTTGCACGGTGGCCGGATTGTATGACGTTCGAAGACCTGTCAAAAGGCTGCCGGCGCCTCACTGCACAAGTGCAAGGTAGGTTGTACTCGAATCGAGTAAGATGGTACATGCTCCACCTCCAGTCCGCAACTTCTGCGCAATCTCCGATGCCAGTGCGACCACTCCGGCATGCGGGCACAGCGCGTGTTGGACCCGCTATGCGAGGCTGGAATCGGTCCGTTCCGGCTTTGTCGGAGCCCGTTTGGACCGTAGCGCGCCTCAGGAGTTTTCTGAAGCCCCAACCTGGCGCCCCTCCAACGATTCTGGGGCCGCGGTGCGCGATTTCAACGGGCAATGTCCCAGCTTGGTTGATGGCCGCGGCGGTGGGCCGAGTAGCTCCAGTCGGCGTCGGCTTCGATCCAACCGGTCACGTTGGCGTGGGCGTTGAGGGCGGCACGGGCCTTGGCAAGCTGGTCAGGGGCGACTTTGTCCGTAGCGGTCAGCGCCGGCCAGAGGCGGGCTTCCGAGGGGGCGGCCTTACGCCCGGCCCGTGGGTCCAGGAGCAGCTTGATCACATGATTGACAGTCAGGCTGGCGCCGAGGTCGACGCCCAGGATCTCGGCGACGACTTCCGGCCGGTGCACGTGGCGCTCGGTGAGGGGGCGGCCCACGGCGGCCAGGCAGGCGACCGGGATGACGAGCGTTGCGCCGGCCGGCATCGCCGGTTCGTGGGCCGCGGGCGCTTTCAGCAGGCGGCGGCGCGCGCCGTCCGCTTCCACGATCAGGATGTCCGCCCCGGAGTCGTGCAACAGGTCCGGCGCCAGTTCGGGCGGGATGCCGTCGTAGCGGCGCTGGGTGGGCGCGGCGGTAACCACGGTGATAACGGGGTGCGTGTCCAGCGCGCGCGGAAGCTCGGCGCGCCAGCGATCCGGCGGCAAGACAAGCAGTTTGGGCGAGCGGGCCAGCGAGGGTCGGTGAATCGTTGTGGATTTGGTGGTCACCACGCGCAGGCCGCGCTTCGCCAGCGCCTGAGCCATCGCGAACATGCTGGTGGTCTTGCCGCCGGCCCCCACGATGGCCGCGATGTCGCCGGGCTCGAAGATGTCGGCCAGCGGGCTGGTGGATTCGGGCGGTGAGGTCATGGCACGGTCTTTCGCAGCCAGCGTACGTCGTCACGCTGAGGGACCGCCGGCTGTTGTTTCAGGCACCGCACGTACACTGCAGGCGGGTTTCCATGAACAGGGGTTGCGCATGCCCTGCGCGCTGATTACGGGCATTACGGGTCAGGACGGCTCATATCTGGCGGAGTTCCTGCTGGAGAAGGGCTACAAAGTCGTCGGTGTCGTGCGTCGCACCAGCACCGAGAACAACGGACGCATCCAGCACCTGCAGGACGACCTGGTATTGGAACCGGGCGACCTGCACGATCAGTACTCGCTGATCGAGATCATGCAGCGGCACCGGCCGGACGAGGTGTACAACCTGGCGGCACAGTCTTTCGTTGCGGCCTCGTGGCGGCAGCCGGTGCTGACGGGCGAGGTGACGGCGTTGGGCGCGACCCGCGTGCTGGAAGCCATCCGCGCGGTGGACCCGACAATCAAGTTCTACCAGGCGTCAAGCAGCGAGATGTTCGGCCAGGTGCAGGAATGGCCGCAGAGCGAGTCCACCCCGTTCTATCCGCGCAGTCCTTATGGCGTGGCCAAGCTGTACGCCCACTGGATCACCGTCAACTACCGCGAGAGTTATGGGCTGTTCGCCTGCTCGGGGATCTGCTTCAACCACGAGTCGCCTCGGCGCGGTATGGAGTTCGTGACCCGCAAGCTCAGCTATTCGGCGGCGCGCGTGCATCACGAGGTGGTTCAGAGCGTGCCCTTTGGCGACCTGTCCACGCGACGTGATTGGGGCTATGCGCCGGACTTCGTGCGCGGCATGTGGTTGATGCTGCAACAGGACGAGCCCCGCGACTACGTCCTGGCGACTGGCGAAACGAATTCGGTCCGTGAGTTCGCCGACCTTGCGTTTGGCCATCTGGGTCTCGACTCGCAGGACCACATCACCGTCAGCGAGGACCTGCTGCGTCCGGCGGAGGTGCATCGCCTGATCGGCGATCCGTCAGCCATTCGCAATGATCTGGGCTGGGAGCCGTCGATCACATTTGAGGAACTGGTCCGCCTGATGGTCGACGCGGACGTCGACGTCGTCGCCGATGAAGTCGCGCACGCCGAAATGGCAGCCGGCCGCAGCGCGGGCTGAGTCTGGCGCGAGCAGTGCCAGGCGCGGTCCTCGTCACCGGAGCGGGCGGCTTCATTGGCTCGCACACGGTGGCCGCGTTCCGTGACGCCGGTTGTGAGGTGATCGCGGCATCGCAGGGCGCGGACCACGAGACCGGTTTTGAGGCACTGGATTTGCGCGACTCCGAGCAGGTCGAGGGCGTGGTGGCACGTCTACGGCCGTCGGTCGTGGTGAACCTGGCGGCGATTGCCAATCCAGGTGACGCCGAGACCGACCCACTGCGTGCGTACGACGTGAACGTGCTGGGTCAGTTGCGGTTGATCCAAGCCATGCTGCGGCACACGCCGACGGCTCGGCTGGTGGCCATGAGCAGCGCCGAGGTTTACGGCCGGATCGAGACGGGCGAGCTGATCACTGAGGAAGCGCCGTTGCGGCCAGCGTCGGTCTACGCGGCCACCAAGGCGGCGGCGGACCTGCAGGCGCTGCCATACCATCTGTCCAATGGACTGGACGTGGTGAGGTTGCGCTTGTTCGGCACTGTGGGGCCGGGACGCTCGGCCGAGTATTTCCCAGGCCGCCAGGTGCACTGCGTGGCGGCGATTCTGGACGGTCGGGCCGAGCCGATCGTGCCGACCTTCAGCCTGGCCGGCGCCCGCGACTATGTGGACGTGCGCGACGTTGCGCAGGCCATCGTGGCTGCGACTGACCGCGGGCATACCGGCGCGGTCTATAATGTGGCGACGGGACGGGCGTGGCCACTTCGCCAGATCGTCGAGCGGCTTATTGCGATCGGCGGCGTCGAGGCCGAAATTCGCGAAGAACGGCAGTTGCCTCCCGGACGCCAGGGAGCCGTCGTGGCCGGCGACGCAGCCAGGCTGCGCGAACACACCGACTGGCGGCCGCGAATCACCATGGACGAATCCCTGCGCGACGCTCTGGCCGATGCCCGGCAGACGGCGCCGAGGACGGAGGTCTAGGATGTCGCCCCTGGCCGAAACGCCCATCCGCTTCGGAACGGACGGCTGGCGCGCCGTTATCGGCGGCGACTACACCTTCCGGAACGTCGGCCGCGTTGCGCAGGGCTTCGCAACTTTCGTGCGACGCAACTGGCGCTGGGAGCGCGGAATCGTGGTCGGCTACGACCGACGCTTCGGTTCCGAGCGCTTTGCCGCGCAGGTGGCCTCCGTGCTGGCCGGCAATAGCATCCCCGTGCACTTGGTAAATGCGCCTTGCCCCACGCCGGTGGCCGCCTTCAGCACCGCGAACCTGCAGGCGGCCGGGGCGGTGATGATTACCGCCAGCCACAACCCCGCGGCGGACAACGGATTCAAAGTCCGTACCGCGACCGGAGCGGCCGTGGCGCCGAACGCGCTGGCCGATATCGAAGCGGCCGTTGCCGAAGTCGACGGCGACGCCGTGGGCTTCCTGGATGTGGCCACGGCCGAGCGTGCCGGTCTGCTGCGCGAGTTCAATCCCGACGCCGCCTATCTGGACCACGTGGCGAACCTGGTGGACCTGGACGCGCTGCGCGCCCGCGACATGCGGGTAGTAGTGGACGCCATGTATGGATCGGCCGCCGGGTGGCTGCCTCGCATCCTGGAGGGCGGGCGGCTCGACGTCGCCGAGATCCACAGCGAGTGGAATCCCCGGTTTCCAGGCCTTGCCCGCCCGGAGCCGATCCCGCCGCAGACGGATGAGGTCGCCGCGGTAGTTCGTGACACTGCGGCTGCCGTGGGCATCGTCACGGACGGCGATGGCGACCGTCTGGGAGTCGTGGACGAACACGGCGAGTTCGTTGATCAACTGCGCACCATTGGCCTGCTCGCCTACTACTTCCTGGAGCACGGGGGGCTGCGACAGCCACTGGTTAAGACCCTGACCACGTCCTCGATGCTGGAACGGCTGGGCCAGCTCTACGACGTGCACGTGGAAGAAGTGGGCGTGGGCATGAAATTCGTGGCCCCAGCCATGCAGGAATTGAACGCCGTGCTGGGCGGCGAGGAGAGCGGCGGATATGTGTTCCAGCCGCATATGCCGGAGCGCGACGGCGTGGTGGCCGGGCTCTATTTCCTGGACCTGATGGCGCGCGAGGGCAAGACGCCTGCGGAATTGGTGGAAGTGTTGTTCGCGAAGTTGGGTCGCGAGTACCACTACGCACGCTACGACCTTGAGTTTCCCGCCGAAGCCCGCGCCGAAATTGAAGCACGGGCGCAGGCGTGGAGGCCGGACGCCATCGACGGGTCGACCGTCCTGCGCCGGAACGACATGGACGGGTTCAAGTACTACCTGGACGACGAGAGCTGGCTACTGATTCGTTTCTCGGGCACCGAACCCCTGCT
>JAKZUJ010000064.1:0-24960 GCA_047516685.1 Chloroflexota bacterium | reverse complement strand
GCACGCGACGCCAGCAGGCGTTGCATCAGCGGGTTCGCTGCCAGAGCGGCCTTCTGCTCGGCCAGCGTCGTCGGGAAGGTATATGCGGGAACACGCGACTTGGGAGCGATCACGTTGCCTCCGGTCTCGGTGCGACCCGAGCTCACGCCTGCGAATTGGCTCAGAATTTAGACGGCGGCGCATTCGGCGACAAGCGCAAGACGCCAGGCCCTGCCCCCCAATGGACTGAGAAGCGCGCTAAACGCTGACGGGCGCCACCAGTGCGCCGTCACGCACGACCGCCGCGGCGCTCCAGATTTTGCCCGGCCGTTCGTTGCTGTCGATGTCGCGCAAGGCGGTTTCGTTCTCTGACTCCGTCAGCACCACCAGATCGGCGCAGGCGCCCGGTGCCAGCGTGCCAATCTCGCCGGCCAGGTGCAGCAGTTCGGCCGGACGCGACGTCACGCGCGGCCAGGCATCCTCGGCGCGCATTCCAACGGCCAGCAACTTGGACACGGTCAGCGGGAGGTCGTGCTGCGGGTCGGAGCCGACGTGGCGCCGGTACTGGTCCGTTGAAATGGTGTCAGGCAGAAACCCTTCAGCGATCGCGGTCTCGGCAACCTCAAAGTCAAACGATCCCATCCCGTGGCCGGTGTCGAAGAGCACGCCGCGCTCGCGGGCGCGCCAGACGCAGTCGAGCACCCGACCGTCGCGAGCAATTCGGTCGCTGAGACCATGCAGGCAGTAGGTCACCACGTCACCGGGGCGCAAAGCCGCCAACAATTCGTCCAGGGCAAAGTCGTCGGCGTGGCGCGTCCCCACCAGCAGTGGTCGGTCGGTAGCTTCGGCCGCCTGGATCGCTCGGCGCAGCATCTCGCGCGGATCGCAGTTTCCGCAGACGGCCTCGGCCACATTGATGGCGATGCCCCAGATCAAATCGCCTCCGTCTCGGATGGCGCGTACGCAGGCGTCCACATCCGCCTCGGCCAGGTCGCCCAGGCTGGGGCCGGGGCTGGATTCACCCGAGGCGGCCAGGTTGATCGCCAGGCGCACGCGCGTGCGGGCGCGCTCAATGAGTCGTTCTCGATAGCGCGGCCAGTTCCGCGCGCCGGCGTCACCCTGCGACAGCACGGTGGTGACGCCGCGCGGCAGGAAATGGACATCGGGATCGATCCCATATTTCGATCCCTCAAGTGCCGGGTGGGCGTGCAGGTCCACGAGGCCTGGCAGCAAGACGCCGTCGGGGTAGTCAAGGTGGGTGTGCGCAGCCGGCGAGACGTCCGCGTCGACCCCGACGTGAACCGTCGCGATCCGATCACCTCGCGCCGCCACGAAACCCGGACCGTCCAAACCGCGGTTCGGGTCAACCACGCGTCCGGCTGAAATCAATAGGTCATGCGACACGGGACCGAAGTCTTTTCGTTCGAAGGAAAGTGACGTTGCATGGTACTTTGACGGGCGGCGCCGAGAAGATGCGGCGCACTTCAGGGGGAGGCCGCGGTATGGGAATCAGTTCGAACATGACCCGGCGCCGGATGCTTCGCATCGCGGGCGGGCTGAGCGTCGGCGCGGCGGGCGTCGCGGCACTGGCCGCCTGCGGCGAAACAGAGCCGCAGGTCATTACGAAGGAAGTCCCGGTCGAGAAGATTGTTGTCAAGGAAGTGCCCGTAGAGACAATCGTGACGAAGACCGAGATCAGGGAAGTTCCGGTTGACCGCGTGGTCACCCAGGAAAAGATCGTCACCAAGGAAGTCCAGGTTCAGGTTGAAGTCGAGAAGATAGTGACCCGAGTCGTTGAGCAGCGGGTCGAGGTTGAGAAGATCGTCGAAAAGATCGTGGAGGCCGCGCCGCAGCGGCCGCCGGTACGGCTGGAGTTTTCCACCGACTGGGGCTCGGGCGTCCGCAAGGCCACCCACGAGTTCATGGCCGCGGAATACAACAAGGTCAACCCGCACGTCACGGTGGACATCCTGATCATCTCGGGTTCCGGCGGCAGCACCGCCGTTGGTTACGCGGGCATCCTCACGAACCTGATGGTGGCCGGTTCGGGTCCAGAGGTCATGTCTGAGATCTGGTGGAACGCCGATCTCTACAACCTGGACCTGGAGCCGCATCTGGCGCGCGCCAACCTGACGCCTGCCGATTTCTGGTGGCACGACGGCTATCTGGTTGACAAGGATGGGGTTATTCGGGGACTGCCGTACGGCGTCTACGTCGGCGCCATGATGGCCAACCTGAGCCTGGTCGAACAGTTCGGCGTCACGATTCCCGGCAAGGACTACGAGTTCGACGAATTTCGCGAGTTGGCAGCGCAGATGAGTGACCCGGAAGCCGGGGTCTGGGGCTTGGAGCGCCAGACTGGCGCCTGGAACCAGGGTTGGGCCGAACGCTTCTCGAGCGAAGGCGCCGCCTGGTACGACAGCGCGAGCGAGACTTCCACGGCCTCGGTCGCCACGCAGCCCGGCGGGAACTCGGTTGAGGCCTTCGCCGACTGGTGGGGCCTGGCCTGGGAAGACGGCGTGGCGCCAAACACCGACCAGGTGCAGGCCACGCTGGAGTCGCCGGCCAATACCTCGGGCTCGAGCAACCTGTTCGCCTCCGGTCTAATCGGGATGTCCGGCTTCGGGTACAACTCGGGCGGGGGCATCAAGAACAACATCGGCGGCCGCTTCGACTTCCACGTGTTCTGGCCCTACAAGTCGCCCTACTCGGGGCTCCGCGGTTACCACAACGAGACCAACAACATCGTTGTGAATCGCGCCGCGGAAACCCGTGGCGTGGCCGAGGAGGCCGCCGGGCTGGCCATGTTCTGGCACGGCGACGTCATGGCGCCCTACCTGGCCGAGTTCCAGCCGGTGGTGCCCGCCGCCAAGTCCATCTGGAACAGCCCGTTCATCACCGAGTTCGCCAGCGGAACGGACAACTTCCCCGACCTTGCGGCCGAGGCTGAGGCCGTGGGTCAGTTCCGCGAGAACTGGATTCGTGGCACCAACGCGCACCCGAACTGGCTGGAGTGGTGGCGGCTCGTCCTGGCCAAGCTGGGCGACCGGGCGTTGGTTGGCGGCGAGAACCCGTATCAGATGATGGATGAGCTGGAGGCAGAGGGCACGGAAGCTCTCCGGCGCGAGATCTAGGCTCTAAGGATTTGTCACGGTGGGGACGCCGACCTGGCGTCCCCACCGGCTATCCATAGGCAGCCCAGGTCACATATCTGGGTTGCTTGGGTGTATGCGGCCCGTTGGCCCGGAGGTGTTGCGTGGCGACGAGCGGCCCGAACTCGGAAATCGCGGCGGGAGAAGGCGCCACGCCCCCACTCCTCGCGCGCGGGGGCGCCGTTCGCAAGTGGATGTCCAACCAGGAGGGTTGGCTCTTCATTTTTCCCTGGGTCGTGGGGTTCGTCTTGCTGGACCTCGTGCCCTACATGTTCGCCCTCGTGATTTCGTTCCTGAACTGGGATGTCGGTAGACCGCCCTCGTTCATCGGCTTCCGCAACTATCAGGCCGCCTTTACAGACCCACTGGTCGGCAAGAGCCTCTGGAACACCATCTACTACACCCTGTTTCACGTACCCGGGTCCACGGTAATCGCGTTCACGGTGGCCGGCCTGCTCAATCAGAAGGTCAGGGGGATGCCGATTTGGCGCACCATGTATTACATCCCTTCCGTGACGTCCGGGGTCGGCATGGCGTTGATCTGGATCTGGCTGTTCGCGCCACGCGGGGCGCTAAATGGAATGTTGGGCTGGTTCGGGATTGATGGCCCGCGCTGGTTGACCTCGACCACGTGGGCCATGCCGGCGCTCATCATCATGAGCTTTTGGGGTATTGGCGCGTCGATGGTGATCTTCCTGGCCGGCCTGCAGGGCGTCCCTCAGCATCTCTATGAGGCGGCGGAGGTGGACGGCGGCGGCTGGTGGGCCAAGGTTCGTCATGTGACCATTCCCATGATGACGCCTTACATCTTTCTGAGCCTGATTCTGGGCGTGATCGGCTCGTTCCAGTCCGTGACTCAGGCGCTCCTGATGACGGAGGGCGGGCCGGACAATGCCACCCTGTTCATATTGCTGTACATCTGGATCATGGGCTGGAATGCCTTCAAGATGGGCTACGCCTCCGCAATCTCCTGGATCCTGTTCGTGATTATTTTTGCGGCCACAATCGTTCAGTTCCTGGGTGCGCGTCGCTGGGTCTACTACGAATACCAGGAGCCGGGGTAGATGGCGGCGACGACAGCGGTAGCCCGAATTCGAAGATCGGTGCCACTGCGCGCGATTCGCTGGACGCGTCGCATCCTGCTCTACCTCATCGTCGTGAGCGGCGCCTTGGTCTACATGTACCCCGTGATCTTCATGCTGCGAACCTCGCTGACGAAGGAATCCGACCTCTACGTGATTCCGCCGATCATCGTTCCCTTGCCGCCGGTCTGGGAGAACTACTCCATCATGTGGTCGAACGGGCCAACCTGGTCATGGATGAAAAACTCCATGATCGTGGTCTCGTTCAGTGTCGTTGCAGAAACGGTGACCAGTGTCTCCGTGGCCTATGGCTTCGCTCGCACTCGCTTCGCGGGCCGGGACAAGCTGTTTTTGGGGGTGCTGGCAACAATGATGCTGCCGGGCGCGGTAACACTCATCCCGCGCTGGCTCATTTTCCACCGTCTGGACATGATCGACACCTTGTGGCCGCTGTTGATTCCACGCCTGTTCGGGACGGCCTTCTACATCTTCATCATGCGGCAATTCTTCCTCACGTTGCCGCGCGAACTTGACGACGCGGCCCGAATCGACGGCGCCTCCCACCTGCAGATCCTGCGGAAAGTCGTCATTCCACTGTCCGTACCCGCTATCGCAACCATTGCGGTGTTCTCGTTCATGAATCGCTGGAACGACTTCCTGGAGCCGCTGATCTACTTGCTGCGCACGGACAACCTGACCCTGGCGGTGGGTTTGCGCTTCTTCGTCTCCAGGTTCGGTACCCAGTACCACCTGCTGATGGCCGGCGCCATGTTGCTGATTGTTCCGATGATCGTGGCCTTTTTCCTGGCGCAGAAGCAGTTCATTCGCGGCATTGCGCTGACGGGAATCAAGGGCTAGGGACGCCGCTCGACACCGAAGGCTCGTCATGACCGGCGAGAACGGCGGGTCGATGTCGCAGCCGACTCTCCGGCTGTCTATCCTGAGCGGCAGTGACACTCCAGGGTCAGAGGTCTCGACATGAACGCCAACGCAACAGGCGGCGATGGGTTTCTGCTGATGGACCGGGTCGACTCCTGCCACAACGCAATCCGCGTGGTCTGCGAGGCCGAGAAGCATCCGCTCAACCCCGTGCTGCCACTGGGCGACATTCAAGAATGGGACTCGACGCACTGTGCGCCCTGGTCGTCGCAAAGCATCATCTATGACGAGCAGGCCAAGCTGTTCAAGGCTTGGTACGCCGGGTCGGACATGGGCGGCGCCAGCTGGTGGGCCACCGGCTATGCCGAGAGCGAAGACGGCTTCAATTGGCATAAGCCGGTTCTGGGGTTGCACGAATACAAGGGCAGCACCCGCAACAACATCGTCATCGAAGGCCGCGGTCCAATCATCAAGGACGAGTCCGAGCCGGACCCAAGCAGGCGCTACAAGGGCATCAAGCGGCTGCACAGCTACGCTGGTGAGCCTGAATACAGTCGGCACGGCGCGCGGGCAATTTTCTCCCCGGACGGCATTCACTGGACCACGGGCGGAAGAATCCTCTTGCCGCAGTGGGGCGGGCGCCCGCCCGATGTCGGCGTCCTGGTACGCGACGATCAGGATCCCGACCCGAGCCGACGCTTCAAGACGGTCTATCAGGCCCTGGTTCCGCTGGATGAACCGCATCAGAAGCAATTCGCGGAACGCAACCCCAGCCAGGGCCGTGCCAAGTTTCTGGCCTACGGTCCCGACATCGAGAACTTCCGCTACGCCGACGAAAACCCGCTGATTTCACCCAACGACGGCCTTGAAGAAGAGGTCCACCACGTCATGATGTCGCCCTACGGCGGCGCCTGGATCATGTGCTACGAGTACGGCTGGTACGTCCCGAGCGCTTATGGGCTCTACGGCATGTACGGGGCCGACATCCGTTTCGCCGTGAGCGCCGACGGGGCCAACTTCGAGCGGGTGAATTCCCATCAGCCAAGCATCGCGCGCGGCGCGCACACCGAGTGGGACGGTGGGCTACTGGTCATTTCCGACAAGCCAGTCGTCAAGGACGGCACCATCTACCTGTTCTACGGCGGCGCGGGCGAGGACTTTACGACCTGGCCGCCGGAGAACTTTCGGCCGGGCATCGACTACGGCGGCTCCGGCAGCGGTTCCGGGCGAGTCGTGCGCATGGGTCTGGCCACGCTGCGCGAGGATGGCTTCACCTGTCTCGAAACACCCGACCGGGAAACGCCGGGCCATGCCACAACCACGCCAATCGAGGCGGCGGGACTTACAAGCCTGACCCTCAACGTCGGCGACGTTCGTCAGAACCGCAGTTGGATCGAGGTTGAGGTTCTTGACCCCGATACCGACGAACCGCTGGACGGCTTCACCCGCCAGGACAGCGACGACATCTTTATCGACGGCTTACAACGCCGCGTGTCATGGGACGGCAAGCAACTGTCCGACCTGAATGGCGGTCGGTTCAAGCTCCGCTTCTGGCTCTACGGAGCGGCACGCCTCTACGCCTATGGGCTTGCCTAAGCAGCGCGTGCCACCCCGGTGACCGCCGCTTCGTGACTGCTCGCTACCCGCGGCAGCAGCTAGCCGAGACCGTTCACATTCAGGACCGGCCCGTAGCCCTTGCCGTGCCACCTGGTGAACTCATCGTTCGCGAGGACCTCGGTCTGATCTCGGCGCCGTCGATTGACGGCAGCGTCGTGTATCGCACCCAACGCGGCACCCTATTCGAGACCCGGGCCATCAAGACGCCCGGCGGCGACTATCTGTTGATGTTCCCGACGAACGCCTTGAGCTATCCCGAAGGCCGCTGCCACTACGGTCACGCTGATCGCAAGGTCAACGATCTGGTGGCGTTTCGGTCGAAGGACAAAGGCGCAACCTGGCAAGGCTCCACGCGCCCCATCGACATCGACTACAACCTGCACGGATTCGTTCCACTCATGCCGCGCGCAGGCAATGGCATCCCTGAAGGCCGCATCTACTGCTTCGGCACGCAGCCCATCTGGGGTCGATACACGCGCGAACGCGGCTTGCACGAGAACGCGCCAATTGGGTTCCGGTACTCCGACGATGACGGCCATGCGTGGTCGGAGGTTCAACTGATCCGACCGCTGAACGACCCGGACTTCACGGGCATGTCGGTCATGCGGATGTGCGAGACGGAAGCTGGAAGCTGGAAGCTGGCTGCTGGGCGCGCACGAAGGCGACTGGTCCTACCGTCCGCTCATGACCCGCCAGTACATCCTGCGCTCCGAGGACCGAGGCCAGTCATGGGAGCTGCTGCCGGGCACCCGGCACGGCGGCTGGTACGCCGGCGGCTTCAACCGCATGGACGAACTGCGCCCGATCGACCTCGGCGGCGGCGAGGTCTACGCGATGGCGCGAACGCCCGAGGGGCATCTCTGGCACCTCCGCAGTCACGATGACGGCCGCACCTGGTCGGAACCAAAGTCGACGCCGCTGGTGCATCCGGACGCGCCACCGATGCTCTTCAAGCTCTCCAATGGCGACCTCGCCGCGCTCCACCACAACCGCCACCACGACCTGGACTACACGGGTTTGAGCGGCGAGAAGGAAGCCCTGATGGGCGACCGCTCAGAAATATGGGTGGCTATTTCGCGGGACGGTGGCCGAACCTGGGGCGAACCTCGCTTCGTCTTCGCAAACGCCCTGGCGCCGGAGTACGACATGCCCTTCATGAACCACCAGTGCTCTTACATAGACGCCTTCGTTGACGAGGGCGTTGCGAATCTGTTCGTTCCCCATCGCTGGCATCAGGCGTTGCACCTGCGGGTCCCGGAAGCCGCGTTGCACGAGTTGCCGACGGCCGCGGAGCTGTTCTGAGGAATTCTTAGACGCCGTAGAGCCTCGCCTGGACTAATAACCGCGCTTCAGATCACAGATGAAGGCCAGTGGTCGGCCCTCGACGAAGCGACCCACCTGCTCCTCGAGGGTGCGCTGGCGCGTCGACCACATGCTGGGGCTGACGGCCGAGCAGTGCGGTGAGATCAGCACGTTGCTCATCTCCCAGAGCGGGCTGTCGGCGGGCAGCGGTTCCGATGCGGTGGCGTCAAGGCCGGCGCCGGACAGGTGGCCGGAGCGCAGCGCCTCGGCCAGCGCGTCCTCGTCCACGATGCCTCCGCGCGACACGACGATCACAGCAGCGCCCCTCTTCAGCAAGCCGATCCGTCGGGCGTCGATCAGGTTTCGGGTACCCGGGGTCAGGGGCACGGTGACCACCAGCCAGTCGGTCTCAGCCAGCAGCGTATCCAATCGGTCCACGCCGCCAACCTCGCGAATGCCCGCCGGGACTTCCGTGGGAGTGGGATCGATGACCGACACCTGCATCCCAAAGCTATGGGCCCGCTGATGCACGGCGCGTCCAATGCCGCCGAGGCCCAGCAGCAACATGGCGGCGCCGTCCAGATCGCGCATCTGGCGCTCGTAGGACTCGGTGTCCCAGCGCCGTGCGCGCTGATCGTCCATCAATCGGCGGCCCTGGTGCGCCAGCGAAAGCACGAAGAACATTACGTGGTCGGCGATGGGCCCCGTGTGCGCCCCCGGCGTATTGGTCACCACGACCCCGGACTCGGCAATACCCGGGCTGCGCATCGTGTTGTTGATTCCCATCCCCGGCACGTGAATCCAGCGCAGCCGTTGCGCTACGGCTATTGCTTCAGGCTCCGGCCAGCCCAAAAAGGCGTCGGCATCCACGATTTCGACTTGCTCTTCGTCGTCGGTTAGGGCCATGGCAAACGTGGCCTGGGGAAAGCGCGCGCCCATTTCGTCCGCGTAGTCTTCGCCGAACTGAGCGGTTCCAATGACAATCTTCATTAGCGCGTTATCCTCATAACTCCCTGTTTCCTGTCGCTCCGGTAAGTCTATGCCGACCCAAGAACCCCGTCCGCCGCGGCCGACCGGCGCTGCGGCTAGCCAGTGACCTCAAAACCGAATAGCGTCGCCTTCCGCATCACGAATCGTAGAACCACCGGACCGTGCGTCGAAAGCCTGAGCGCTGGGCTGCCGTTCCAATCCACGGGCACGCTGAGGTGATCGCCAGTGATTGACCGACTGGCGCCCAGCTCCACCCATGCGCCGTGACCGGGTCGCGCCGTCCAGCCTGGCCCTCGCTCCAGGGCCGACACCCGCACCTCGCCGTCGGCCGCCGTCTTTAGGTTCAGGCGTAGCTTGCGCCCTTGCAGCATCAGTTGCGGCGTGGCGAACTCGCCGTCCTCGCTAGCCACGAGACCCGCTATCCGCCCGCGTGGCCACAGGCAATACGCCGTGGCGCTCTGTAGCGATTGGCGCGGGTACTTGTGCGGCAGGTCGAAGCCTGTGTACGGCGTACCGATCCGGTCGCCCGGTAGCTCCACCAGGCCCTTGCACGAGAACATGCAGCCCGAGTCGAACACTCCATCCGGTCCCGGCTCGAGCACCGGACCGCCGGGGACCCAATTCCACACCACATCGTCCGTGCTGGTCGCAACCGCAATCGTCGTCGTGTCCAGCGCCCGGTCGTAGAGCGTCGGAAACATGACGTGCGTGGACGGATCGCCCGGATACGTCACCTTGCCATTGGTGTAGATGTCCGTTATTTCCAGCTGCTCCGGCGGCGTGGTCAACACCTGCTCCGGCAGCGGCCAGGCAAAGAAATCCCGTGTCTCGGCCCGGGCGATCGTGCGTCGGTCCCACGACCAGCCCCGCGAATACCACACGTAGCTCTGACGCCCAGGATTCCAGTCCGCCACGTTCATGGTGTCGCTGATGAAGATCACCACCGGGTCCGGATGCGGGGTCCACTTGATCCCATCCGGCGACGTAGCCACGAACATGCCGCGGTCGGGGTGCACGGCAATCCATGGGTCAACGCGCTCCGGTTGCTCCCGCACCCACTGGTTTATGACATGGGTCGAAAGCCGTCCCATGTAGATGGACTTGAACCGCTCGTGGGCCGGCGCCCGCGGGTCCAGGAAGACCGATTGCCCGTGCATGCCTGGCTCGCCCGCCAGTTCCCGGCCGAGCACGATGTTTGTGCTGTCGTGGCCCTGCCATTCGTACTGACCCAAAGCCGGCTTTCGCCATTCGAACCCGTCGTCGGACTCCGCATAGCAGAGGAATCCGCCCCAGTCGGGTCCCCAGCCAAGCGAAGGCGCGAGGTCCGGGTCCCAATGATCCGGCGCGGTCGCGTGATACCACATGCGGTACAGCCCGCTATCGCGAATGATCGTGGGCCCACCATTGTTGTGTTCCCAAGGCTCGGTACAGGTCAGGATCGGGTCAGACCGATCGGCCGGCCGCGACCGCAACTCGATCCCGCGGGAAACGTTCGCGTGCGCGGCGCGAATCTCATCTGGATCCGCGGTCTCCCAGTAGTGAATCGGCGTGCCGTCCGCCCCGACCCAGCGCGGCTGTCCGGCGTTTACGAACCGGTAGTCCATGATCGGGTGGTACCCGGCGGTTACATCGAAGGGCGGCACCCGACCCGGAAGAAGCTCAGCCATGACGACGGTCTCCAGACCTTTAGGGTGGACTGGCCGCAGGCGGCATGGAACGACTTCCGGCTCTAGAAACGTCGCGTACCACGCCGCGCGTCGCCAATTCCACACGCAGTCGTAGCGCGGAATATATGCGCAATCCAGACATCCCGTCTCCCGCCGCGACCAGGCGTGGCGCTGCTGTACGTCTCGGCGGCCAAATCACCGCCGCGCTGCTTGGTTCCGACATACGCCATAATCACTCCACTTGCGCTTCGTCAGGTTCGGATCCGTGGCTCAGCGCCGCCCGCACGTCATATTCATCACGACGGATCAACAGCGCGGCGACGCCCTGAGCATCAACGGCGCTGATCCCCTGGCAACGCCCAACCTTGACTTCCTAGCGGCCAGCGGAACCAACTTCAGGCGGGCCTATGCGGAAGTCCCGTCGTGCATCGGCGCCCGCCGCACCATGCTCTCAGGCATGCGGCCCTTCAACCACGGCATGGTCGGGTTCCATGGCGGCGTGGGCTGGGCGCTCGATCATTCGCTGCCCGGCGAACTGTCCAAGGCCGGGTATCAGACGCAATTGGTCGGCAAGCTGCACATGTACCCTCAGCGCAAGCGCTTCGGCTTCGACAATATGGTCTGGGCCGACAGCCAGCGCGACAACAACGACTACGCGGAGTGGCTGGCTGACAACGGCGCCACCTCGCTGGAGATGGGTTTGGCCCACGGGGTATCCACCAACGGCTGGGTTGGGCGTCCCAGCCACTTGGACGAACGCTACTCACACACGACCTGGTGTGTGAATGAAGCACTGCGCTTCATTGGTCAGCGGGACCCCGATGCGCCCTTCTTCCTGTGGGTTTCGTTCGTCGACCCACATCCGCCGCTGACGCCGCCGCTCGTCTACTGGGAACGATACGAGTCGCTGGATCTTCCGGAGCCGTATGTCGGCGATTGGGCGCCCCCACTGGATGCGCCGCCGCTGGGTCTCAATCCCGACGCTTCGGTGATGCGCCTTCGCGAGGACGACTTGCACCGCTGCCGGGCCGGCTACTACGGCCTGATCAACCATGTGGACGACCAGATTTCGCGCCTGCTCAAGGGCTACCGCGAGAGCGGTTTGCTGGACGACACCCTGGTGATCTTCACCAGCGACCACGGCGAGATGCTGGGCGACCACAACCTCTTCAGGAAAACCTGGCCCTACGAAGGGTCGATCCGCGTTCCGTTCGTGGCACGTGCTCCGGAGTGGATGGACTGCACCGCTGGGCTGAGCATCGACCATCCGGTGGGGCTGCAAGACGTGATGCCGACGATTCTGGATGCGGCCAGCGTCCCCATACCCGAGTCCGTGGACGGCGCGAGTGTCATGCCCTACCTGCGCGGCGAGTCGCCGGTATGGCGGGAATACCTACACGGCGAACACAGTGCCTGCTACGAGCCTGACCAGGGCAACCAGTGGGTCACGGACGGACACGAGAAGCTGATCTGGTACACCCAGACCGGCCAGGAGCAGTTCTTCGATCTCGACGCCGACCCGCGCGAGATGCACAACGCCGTCGACGACGCTGTCGAACATGAGCGTGTCGCCATTTGGCGGCAACGCCTTGTTGCCGAGCTGGCCGACCGCCCCGAAGGCTTCGTGGCCGACGGACGCTTGGTGGCGGGACGACCTGAACTCCGCCCCGAACACTTGCAGCCTGCAACCAATCAGGCGAGCGGCTGATAGTCATGGCACAGCGCCGTCCCCACATTCTCCTGATTACATCCGATCAGCAGCGCGGTGACGCCCTCGGTATCAGCGGCCATCCGGTGCTGCGCACCCCCAACCTGGACTACCTGGCCGGCAATGGCGCCTGGTTCCGCTCGGCTTACAGCGAGTCGCCAACCTGCATCCCCGCGCGGCGTGTGATCCTTTCGGGTCAGGCGCCGTCTACCAACGGCATGGTCGGCTTCTATGGCGGCTACCACTGGAACCTGCGCCACTCCATCGCCTCCGAGCTTGCGGCGTCCGGCTATCAGACCGAACTAATCGGCAAGACCCACTGGCACCCGGGTCGCAAACGCTTCGGGTTTCAACACATGCTGGTTGCCAACAGCCAGCGCGACGGCAACGACTACTCAGACTGGCTCAACGACCAGGGCTTTCGCGAAGTTCTGGCGGGCAAGCTGCACGGCGTCGAAACCAATACGTTCAATGCCCGGCCCAGCCACTTGCCGGAGGGTTTCGACCTAACGACCTGGTGCGTCAACGAGTCGCTAGGGCTGATAAAAAAGCGCGATCCTGAAGCGCCGCTGTTTCTGTGGCTTTCCCTGGTGGATCCGCATCCACCGTTTACACCACCCAAGATGTACTTCGACCGTTACATGGCGCGTGCCGACGACATCCCCGCGCCGTTCATCGGCGACTGGGCGAGGCAGTTCGACAAGCCGAACCTGGGTCTAAACATCCAGCCGGTGGACATCAACTTGCCGGACGCCTGGATGCGCCGCATGCGCGCCGCCTACTACGGGCTCGTGAATCACATCGACGATCAGGTCAACCGATTGTTTCGAGCGTTGTCTCAGGCCGACATGTGGCGCGACACGGTGGTGCTCTACACCAGCGACCACGGCGAGATGCTTGGGGACCACAACCTCTTCCGCAAGACCTGGCCGCATCAGTCGTCGGCCAACATTCCGTTCATTCTGCGGCTGCCTGAGTGGCTGGAACCCGAGAACGGCGCCGTAGTCGGCGAGCCAGTGGGCCTTCAAGACGTGATGCCTACCCTGCTGGACGCGGCCGGCGTTGCGATTCCGGATTCGGTAGACGGCCGCAGCGTCCTTCCGCTGGCGCGCGGCGAGCAGCCCGCTTGGCGGCCCTTCCTGCACGGCGAACATAACGGCGGACGCCGGGGACACGGCAGCGCCCGCTGGTCTGATAGCGCGCCAGGTCACCAATACCTGACGGACGGCCGCGAGAAATACATTTGGTATCCCGCCGACGGCCACGAGCACTTCTTCGACCTGACACGTGACCCCCACGAAATGCACAACGCCGTTGACGATCCAGACGCCGCTTCTCGAGTGGCGGTTTGGCGGCGGCGCATGCTGGAGCAGTTGCGTAACCGGCCCGAGGGGTTCGTGGACGGAGAACGACTGGTGGCAGGACGTCCGCAGCTATTGCCCGATCAGATCCGGCCCGACGTCAACCGGCTCGGCGAGTCCTGGTCGCTCTCCGTGGCGGTTCCCTAGGTCCAGTGCATCGACGCGATTTCAGGCACACGCGCGCCGCGCGGTATTGTCAGTCCAGTCCGGTCCCTCGTGCACGAACGACGGAGTCCCCGCCATGCTGAATTCCGGTGATTTCACGTTGCTGTTCTGGGACGACAATTACCTGAATCGATGGAACAACCTGCGGCGGGGAATCGGGCAGCCGCAGCTCGTCCCGGAAGCGACGCTTGAAGAGCCTGGTTTCTGGCTGGGTTCCGGCTATCCCACGGCGTTTAAACACGAGTCCGGCGTCTGGCGAATCCTCTACAACGGAAAGTCCGTAGTCCCCGAGGAACAACCCGACAGCTACGCGCTGGTGGCGGAGAGCGACGACGGAATCCATTGGGAGAAGCCGGACCTGACGGACCGCGTTCCTCTTTCGGACCGCCGGTATCCCCACCAGGTGCTGTCGAAGGCGGAAGACTTTCATCAGTGGGACTGCTATTTCGACGAGCGGGCCGAAGATCCGAACGAGCGCGTCAAGGGCTTTGCGGTCGGAAAAGGCAACCATCTGTGGACGTCGCCCGACGGACTGAACTGGACGCTTGCCGAGAGCGTCCAATGGCGCAAGCACAGCCCGGACCCTCCCAGCACGGCGTTCTGGAACCACGTGCGCGACTGCTACGTCATCAGCGCCCGGCCCGCGCCGCATGCCCATCCGCGGCGGGTGGCGCTTTCGGAGACCCGGGACTGGCGGACGTTCAGCGATCCCGAGCTTGTGCTTGCCACTGACGCACTGGACACGCCGCTGGCCGAGATCTACGGCATGGTCGCATTCCCATATGCTGATAAGTTCATCGGTCTTGTGTGGATCTATCACACCGAACCAACCAGCCTGGTCAAGTACTGGGACGGCAAGACCGACTGCCACCTCGCCTACAGCTATAACGGCTGGCACTTCAACCGCTCAATTCGCACGCCGTTCATTCCCAACGCGGAGCCGGGCGAGTACGGCGCCGGAACCATGCGCCCGCACTCGCTGGTCGTCGACGACGATCTGCAGATCCGTATCTACTCCAGCGCGTCCAAGCTTGAGCATGGCTACCACATCAACCCGCACGTCGGACGGCAGCGCCTTGAGCGCGGACCGGCCGGCGAGGGCAACGACACCGGCGCCCTGCTCATGCACACGCTGCGGCTGGACGGCTTCTACTACCTGGAGTCGAGTGCCGGGCCTGGCATGTTCGGAACGCGCTCGCTCTATTGGCAGGGCGGCGAGGCCAGGTTCAACCTGCAGTCCGGCCTTGAAACTCGCGTGCAGGTCACCGACCCGGTGGGCGAGGTGATCGAGGGCTACAGCTTCGACGACTGCCAGTCGTTCACCGGCGATGCGCTCGATTGGTCGCCGCGCTGGACGGGCGGTCGCGGGCTGGCGACCTTTACCGGTAAGGCCATACGTCTCGAGGTTGAGTTGACCAACGCACGTATCTACGCCATTCGTGGCGACTTCCTCCCGTTGTCGGGCCGCGAACTGCGAACGTTCATGACCACTGGCGAGCAGCCGATTCCGCGGCCTGGCTTTTAGCGTGCGGCCGTCGGTGGACGCTTGAAGGAAGGCTTGCTTACCCTGACGAGTCCCGGCAATGCGCCAATGAATCGCGTACGCCGACATATACGCACGGTGGCCTCTGGCAGCGTGCCCAGAGAGAGGCGGTAGCCGTGGCGGACGCATCGACACGCATACGGATCCTGGTGGACGGTGAGTTGGGATCGCCTGCGCACTTGGCGCTCGGCCGTCTGCGTCAGGCGTTGGCCGGGCGCGGATACGTCCTTGTGGACGACGAGGCCGCGGTGACGATCCTCGCGGGCACTTCAGCGACGGCCGAGCCATCGGACTTCCTGCGCGCGTCGGGCGCCCCGCTGGGCGAGGCCGCCGAGTCGCTGGCCTTCGCCTGCGTCGACGGTACGTTGGCTATCGGCGGTACCGATGATCGCGGGCTAGCCTTCGCCCTGCGCGAAGCGGCCCGTCGAATCGACCTGGCGCCGGCGCCGCTGGACTGGGAGGGCTTGTTTCCGCCCGCCAGCGAATCACCCTTCCTTCGCAAGCGCAGCGTCTGCATCTTCCCGCACAACGAAGCCATGGACGGTCCCTGGTACTTCAACCCAGCGTTCTGGGAATCCTATTTCGACAAGCTCTCGCTGAACCGTTTCAACGCCTTCAGCCTGACCTTCGGCCATCAGACCGCCTACCTGGTGCCGCCGTACGCATTCCTGGTGCCAATGTCGGAGTTTCCCGAGGTGTCCGTGCCCAGCCTCAGCGAAGCCCAGCGGCAACGAAACCTGGCGACGCTGCAGATGATCTCGCGGACCGCTGTGGCGCGCGGTATCGATTTCACGTTCGGCGTCTGGCAGCAGCACAGCTACGAATACGGCGAGTCGCTGGTTGAGGGCCTGACGCTCGACAATCTGGCGGCCTACTGCGAATTGGGCATGGCCAAGGTTCTCAAGGCCTGCCCCGACATTTCCGGCGTTCAACTGCGGGTCAATTCCGAGTCGGGGATCGAGGCCGAGGACAGCCCCGCGTTCTTCCGCTCGATCTACCGCGGTGTCGTCGCGGCCGGTCGGGAGATCGAAATCGACGTGCGCGCCAAGGCCATCGCCGACGACACCTGGGAAGGCGCTCAGGACACGGGCTTGCCCACCACCGTCTCCACCAAGTTCTGGTGCGAGCACCAGGGCATGCCCTATTCCGCCGGCCTGTTGCAGGATTTCGACCGCATGGACCGCCGGCACTCCTACGGCGACCTGCTCAAGTACCCGCGCGACTACGAGTTCATGTTCCGGATGTGGAACCTGGGAACCAACAAGTTCACGCTGTGGGGCGATCCATCCTGGGTTCGGCGCTACGCCGAGAGTTGTGCGCTTGGCGGGTCCAAAGGCTTCGAGGTCTGCGCGCCGCTGTCCAACAAGGGATTCCGCAACGTGGGTGGCGCCTGGCCGCTCTTCAAGCCCGAGGACATGCACTGGTACGAATTCGAAGACGAACGCTACTGGTTCTCGTACCTGCTCTTTGGACGCCTGGGCTACGACCCGGAGTGCGGCGCCGAGGTGTGGGAACGCGAGTTTGAGCAGCGGTTCGGAGCGGACGCCGGCGCGGATGTTCAGGAGGCCGTGGTCGAAGGCTCCCACTATCTGCCGTTCATCACCGCCGCCCATTTGCCCTCGGCCAGCGTGTTCGGCTGGTGGGCGGAGCGGGACACGGGCGGCCTCCTTGACGCCTATGTCGAGGTCGAGCCGAGCGACCTGGCTGGTTTCTACGGTGTCAGCGAATACGTCCAGGACTATCTGGCCGGCGAGGTTCGAGCCAAGCTGACCCCAACGCAGATTGCCGAGCGTCTGGAGGCCCATGCCAATGCTGCCGAGGCTGCTCTGGATCGCGGGAGCCATGCCGTGGCCGACGGGGCGCGCGCTGAGTTTCGCGGCATTGAGGCGGATGTGCTGTTGTGTGCGGGCCTTGCGCGTTACCACGGGCACAAGCTGCGTGCAGCGTTGGACCTGGCTTTCTTCTACACGACCGGCGCCGCGGATCGTCTACAACAGGCCAAGGTCCACATGACGAATGCCCTCAACCAGTGGCGGGCCATCGTGGAACACACCGACGGCCTGTATGACGACGAGATGATCTTCGGCCCCCTCAAAGACGAAGCCGGCACGTGGGAGCGCCTGACGCCCTACCTGGAACACGACCTCGCGCGGCTCGACGAGGTAGAGGCTGTGTTTGAATGCTTTGGCCTCTTCGCCCACGGATTTGACTTTGGCGCCGAGCCGGTCGACCCGCGACCCTGGATTCCACGAACCATGCAGTCGGCCTGGGTGGAACGGCGCTTCCGCGCCGTGTCGCCTGACGTTGCCTACACGCCCGCGCGCGGCATCGGCTGGAAACTCACGCGCAACATCGCCGCGGTCAGCCCGCCGCAGCCCGACAACGGCGACCTGCTGGGCCGCAATCGCGAGGTCGGGGAACTTCCCCATCGTCTTCTGGAACTCGACTTCCAGCATCGCGGGCGCAATCCCGGTTACGTGGAAAACACCTTCAGGGCCGACCTGGCGCCGGGCATGTACGACGTAACCGTCGTCATGGGCGACACCGCGCCCGACGCCAAAGACCGAGGCCCGATGTGGTTGACGTTTCAGGGCCGTCACCAGACCGACCGCTTCACGATTCCCGCTGGTCGGGTGATCCATAGGACACAGCGCTGCAACATCGCCAACGGGCGGCTCGAACTGGAGGTCAACTCGCACCCGGCCTCCGATTGGGTCATCAACGCCGTCGTCGTTCGCGACCTCGCCCCGCAGATCGGGCACGTGCCTATCCGAGCCGCGTCGCCGGGCACACTCAACGTGACGGCCACCGTTACCGCGCCGGACGGCGTGGCCGAAGTCGGACTGAACTGGCGGGCTGGCGAAGGCGCTTGGCAGCGCACGCCACTGACTGCCAACGGCGACGTGTTTGCTGCCGCCATTGAGCTTCCGAATGTGCGCGAGGCCGCCTACTACATCGGAGCGAGCGACGCGAACGGAGAGACCCGATCCTGGCCGGCTGCCGGAGCTAACGCGCCACAGCCGGTCGCAATCGGAACTTCGGTAGGTCCTCCCTCAGTGCACGTGCAGCGTGCGATTGCCGCGTCTCCTGGCCAGGACCACACGGTGACCGCGCGCGTGGACTCGGCGGAAGACCTTGCGAGGGTAACCCTCTACTACCGTGACCTGAACCAGCGGGAGCTCTACACGCCAGTCCCCATGCGGCAAGGCGACGGCACATGGACAGCCACGATTCCAGGTATGGACATCGTGCCGGACTGGGATCTGATGTACTACGTCGAAGCCATTGATCGGCTGGGCAACGGGGCGATCGGCCCCGACATGGACATCGAAGCCCCCTACGTGGTGGTTCCGGTTGAGCGCGGCTAGCCCAGTGCCCTCCTCAACGCGGGCAGCGCGTAGGATAGGCCCCGTGAGGAAAGCCAGAGAGTCCCGAATGCCTGCCAGGAAACCGCTGAAGTTCGTTCCTCGACGCCGCGTCGTGGCCGTGCTTGCCTCCGGCTTGCTGCTAGCCGCGTGCGGCGACGAGGAAAAGAAGAGCGGGTCGTTCAAGATTCACAAAACCATCGGCGACGGGCCGGGTATGTAGAGCTTCCCACGCGGCTGGGCGGACCGCGACTTGCTCATGCTTGGCACGGTACACAGCTGCGCGATTACAGGCCTCGACGGCGTGGTCGTCGACGTTGAGGCAGACATCAGCAACGGACTGCCCAAACACAACGTCGTCGGGCTACCCGACGCGGCCGTTCAGGAAGCCCGCGAACGCACCCGCAGCGCCATCCGCAACAGCGGCGCGATCTTTCCGGAGCGCCGCCTGACGGTAAATCTGGCCCCTGCCGACATTCGCAAGGAAGGCCCGGTCTACGACCTGCCCATGGCGGTGGCGATCCTGGCCGCCACTGGGCAACTCGAAGGGTTCGACGACAACCAGGCTGTCTACCTGGGCGAGCTGTCGCTGGATGGCGGGGTGCGCCACACGCACGGCGTGCTCCCAATGGTGGCGGCCGCCCGCGATGCCGGCGTTGACAAAGCCTTCGTCCCAGCGGTTGACGGCGCCGAAGCCGCCGTCGTCGAGGGCATTGCGGTTTACCCCGTCGAGTCGTTGCAGCAACTCATCGCCCACTACATGGGGCTGATTCGTATCGAACCGCTGCCGGTTACGGAAATGTCCAGGCAAGCCGCGGGGTATCCCGTCGACTTTGCCGACGTGCGTGGCCACGAGCACGCCAAGCGCGCCCTGGAAGTGGCGGCCGCCGGCGCCCACAACGTGCTGATGGTGGGCCCTCCGGGGTCGGGCAAAACCCTGCTGGCGCGCGCCTTGCCATCGGTTTTACCGCCCATGACGCTCGACGAGGCTATAGACGTCACCAAGGTTTACAGCATTGCCGGTCAGCTGCGGGACGGCGGCGGACTGGTGGTGGAGCGACCATTTCGGGCGCCGCACCACACCGTCACCTACGCGGGCATGGTTGGCGGCGGCTCGTCGCCTCGGCCCGGCGAGATCAGCCTGGCGCACCGGGGCGTTCTCTTCCTTGATGAGTTTGCGGAGTTCGGCCGCCAGACCCTGGAGTCGTTGCGGCAACCGCTGGAGGATGGCCACATCACCATCACTCGCGCCGCCTACAGCGTCGACCTGCCGGCCAGGTTGATGTTGGTGGCGGCCATGAATCCCTCGCCCTCCGGCTTCGCCACGGGTGACGGCCAGAGCAGCGGCATGAGCGCCGAAGCCGCTCGTCGCTATCGCAACCGGATTTCCGGTCCGCTGCTCGACCGCATTGACGTCCACATCGACGTTCCCCGGCTCGAATACGCCAAGATGGCCGACGAAACCGAGCGCGAACCGTCCACCCACGTCCAGGCGCGCATCGCGCAGGCGCGGAAGATCCAGGAAGAGCGTCTGGCGCCATACGGCCTGTATTCCAACGCCGAGCTTACGGCTCGGCTGATTTCGGAAATCTGCAGACTCGAGCCTGACGCCGAACGCCTCTTACGCAGCGCCCACGAACGACTGGCGCTCAGCGGCCGCGGCCACCACCGTGTCCTCAAGCTGGCCCGAACCATCGCCGACCTGTGCGCCAGCGACACCATCCGGATCGAACACGTGGCCGAAGCGCTGCAATACCGGCCCATGCTCGACGAAACCTAATCCGGAGTTGGCTCGCGGCCTTTGCCACGCGGGCCTTCCTGCTCGCCCGCTAAGCCTCCGCCAGCCGCGGAATCGGGCGCTCGTTGATTGGCAGGTGGATGAGCGCGGCCGCAAGACCAAGCGCGATCCCGGCCATCCACATCCCGTCGTAGGCGCCGGTAGCTTCGTAGATGGCGCCGGCCAGCCAGACGCCCGAAAACGACCCAAGTTGATGGGAAAGGAACACAAACGAAAACAGCGTGGCCAGGTAGCGAATCCCAAACAGGCGGGCCACGATCGCGGTCGTCAGCGGAACCGTCGCCAGCCACAACAATCCCATGAGCGAGGCAAACATGTACGCCACCGGCTCGGTCTTGGGCAGAATCAGGAAGGCTGCAATCACCACGGCGCGGCTCGCATAGATAAAGCTCAGGCTCAACCGTCGACTGAAATGCGTGCCCGCCATGCCTGACAGGATCGAGCCGACGATGTTGAAGAGGCCAATGAGTGAAAGCGCGATCGCGCCCACGTGCGGCTCGAATCCCAGGTCGAGCATGTACGCCGGCAGGTGCACCGTGATGAACGACACGTGGAACCCGCAGACGAAGAACCCGACCGTCAGCAGCAGGTAGCCCCGGTGTTCGGCCGCTTCCCGGATGGCCGCACCCACGCTTTGTCTGGCCGTCCGCTCGGCCGCCACGTCCGGACTCGCAGGCAGCAGGAACGCCAGCGGGATGATGGCCAGCGACCCCACGGCCAGGATCACCAGCGCATCGCTCCATCCGAACGCGCCAATGAATCCCTGCGTTATCGGCGAGTAGATCACCTGGCCCAGCGACCCGGCCGCCATCCCCAACCCCATCACCAGCGGCCGTCGCCGCGGACCGACCATCCGCGACATCGTTGCAATGACCAAAGAGAACGACGTGAAAGCGTTCGCCGCGCCAACCAGCAGTCCGGTCACAAGCAGGAACACCAGCGACGCCTCGACCATCGTCATGACCCAGACGCCCAGCGCGTAGACCAGTGCGCCGCCCACGATCACTCGCACCGGACCGAAACGGTCGGCCGAGGCCGCGGCCAGCGGTAGTACCAACCCTAACGTCAACTGCTGCGCGGCCATGGCGAGACTGAACGCATCGCGCGACCAGCCCCGAGCCTCGGTCATCGGCGCCAGGAACAGACCGAACACCGAGCGAGTGCCAAACCCAATGATGGCGATCAGCGCGCCCGCCGCGATCACCAGCAGCGGCGTCTGCCAGCGCGCGAGTCCGTTGGATGCCTGCATCCCTGCCGCGGGCGATTCCATGACCTAGGTCGAAATGCAGTGAATTATGTCAAGACGCCTTTCGGCCATTCTTCCACGGCGGCTACCGCAGGATCCGCTGGTCGATGAGGTCCCTACCGCCTACCCGGTGCTCAATGCTTGCGCCGCGATACTCCTTGACCTCAAGTTTGCTCAGCGCGTTCACGATCATGTACTGGGTGGGCAGGTCTTCCCAGCGCGCGCGGTGAAACGTCACGGAGCCTTCGCCCTGCCAGCGGGTGGGCTGGCTAAGCGGCGGATTGAGAGGACTCAACACCGCGTATTCGGCATCGGCTTCGCCCCACGCGCCCGTCTTCGGCACGTACTTATAGTGGAGCGTTCCCTTCATGGAGCCGTCGTCAGGGGACTCGGCCAGCGCCTCCGCCGGCGCCTCAACCTCGACCATGTTGGTCAGGCGCATGTCCATGAATCGGAATCCCAGCCAGCTTGCGGTGCAGTGCGTCTCGCCGCCGTGGATGACCGGTTCGGGAAGGTCGCAGTAGATCTTCGAAAACCCAAGCTGCTCGCGTCCGGTCAGAATGGGGTCTGTCAGGTTCTCCCAGAGCACCAGCAATAGTGGTCCAGTCGCGCGGTCGCGTGTCCCGTTGAATCTAGCCTGAAAAGTGACGCCCAGCGTGCTGTACCCGCGCCCGGCCAGCCAATCGATCTCCGTCATGTGCGTGAGGGCCACGGTCACTACCGGCTCGCCGACCACCTCGAATCCTGGAGGCGCCAGCGCCTCGAGCTGCGACCGCTCGCTCAAGAAGCTGACGGCGTACGTCCGTGACTTGCGCTGGTCAACGCTGAACGCGCCAATCTGACCGCCCGGCCCTTGCCGCGGACCGCTCATCGGCCCGAAGTGCGTTGGCATCAGGTACATCGTCTTCGGCTTCAGGCGGTAGGGCATTCACGCATCCTCGGGTGTCGGCTCCAGGTCCGGCTCCTGGAGCAGATCATGGGCCAGCAGCGGTTGCGCGGCAAAGAGCCCGCCGTCCACCGGCAGGGTGACGCCCGTAATCCAGCGTGACTCGTCGCTGGCCAGAAACACCGCGGCCCAGGCTATGTCCCACGGCGTCCCCTCGGTACCGAGCGGACTTACGCGCCGCCGCAACTCCCGGTCGACGGGGTTGATGCCCGACTGATAGGCCGACTGCAGATGCCCCGGAACGATGCAATTGGCGCGAATCCCGTCGCGACCGTGAAAGGCAGCGGTGCTTCGCGTAAGGATCGGCAGTGCGCCCTTCGTGACCGAATAGGCCACGCCCCGGTGCCGTGCACCCGCCAAGCCGTCTATCGACGAGACGTTGATGATCGAGCCTCCACCTGAATCGATCATGGCGGGGATCGCGTGCTTGCTGGCCAGCAGGGCGCTCATGAGGTTGAGATCGACCGCGCGCATGAACTGAGCCTCGTCGATCTCGGCCACGCCTTTGCGCCGCTCGTGCCCGCCCCAGCGGTAGCCGAGATTGTTCATCAGCACGTGCAAGCCGCCGTAGCGCTCCACGGCGGCGGCCACCATCGCCCGGGAGTCGTCACTGGAGGTCGCGTCGCCCACAAATACCGACGCTTCGCCTCCGGCTGCCTGAATCGCGTCGACGGTTCGCTGCGCGTTGTCGGCCGCGATATCGGCCACCAGGACGCGAGCGCCTTCCTGGGCCATGCAGATGGATGTGGCCCGGCCGGTACCAACCTCGCCCGGTTGGCTTCCCCCGCCGGTGATGATGGCGACCTTGCCCGCCAGCCGATCACCGCTCATCGGAGTTCCCCGCGGTCAGGGGGCATTCGACGTCGAGCGCGCATCAATCCTGCTCCGGCGTCGGATGTCGGCATAAGCCTACGCCTCCCGCGGTCCAAAGCTCGCATCCTCGGCTTGACGCGCGCCGCGCGCCGGTCCAGATTGCGGCTTGGTGTGCGAGGGCGTTGGACGCTCCCGGCCAGGCGACGTAGTGGGAGCAGGCGGAAGGGGCTGATGTGCGCGTAGGCGTGGCGGGCGTGGGTCGCATTGGGCGTCCGCACGCTGAACGGGTAATGGCGCATCCGGAGGTGTCCGAGGTCATTCTGCAGGACGCCAACGCGAAACTAGCCGCCTCGGTTGCCACGGACCTCGGCCTGCGAGTCGTTACCGGTTACGACGAGTTGCTCGCCTCCGTCGACGCCGTGGTCATCGCCGCCACCACCACCGCCCACGCCGGCCTGCTGCGCGCCGCGGTTCAAGCCGGCCTACCAACCTTCTGCGAAAAGCCAATCTCGCATGACCTGGAACAGTCGCGCGAGGTGGTTGCCCTCATCCAGCGACGCAGCGTGCCCGTGCAGATGGGCTTTCAGCGCCGTTTCGACCCGGGCTACCAGGCCGCTGCCGACCTCGTGGCGTCCGGCGGGCTGGGAACTCTCTATGCCCTGCGCACCGTTGGCCACGATCCGGAGCCGGCCACCGAGGCCTACATTGCCGGCTCGGGCGGGATGTTTCGCGACTTCAGCGTGCACGACTTCGATGCTATTCGCTTTGTGACCGGCGAAGAGGTCGTTGAGGTCTTTGCCCAGACCACCGTCCGCAAGTGGGACGTCTATGAGCGCTTCGACGACGCCGACCTGGCCGTAGCCACGTGCACGCTTTCAGGTGGCGCCCTGGGCCTGATGAGCTACGCCCGCCACAACCCGCTGGGCTACGACGTCCGCATGGAGCTGTTCGGCTCCCGCGACAGTGTGGTCGTGGGATGGGACGCCCGATCACCCGTACGGTCGCTGGAACCCTCGGCGCCGCCCCTTGCCGCGAAGCCCTATCCGGACTTTCACGATCGCTTTGCCGATGCGTACGCCGCGGAGATAGACGCGTTCCTGGACGTAGCCCGTGGTCGTCAGTCGTCGCGCAGTACCGCCGAGGACGCCGTCGAGGCCCTGCGGGCCGCCATCGCCTGCGATATCTCGCGCCGCGAACACCGCCCGGTGGCGCTTACTGAAGTGCCCTAGCGACAGTCAACACCGCGCGAGCCGCTTCGACCGCCGACCTGGCTTAGCGTACGAATCCCAGTTCAGCCAGAACTGACTTTCGCACTTTGCACACCATGGTGTACGCCGGGTCATACAT
>JAKZUJ010000063.1:0-12826 GCA_047516685.1 Chloroflexota bacterium | reverse complement strand
CGCAGTACGGCGTCCGGCCGGTTGCGCTTCGTGCGCATCCGCTCGAACTCGACCGCGGCCGAGGGTTCAACTTTCAGGACCGGCGCGTCGGCCAGCGGGAGGTCCATCAAACTCAGCGCGTCGCTTGTGGCCACGTGGGCGTTCCTTAGCTGCGAAGCGCGCCGCGGGAGATCCCGCGCCGCACCCTGAGCCTACGCAACCCGACGGGGACTCGCCACATGTTCAGTGGCTCGCTCGGCGCTGGGCTAAGTCTGTGCGGATAGGCCGTCGACGCGGGCGTTGAGGCCGTCAATGCGCGCGGCCAGTTCGCCGTGCTGCCGGCTGTTCTCCTCGCGAAACTGACGCAGATCATTGCGTAGTTCGCTATGCAGGCGAAGACTCAACCCGACGATGAGCCCGCCAAGCGCCATGAGCCCAACGAGCAGCGTCGCGCCCACGCCAAAGATCCCTATCAGTTCCGGCGACACGGCGACTCCAGTCCGCCCTGTGACTGTTTCCCGATTCTACGAACCAATGGCATCTGCGGCGAGGGGCTGGCGGAGTCAGCGGACTAAGGCGCTCCGGACGATGCCGTGGCGCGACGCAGACGCGGAACCAACTCGTGCAACACTTTCACCGTTCGCTTGATCTCCGCTTCGGTATTCCCGTGCCCCGTCGTCAGCCGCAGGCTGCCCGCGGCCAGGTCCGGCGCGATGCCCATGGCCAGCAGTACGTGTGAGGGCTCCAGCGAGGCCGACGTGCAGGCGGAACCACTTGACGCGGCGATACCGGCGGCGTCCAGCCCCAGCAGCAACCCTTCGCTCTCCACTCCGGCAAAGCAGACGTTCACGTTGTTCGGGAGCCGTTGGCGGCGCGGCCCGTTCAGGCGGCTGTCAGGCATGGCCGCGATTCCCTGGATCAGCAGATCGCGCAGCCGTGCGTTGTGCGCCGCGGCGGTTGGACGCCCGGCTTCGGCGCGGGCCAGGGCCACCCCGAGTCCCACCGCAAACGCCACGTTCTCGGTTCCCGCGCGGCGATACCGCTCTTGCGACCCGCCCACAATCTGCGGACTGAGCCGCGCCCCCCGCCGCACGAACAACGCACCCACGCCCTTCGGACCGTAGAACTTGTGGGCCGCAATGCTGAGGAGATCGACCCCAAGGGTGGGAATGTCAATCGGCAGTTGACCCGGCGCCTGCACGGCGTCGGTATGGATCAGCGCTGGATGGTCGCGCAGGGCCGAGGCGACCTCCGCCACCGGCTGAATCGCGCCGACTTCGTTGTTCGCGTACATCACGCTCACCAGAGCGGTGTCCGGGCGAACGGCCTGCCCCACGGCGTCGGGATCGACGAGCCCCTGCGCGTCCACCGGAACCACCGTGGCCTCGAAATCGTGGCGCTGCGCCAGCAATTGCACCGTGTGCAGTACCGCGTGATGCTCAACGGCGCTGGTCACCAGATGGCGTCGCCCTTCGCGAGCCGCCGCGAAGGCGGCGCCCCGGATGGCCAGGGCCGCGCCCTCGCTCCCGCCGCTCGTGAACACGACCTCGCCGGGGTCCGCGGCCAGAACCTCGGCTACCTGTGCGCGAGCCTCATCCAGCGCGTCGCGCGCGGCGCGGCCCTCCGCGTACAGCGAGCTGGGGTTACCCGGCAATTCCTCCAGCGTCGTGACAATGGCTTCCCGCACCACGGGGTCCAGCGGCGTGGTCGCGGCGTGATCCAGATAGATGCGGGAGGCTGCCATTTGCGTCGGAGCGCGCCGCTCGCGTCCCGCTCAGGTCGTGCTGGACGACGCTTGTGGCAGTGCGGTCTGCTCGTGGATCGCGTACCGGCAGGCGCAGCCGACGCGCGGACCCACCTCCAGCGGAACAACATCCGCCTCGACGAGTCGGCGGATCAGCCGCAACTCGGAGTCGCAGCCCGCCCGGCAGGTCGCGGCCACGTCCCAGATCGGACAGTGATGCGCCGCCAGCACGTATCCGTCGTCGGTTTGCTCCACCCGAGGCATAAAGCCGCACTCGTCCAGGATGCGCCGCAGTTCCTGCACCCGCGCGTGAAAGTCCAGGCCCGCCAGGCGCGGCGCAAACCGCTGGTACTGCTTGTTCTCGTGGTGGGTCAGGATGCGGCTGAGCAGATCCTGCCCGCCAAACGCCAGCACGGCCTCCACGAAGTCCTTGGCGAACTCCCCGTAGCTTTGCGGAAATCGGGCGTGCCCGGTGCTGGTCAGGGTGTACCGGTGGCGCGGGCGTCCCAGTCCACCTCGCACAATCTCAACCCGCACCAGGCTCTCGGCCACCAGCCGGTCCAGGTGCGGCCGCACGGCGGACAAGCTGCTACCAACGGCCTCGGCAATTGCCCGAACCTGGAGCGCACCCTCCATTTTGAGGGCGTGCAGGATCTGGTCGCGAGGATTCTGGGAGTGCTCGAGCATGCGCCGCCAGCGCCGGGCCATTGGTCGAACCTACCACCGCCGCATAGCCACTACCAACTTGCTTTGCTTCAGGGTCAGACGACTCTCGATTCCAGCGTTTAGGCTATTTACACGGCATTATCTGGAAAAACTTGTATACTCACGACATCGGATGACAGGCGACCGCCGTTGATCGCCGCCGCGCTTACCCACGAGGCATGAATGCACGCGACCGACGTGGCAAACGGGTCACCACCCGCCTTGGGCCACTGGGCGAACGACCTGGAGGCAGTCGATCGACGCCAGGAAGCCAGCGTCCCGGAGACCGGCGCGCCGGTCACGGCGCGCTCCACTGGCGAGGAGTCGATCGAAGACACGATGCGGCTCTACCTCAACGAGATCAACCGCGTCGCTCTGCTCACGGCCGCGGAAGAGGTCAGCCTGGCCAAGGGCGTGGAGGCCGGTGACGCCGCCGCCCGCCAGCGCCTGGTCGATGCCAACCTGCGGCTGGTCGTCAACGTCGCCAAGCGCTACGCCGCCGGTGGGCTCCCTCTGCTTGACCTGATTCAGGAAGGCAACCTCGGGCTGATGCAGGCCGTGCAGCGTTTTGACTGGCGCCGCGGCTACAAGTTCAGCACCTACGCCACGTGGTGGATCCGTCAGGCGATCACTCGCTCGCTCTCCAACGACTCGCGGACGGTGCGTCTACCGGTTCACGTGGTGGAAGCGCTGCGTAAGATTCGCAAGGTCACCCCGGAACTGGCGCTGGAAATGGAGCGTGAGCCCACGCCCACCGAACTGGGTGAGGTCCTCGGCATGGCGCCGGAGCGAGTCGTGGAAATAGTGCGCGCCAGCCGCATCCCCATGTCGCTGGAGCAGCCGGTGGGTGAAGACGGCGACGAGTCGCTGGCGGACTTCGTGGAAGATCCCAACCCTGAAACGGCCGACGCCGTTCTTTTAGCCGGAACACTGCGTGAAGATCTGGCCCGCGCCCTGGCCATTCTCCCGGACCGCCAGCAGACCATCCTGGTGCGTCGCTTTGGTCTGGATGGGCAGGAACCCTGGACCCTGGATCAGATCGGCGAGTTTTTCGGTGTGACTCGCGAGCGGATCCGGCAGCTGCAGGTGGAGGCGTTGCGCAAGCTCAGGCGATCCAGCGTCTCCCGTGACTTACGCGACTACCTGTCCGTTCCCAGCGCCGGGATCAACTAACCGGACACGCGGAACGGGTTGGCGCTAGCCGATCGCGAGCATCCGGTCGATCGACCGGCGGGCGCGCACGCGGATGTCTTCCGGAACCTCAATCTGCTCGCGGTTCTCCCGCAGCGAGGCCAGCACCTGCTCCATCGTGATTTCGTTCATGTGCGGGCAGCGCACCGAGCACAGGCGCAGCATGTCCTTATCCGGGGCTTCCGCGGCAATGTTGTCGCCCATGCTGCACTCGGTCAGCAGCAGATAGCGCGGCGCTTCCACCTCGCGGACGTAACGCGTCATGGCGGACGTCGAGCCTGAGAAGTCCGACGCGTCCACAACCTCGGGGCTGCACTCCGGGTGCGCCAGGACCACAACGTCCGGGAACTGCGCGCGTACCGCCTGGACGTCCCCGACCGTGAACTTCTCATGCACTTCGCAGCGCCCGGTCCAGCCCACGATGTCGTAGTGCAGTCCTTTGCTGGCGGCCTCGGCGCGGGCGTCCTCGGAAACCGGCGCGTTGCTGGGAAGAACGATGGTCTTACCCGTCTCCCGCGCCACGTTGCGCGCCAGGTACTCATCCGGCAGGAAAATCACCTGGTCGGAATCCAGCGATTCCACGACCCGCGCCGCGTTGCTGGACGTGCAGCACACATCGACCTCGGCCTTCACATCCGCGTACGTGTTGATATAGGCCACGATCGGCGCATTGGGGTAGCGGGCGCGCAGGCCGCGCACGTCCTCCGCGGTGATGGACTCGGCCAGCGAGCAACCAGCGCGCAGCGCCGGCAACAGCACGGTGCGCTCGGGATTGAGGATCTTGGCCGTCTCGGCCATGAAGCGCACGCCGCAAAAGACGATCGGGTCCGCCTCGGTGGTGGCTGCCACCCGGCTCAATTCCAATGAGTCGCCCGTGTAGTCGCACACGGAGTGGAAGAGCGCCGGCTCCATGTAGTTATGACCCAGAATTACCGCCCCCCGCTCGGCCTTCAGCCGATTGATGCGGTAGGCCAACTCTGCCTTCAGGTCCAGCTCGAACTCGGGCACGATGCCGTGCAGCTTGGCGCGCAGTGCGTCCCGGGTGGATTTCAGGGTGGCCGTATCCAGGCTCATGGCAATAACCGCTGGCGTTTCGCGACGACCGCCAACGCAATCCCGCGAGAGGTGGATGAGCCTACGGCCTGAGCCGAGGGAGTGGTCAAGAGCGCCAGCCCGACCAGAATAGTGTCCGTGATTCTCGCATATGTCAGCCGCCCGTGGGTAAGCGAAACGCGGCCCGGTCTACGTGAAGAGCGGCAGCAGTTCCAGGTACGAGTCGTCCAACGGGCGGGTGCGGCCGGCAATCTCCACCAGCGGGACTGGTTCTATGTGCGGTCCGTGCTGCGCGGCCATCTGGCCGTGCTGTCCGCTGGCCAGGTACGCCACGGCGGCCACGCCGAGGCGTGTGCCCAGAACCCGATCAAACGTCGTGGGGCTTCCTCCGCGTTGCAGGTGGCCCAGAACGCTGGCGCGGGTTTCGTTTCCGGTCGCCTCCTCGAGAGCCTGCGCCAGGCTCTCCCCCACGCTGCGAGCGGCCAGCACGATGTGGCCGAACTCGTCACTGGACTGCACGCCGGCCTCGCCGAGCTGCAGGCCGTCGATCTCCGCTCCTTCGGCTACCACGATGATGCTGTGCGTCCACCCCTGCTCGTAGCGACGTTGGACGTGGGCCACGAACTCCTCACGCGTGCTGCGCTGCTCGGGCACGGCAATGTAGTCCGCGCCGCCCGCCAGGCCGCCCACCGCGGCCAGCCAGCCCGCCTGGCGGCCCATGGTCTCCACGACCGTCGCTCGGTGATGCGACATGGTGGTGGTGCGCAAGCGGGCAATTGACCCGGCAATCGTCTCGGTGGCGGTGTCGAACCCGATGCACATGTCGGTCCCCGGCACGTCGTTGTCAATCGTCTTGGGGATGCCCACCACTGGCAGGCCGTCTGCCGCCAGCGCGCCAGCCACGGACAGTGTGTCGTCGCCGCCGATGGCGACCAGACCGTCCAGACCCATGTCCTCGAACACCGACACCGCCCGCGCGTAGCCTTCCGCTGTCCGCCGGGGGTTGGTGCGCGAACTGCCCAGCAAGGTTCCGCCAACGTCCAGGAATCCGTCGGTGTTCTCGATGGTCAGCGGTGATCCGTCGCGGGCCAGGACGCCGGCCCAGCCGTCCTTGATGCCCGTCACGGACCAGCCTCGGGCCAGGCTTGCCCGGGTCACGGCGCGAATTGCGGCATTAAGTCCCGGGCAGTCGCCGCCGCCAGTGAGAACTGCGATGTGCACAGGAAAACCTCGCCCGCAATGCTGTTGGTACAACCATAACCCTCCGCGCGCCGCTGGCTGGGCCGGATACCATGACAGGCGCCTGCGAACTGTGAAACGAGCGGCATGGACGTCTATACAGCAATCCGCGGCCGTCGCAGCGTCACGGGACTTCGTAAAGAGGTCCCCTCCCGTGCCGTGCTGGACCGAATCATCCAGGCCTCCATCTGGGCGCCGAACCACCACCTCACCGAGCCCTGGCGGTTCCACGTCCTGCGCGGAGCGTCCCGCGACGAAATGGGCGCCATGGTTGCCGACCGCCTGACCCAGGACCTGGACCCTGACAACCCGGCCACGGCTCCGACCATCCGCCAGGCGCGAGTCCGGCTGCTGCGGTCGCCGGTGGTGATCGTGGTCAGCCAGACGGGATCCGACGATCCGGTGACCGACCTGGAGGACTACGCGGCCGTCTGCTGCGCGACCCAGAACCTGATGCTGGCGGCCCATGCCGAAGGTCTGGCCACCAAGTGGCGGACCGGCGACATGTGCGACTTTCCGGCCTCCAAGGAGTTTCTGGGCCTTGATCAGAACGACCGTATCGTCGGCTATATCTATCTCGGTCATCCGTCACCCGCGATCGGGCCTGATCGGCGCGAGCGCCAGCCGGCCCAGATCGCCTGGCTCGGATGGGACGACGAGGCCTGATCGCGCCTCAACGCTCCTAAGGAGGGCGGCCCATGGCCTCAGGTGACGAACTTGCCCGTCTGTCGCTAACTGAAGTCGGCGCGCTGATCGCCGCCGGCGAGGTCAGCGCGGTTGAGGTCACGCGCAACTCGCTGGACCGGCTGGATCGCTACGCCGGCCCGCTGGGCGCGACCACGGCAATCCTGCACGACCAGGCGCTGGCCGACGCCCGCCGGGCCGAGCGCGAGATTCTTGCCGGCGACTATCGCGGCCCGCTGCATGGCGTACCGCTCGGGATCAAGGACCTGGCCGATGTGGCGGGTGCCGTCACGACCGCCGGCTCGACCGTTTTTGGAAACGAACCTGCCAGCGTGGATGCGGGCTTGGTCCGGGGTCTGCGGAAGGCCGGCGCGGTTATCGCCTGCAAGCTGAACTGCGACGAATTCGCCTATCACCCAACCGGCGCCACCTCACAGATGGGACCCTCCCGCAATCCCTGGAACACCGACATCGTCTCGGGCGGGTCCAGCGGGGGCACCGGTGCGGCCGTTGCCGCCGGCCTGATCTACGGGGGGCTAGGCACCGATACCGGCGGCTCCATCCGTCTGCCCTCGGCGCTGTGTGGTTTGGTGGGCATAAAACCCACCTACGGTCGGGTCAGCCTGGAGGGCGTGCGCCTGCTCAGCCCCAGCTTCGATACCCCGGGGCCGATGGCGCGTACCACGCGCGACGCCGTCGCGATGCTGCAAGCCATGGCCGACCCGCTCACCGACAAGGGCATCTCCACCGCCAACCGCAGTGCGCACCTCACCAGCGAGATGCCGGTTGGCCTGGAAGGCCTGCGCGTGGGCGTGCCGTCCAGCTACTTCTTCGACGACCTCGATCCCGAGATCGAACGCATCGTCTTGGCCGCCGTGGACGCACTGGCCATCCTCGGCGGCGACCTGGTGCAAGTGGCGGTGCCCTCCGTCCCCGATCTGGCGTTTTCGCAACGCGGCATCCTGACCATTGAGGCCTATCAGAACGTGCTCGGCGCAACCGGCGGTGATGTCACCCGCGTGAACCCCACGCTTCGCGCCCGGCTCAAGCTCGGCTTGGATGAGGCCATGCGTGCCGGCGAAGACCTCCAGGTCACCCTTGGGCGCCTCCGTAGCCAGCGCGACGATGCTCTGGCCGCCTACCGGCGGGCGGCGGGCGGCGTCGACGTGCTGGTGGCGCCGGTGCTGAAGAAGCCGCCGCCCCGCATTGACGCGGCGCTTACCGACTACCACTGGATGCCCAACCTGACCCGGCCGTTCAACGCTACTCACCAGCCGGTGGTTGCCATCCCCTGCGGCTGGACCGCTGACGGCCTTCCGGTCGGCTTGCAAATCGTGGCCGCCAAGTACCGCGAGCGCACGGCGCTGCGCGTGGCCTATGCCTATGAGCAGTCGGACCACGCGCCCGAACGCCGCTGGCCGGACCTGCGGGCGGCCGCTTAGGGCCGCGCGTCTACGGGCTTCAGGCGTACGGCCGTTCCGTAGGCCAGCAGTTCGGCGGTGCCCTGCATCACGTTGGCGGTGTTGTAGCGGACCTGCACCACGGCGTCGGCGCCTATCTTTTCCGCCTCGGCCACCATCCGGTTCATCGCTTCGGCCCTGGCCGTGGTCAGCAGTTCGGCGTACTCGTGCACTTCACCGCCAACGATCGTGCGCACCCCGGCCATGATGTCGCGCCCGATGCCGCGCGTTCGGACGGTGCTGCCCTGCACGATGTCAATGACCTCGGCGATTTCGTGTCCCGGCACGGATTCGGTCGTTACGACGATCACAGATCTCCTCCTTACGAGGCTGGAGGCGTCGGACCGACGGATTCCAGCACCGTTACGACATCATCCCACCCGAGTTCGGCCGCCCGCTCTTGCACCTCCGCCCGGTACGGCAGGCTGACGAGCGGCCCCACCCGCTCGACCTTCAGACCCGCCACCACCGTGGCCAGCCGGGCCGAGGTGGCGGGGTTCTGGCCCAGCAGTTCGCCGACCGCCAGGCCGCCGGCAAAGGCGTCGCCGCCGCCTTGCGCGCCCAGCACGGTTCGCGCCACGGTCGGCAGCCGAATCTCGCCGTCGGCCCAGGCCACGTACGCGCCTTCTTCGGCCATGGAGACCGCCGCCACGCGCGGGCCGCGGTCCAGCAAGCGCGCCGCCGTCGCCTCGGGGGTGGCCGTTCCGAACACCGCCTGCCCTTCGTCAAACCCGCACAGCGCCACGTCCACCAGCGGTAGCACCTCGTCGGCCGCCGCTGCCGCCGCCGGACCGTCCCACAGCCGCGCGCGGAAGTTGAGGTCGAACGCCACCGTGGCGCCCGCCGCCCGCCCACGCTCCGCCAGCCGCCGCGTCGCTTGCCGGGAGGACGTGGAGATCGCCTGCGCGATGCCGTTCAGGTGAACCATCCCCACGCCGTCCAGATCAATGCGCTCCATGTCCGCCGCACTCATGGTGGACGCCGCGCTGTTCCGTCGGTAGTACCAGATGTCGTAAGCGCCCTGGCCGCCTTGCTCCACCACGTACAGGCCGGTGGGTCCGCCGCCTCGCTCTACATAGCGCAGGTCAACTCCGAGGCCACGAAATTGGTCCAGCAGGTAATCGCCAAATGGATCGTCCCCCAGCCGCGTGACGATGGCGCTGGGTACGCCCAGGCGATGTACGGCCACCGCCACGTTCAGCGCGTCGCCCGAATAGGACCTTTCCAGCACGGCGGCGTCGGCGAGCGGCGCGGGCGCCGAGAGTTCGATCATCACCTCGCCCATGCTGACGAGACTCGGTGCGAAGGTGCTGCCCGCCATCAGTCAGATCCGCGCGCCGGCGGTGCGGGCGACGCGGCGGATCTGCAGCATCGCGCCCGTCTGTTTGGCCTGGGAACGCGTGACGGCGCGTTGGAACAATCGGTTGGCCTCGATCACGTTTCCCTCCTCGATCATCTCGATTACCTGATCGAGCGCCGTCACCAGGTCGCTCAGGCCCTCCACAAAGTCCTCATGGTGGCGACCCAACCCCTGGGGCGGCTGGATCTGTTCCAGCTTCGCCAGCACCGCGGCGTTGGAGGAGCGCAGATCACGATAGATCGTCAGGTAGGCGCCTGAGTCCCGAGATCCGCTGGCAATCAGGGCGTTGAACCGCTCGCCCAGCGCGGCGTCGTCACCCGCGGCGCTATCGCGCAAGGCGTTGAGCTCATTCAGATACGCCGCTACCTCCTGCGCGTTAACCGTCTCGCATCCCGCCCCCAGCACCAGGGCGCTTGCAACTGAGATGCCGCCCAGCAAAAGCGTCCGGCGACCGGGCGCAGCAGCGGATGGAGCCACGATTCGCATACCCGCAGTGCCCAGTTCGGTGGTGGTCCAGCCTACGGGATGCACGATGTGGGCCAGGTCAGGCAAAACGCAGCGGTGAGCCGAGTTGGCGCAGGAGCGCGACCACGCTCTGCGCAGCGAGCGCGCTTGTTTTGGGATTGGTGTCGCTGGGCCGATTCTCGAGCCGCAGCCGCATGGCGCCGAACGAGCCGAGCACTTCCACCTCATGCACGTTGCCGGGCGCGTCGGGATCGGCTACCACCGTCACGCGTAGCCGCTCCGGATTGTCCGCGGCCAGCGCCAGCAAAGCCGCCACGTTGACGTTTTGCGGAAACCCGCGCACGGCTTCCACGGGGCCGCCCGAGAAGATGACGCGCGGCTGGCTGACTTCCGACAGATCGATGCCCTGTTCAACCACCCACGGGGCGTCGGCCAGGGCGAGCGGAGGCTTGGTGGTGGTCAGCGTGATCGACTCCACGTGACCCACCCTGGCCGCGCGAACCACGTCCAGCGCGCCAATGGCGCCGGATGGCACCCAGATGCGGGCGCCCGAGGTCCGGGCGGCTGTCAGCAGCGACGCCAGAAAGTCGGGGTCGAGCGTCGCCCCGGCGCTCAGCGCGACCAGATCGACGCCCTGGCTCAGGACTTGCGGCGCGACGGCGCGGAGGGCTGCTTGTGAGGCGGCCTCGAGGACCGCGTCCAGGCTGTTCCAGTTGAGCGTCGCGAGGTCGGTGTGGACGGGGACGCCGGCGGCCGCGAGGTGGTCGCGGGCGGGCCCAGGGACCGGTTCAACAACGGCGGCGACTTGGACGCCGGGCGCTTCGCCGGCGCGGACGGCGCGTGCGACTTCCGCCCCAATGGCTCCCAGTCCCGCTATTGCCAGTCGCAGCGGCGGTGCGGTGCGCGGCTGCGCGTTCGACCGGCTCAGCGTCCGTTCCGCGGCAGGGGCAGGTGAATCGGCGCGTTGATGGCCTGCCAGGCCGATTCGGCGGTGGCTTCGGCGAAGGTCGGGTGCGCGTGGACCGTCTCGCGCAGGTCGTCCAGGGTCGCTTCCAGCCGGATGGCCAGCACGCCCTCACTGATGATGTCGCTCGCCCCCGGACCAATCACGTGCATGCCCAGTAACTCGCCATGTGGCTGGCCGGCCACGATTTTCACAAACCCGTCGGTGTCGCCGTAGGCGCGGGCGCGCCCCAGCGCCTGAAACGGGAAGACGCCGACCTGCACGTCGCCGCGCGCCTGCTGGGCCGCCTCTTCGGTGAGGCCCACGCTGGCGATCTCGGGGTGGGTGAAGGTGCAGGCTGGGACGCCGTGGGGTTCGTAGACCGAGGGGCGCCCAAGCGCGTGCTCGGCGGCCACGATGCCCTGATGCGACGCAACGTGGGCCAGCAGCTTGTCGCCGATCACGTCGCCGATGGCATAGATGTCCGGCTGGCTGGTCTGCTGATGCTCGTTGACGCTGACACCTCGCGGCGTAAAGCGCACGCCCGCCGATTCCAGCCCGATGTCCGTCACGTTAGCCCGCCGTCCGGTTGCCAGCAGCACATGGGAGGCCTGCACGGACTCGGCCGCGCCGTCCGCCTCCAGGGAGACCTGAAGGTGCGGGTCTGCCTGTTCGATCGAGGTGATCCGCGTGCCGGTGTGGACCTTCACGCCTTGCTGGACCAGGATCTTGCGCATGGCCGCGCTGATCGCCGCGTCCTCGTTGGGCACGACCCGCGGCAGCATCTCGACCAGCGTGACCTTGCCGCCCAGCAGCGCGAAGAGGGTTGCCCACTCCACGCCCACGGCGCCCGCGCCGGCCACCAGAATGTGCTCGGGGACGTGGTCCAGCGCCAGGGCGCCGTCGCTGTCGATCACGCCGGGCAAGTCGACACCCGGGATCGGCGGCGCGGCGGACGACGAGCCGGTGGCCACGATGACGGACTTGGCCGTGATGAGTTCGGTGCGGTCGGCCAGCGCCGCTTCCACGGCGCCCGGGCCAGCCAGTTGGCCGGTGCCCTGGAGGATCGTTACCCCGGCGGCCTTCAGGAGGCCCTCGATGCCGCGTCCGAGCTGGCGAACCACGCGGTCCTTGCGGCGCACCATCGCGGGGTAGTCCGCGGACACGTCCGAGACGCGGACGCCGAAGCTCGACGCGTTGGTTGCCAATTGGTACACCTCGGCGCTGCGGAGCAGGGCCTTAGTGGGGATGCAGCCGCTGTTCAGGCAGACGCCGCCCAGGCCGTCGGCATCGACCAGGACAACCCGCGCGTCCAGCGCGGCGGCGCGCAGGGCCGCCACGTAGCCGCCGGGTCCGCCGCCAAGCACACACACGTCGGCCTGAAGGGGCATCACGTCCGCCGATCTTGCTGCAAGGTCCCTGGCATTGTAGGCGTGATCCGCCAGCCGCCGCCCGTGTCGTCAGGCATTGAAGTTTGGTGGGATCTCTTCGGCATTGAAGACTCGCAGCGCGGCGTCCACGTGCTGGCGGCCGCGTTGTAGCGATATTCCGGCATGCCCTGGATAGAGCGCTTCGAAGTCCATCTCACCCAGGCGGCGCATCGTCGCGGCAAGGTCCTGGATCGAGCAGTCGGGGGTGGAGAGCAGCAGGATCTTCCCGCCTTGAAACACCACGTCGCCGCCGAAGAGGCCTGGGCGGTCGTCGCCCTCCAGCAGGTAGGACAGGTGTACGCGGGCGTGACCGGGGGTGGCGATGGCGGTAAGCCGCGCTTCGCCGACCTGGATCGAGTCTCCGGCCGCAATTGAGGTCGCTGATGGGCAGGGAGACAGCCGGTAGTCCGCCGGATACGTGCCGCCGCCCCGGGCGGCCGGAAGCGAGATGGCCGCTTCGTTGGCCTGCCTGAGCCAGGTCGCGGCGGGTCCGGGGGCCAGGACTTCCGCGCCCGTCAGCTCGTGCAGCGGTCCCGCGCCGCCGCCGTGGTCCGCGTGCGCGTGGGTCAGCGC
>JAKZUJ010000062.1:0-55058 GCA_047516685.1 Chloroflexota bacterium | reverse complement strand
CCACGGCGACGGCGTGTTCTACGGATTCGAAACCGAACCGAGGGCGCTCTTTGCCGACATCCACGAGGATGGCCGCTTTCTCTACCCGGGCACGGGCGCGCGCAACGAAACCGGCCGCGGCGCCGCGGCGGGGACCAAGCTCAATATCCCCATGGCTCCGGGATCGGGCGACGAGGCGTTTCTGGGCGCCTGGGCCGAAGTCGAGGCCTATCTCGAGGACACGAAACCCCAGTTGATGCTGCTCAATGGCGGCGCCGATTCCCTTGCCGGCGATCCCATCACGCACCTGCAGTACAGCGAGCACGCCCACGGCCACGCGGCGGCGCGCATGCGGGAGCTGGCCGATCGCTACTGCGGCGGCCGCATCCTCGGCATGGGCGCCGGGGGCTACAACCGCAACAATCTGGCGCGGGCCTGGACGCGGCTGGTGGAAGGATTCGCCGATCCCGCGTCGGCCCGGGAACTGCTCTGATCTTTCCGGCAGGCGCAAGCATTCGGTGTAGCCCGCATTTTTCAATGGCGCTCGAAGTGAGCCGTCGCGCGTCCGCCGTGGAAGATGTGGCCGCCGAAGAAGGTTGGTGAGAGATTCGGGCGAAGCGTTACAATGCGCACCCCCGTTAACGGACGCGGTCAATGTTCGATGAGACACACAGGATTCAGGGCTTTGACGAGGAACTCTTCCATGCGCTGGAAGGCGAACGCCGCCGCCAGGAAGAGCACATCGAACTGATCGGCTCGGAGAATTTTGCCAGTCCCCGGGTGCTCGAGGCCCAGGGTTCGGTATTGACCAACAAGTACGCCGAGGGCTACCCCGGACGCCGCTACTACGGGGGCTGCGAGTACGTGGACGTGGCGGAACGGCTGGCGATCGAGCGGGCCAAGTCACTTTTCGGCGCCGACTTTGCGAATGTGCAGCCCCATTCCGGATCCCAGGCGAACATGGCCGCGTACCTTGCGATGATGGAGCCGGGCGACACCTTGTTGGGCATGAGCCTGCCCGACGGCGGTCACCTGACGCACGGCGCGAAGGTGAACTTCTCCGGCAGGGTCTTTCGGTCCGTCCAATACGGTGTGGACCGGCAGAGCGGGGAGATCGATTACGATGCGGTTGCGGAACTGGCCCGCGAGCATCGCCCAAAGGTGATCGTCGCCGGGTTCTCGGCGTATTCGCGCGTGGTGGATTGGCAGCGATTCCGCGAGATCGCGGACGACGTCGGGGCCTATCTGCTGGTGGACATGGCCCATGTGGCGGGATTGGTGGCGGCCGGCGTGTATCCCAACCCGGTGACTATCGCAGATATCACCACCACGACCACCCACAAGACCCTGCGCGGGCCGCGCGGCGGGCTGATTCTTGCGCGGCACAATCCCGAGCTGACCAAGCGAATCAATTTCCAGGTATTTCCCTGTACCCAGGGCGGCCCGTTGATGCACGTGATCGCTGCCAAGGCGGTGGCGCTCGCCGAAGCCTCGCGGCCGGAGTTCAGGGCGTACCAGATCCAGGTGCTGGCAAACGCGCGCTGCATGGCAGCCACGCTCATGGACAGGGGCTACAAGATCGTCTCCGGCGGGACCGACAATCACCTGATGCTGGTGGATCTGATCAGGCAGGGGATTACCGGCCAGGCGGCGGAAGAAGCCCTGGGCCAGGCCAACATCACCGTGAACCGGAATGCGGTGCCCAACGACCCGCGACCGCCCAGGGTCACGAGCGGCCTGAGAATCGGTACGCCGGCGATCACCACCCGCGGATTCGTGGAGGCGCAGGCGGAGCAACTGGGTGGTTGGATTGCCGACATCCTGGATGCCATGCACGATGACGTGGCCCGCGAGGCCGTCGTGCACCGGGTGCGCGCCGGAGTGCGGGAATTGTCAAGCCGCTTCCCGGTTTATTCTGCGGCGATCGGGTGAAGGAGAGCCCGGGCAGCTGTGCATTGTCCATTCTGCAATCACGACGAAACCAAGGTCATCGATTCCAGGTTGGCCGGTGAAGGTCGCCAGGTGCGCCGCCGTCGCGAGTGCCAGGATTGCCGGGAGCGCTATACGACATTCGAAACGGCGGAGCTGGTCATGCCCCGCGTCGTCAAGCGCGACGGGCGGCGTGAACCTTTCGATGAGGCGAAACTGCGCGCCGGTATTGCCCGGGCGTTGGAGAAGCGGCCTATCGAGAGCGAGGCAGTCGAGGAGGGCATCGATCGGCTGCTCCACAGTCTCCAGACCATGGGCGAACGCGAAGTCAGCGGCAGGGTTATCGGCGACATGGTGATGCAGGAATTGCGCGGTCTGGACCAGGTTGCCTACGTGCGCTACGCATCGGTGTATCGCAGTTTTCAGGACATCGCCGAGTTCCGGGAGGAGGTCGAGCGGCTCCAGTCGCTGCCGCTGCCGATCGACCGCGAGCAGTTGTCGCTATTGCCGGACGACCACAAGTGACGGCTCCGTCGGACGAGTTCTTCATGGCCAGAGCCGTGCGCCTGGCGCGGCGGGGCCTCTATTCCACCGACCCGAATCCTCGCGTGGGCTGTGTGCTGGTCAAGGCAGGCGAAATCGTCGGTGAAGGCTGGACCGAGCCCGCGGGTGGCCCGCATGCGGAGCGGATGGCGCTCGATCGGGCCGGTGGCAACGCCGCGGGAGCCACCGCCTTCGTCACCCTGGAACCGTGCAACCATACCGGGCGCACGGGGCCCTGCGCGCAAGCGCTGACCGCCGCGCGGGTGGCGCGCGTCGTATGCGCCGGCTCCGATCCCAACCCGTTGGTCCGCGGCGCCGGGATACGCTGTCTCAGGGAAGCCGGGGTGGACGTCGCCACGGGGGTGCTCGAGGCATCCGCCGCCGGCCTGAATCCCGGTTACCTGACGCGCATGACCCGGGGGCGGCCACTGGTGCGCAGCAAGCTCGCAGCCAGTCTGGACGGGCGTACGGCGCTCGCGAACGGGGCCAGCCAGTGGATCACGAGTGCGGCGGCCCGCCGCGACGTACACCGGTGGCGAGCGCGCTCCAGCGCGATTCTGACGGGTATCGGCACGGTGCTCGCCGACGACCCGGGGCTCGACGCCCGGCCTCCGGACACCGAACGAGCCATCGTGCAACCGGCGCGGGTGGTGCTCGATTCGCGCCTGCGCACGCCGCCGCAGGCGAAACTCCTGGACTCGCCCGGCGACGTCATCGTCTTCGCTTCGCGGGGAGCGCGGCGGGCTGCCCAGGCGCTCCGCCAATCGGGAGCGCGGGTGGAGTCGGTCCCGGGAAACGCTCGCTGCGACCTTGCCAGCGTGATGACCCGGCTCGGGGAAATGGAATTCAACGAAGTATGGGTGGAAGCGGGCGCAAGGCTGAACGGTGCGCTGCTCGATGCCGGCCTGATCGACGAGTTGGTGATCTACCTCGCGCCCGCCGTGCTCGGGGCCGACGCCCGGGGCATGTTCGCCATGGAGCCGCTGGTGAGCCTTGAGCGGCGCGTCGCGCTCAAGTATGAAGACATACGCCGCGTCGGGCGGGACCTTAGAATCACGGCATGTTTAGCGGAATCGTAACGGGCACGGGTCGACTCCTTCGCCGCGAGGAGCTGGCGGGGGACCGGCGCCTGACCATCGGCATCGGAGATGCGGTTCTGCCGCGGTTGTCGCCTGGCTGCAGTATCGCGGTCAACGGCGTCTGCCTGACCATGGTCGGTGGCGGCGACGGGCAGTTCAGTGCCGATGTCTCGCTGGAAACACTCTCCAGGACCACCCTGGGCCGACTTCGGGACGGGGACCCCGTCAACCTGGAAGGCGCGCTGCGGTTGAGCGATACCGTTGACGGTCACCTGGTCACCGGGCACGTGGACGGAGTGGGTCGTATTGTCAGCGTGGAACGGGAGGCACGATCGGTGAAGCTCTGCATCGCAGCGGATGCTCCGTTAATGCCCTATGTCGCCCGCAAGGGTTCGGTGGCCGTGGATGGCGTCAGCCTGACGGTCAATGCGGTGGATTCCGGCGCGTTCGAGGTCAATATCGTCCCCCACACCCGTGAAATCACCGTCATTTCCGGCTATCGGCCCGGGACGGCTGTTAATATTGAAGTGGATATCATCGCACGCTATCTGGAACGGCTGGCCGCGGCCGGCCTGCCGGCCCCGGACAAGGATGCTTGAATGGTCACGCTATCACCGGCGACCCCCGCCCTCGGCGGGCTGAACACGACCGAAGAGATCATCGCCGATCTGCGCGCCGGCAAGATGGTCATCGTCATGGACGACGAGGACCGGGAGAACGAAGGCGACCTGATCATGGCCGCCAGCAAGGCGCGCGCGGCCGATGTCAATTTCATGGCGCGCTACGGCCGGGGTCTGATCTGCCTGACGCTCACCGGGGAACGCTGCGAGCAATTGCGGTTGCCGCTCATGGTCAGCGAGACCGAGCGGCTTCGCGGTACGAACTTTACGGTGTCGATCGAAGCCGCCGAAGGGATCACCACGGGAATCTCCGCCCACGACCGGGCGCGTACCATTCGTGCGGCGGTGGCGCCGGATGCGAAGCCCGAGGATCTGCAGCAGCCCGGCCACGTGTTCCCGCTGCGCGCCCAGCCGGGCGGCGTGCTCACGCGCGCGGGGCATACCGAGGCCGGATGCGATCTGGCACGGCTGGCCGGACTGGAGCCCGCCGCCATGATCGTCGAAATCCTCAACGAAGACGGCTCGATGGCGCGGCGGGACGATCTGCAGCGCTTCGCCCACCGGCATGGGCTGAAGATCGGCACCATCGCGGACCTGATCAGCTACCGGCTGGCGAAAGAAGAAACCGTGGAAGCCATCGCCGACCTCGAAGTGGAAACCGAATTCGGACCCTTCCGCGTGGTTTGCATGGAGGACCATATCAACAAGACCGTGCACCTGGCGCTGGTGCGCGGGAAGCCTGAGCCCGGCACCCCCACATTGGTCCGCGTGCACGTGCAGGATACCTTGAGCGATGTGGTTGGCATTCAGGACAGCCGTCTGGGTTGGCCGCTGCGCAGCACGATCGAGTTGATCGCCGCACAGGGATGTGGCGTGATCGTCATACTTCGCCAGACCGAGCTCCCCAGGGACTTGATGAAAGCGGTCCGCGAGCTCCAGCTCGGCGAGGACGACCGGGTGATTCCCCGCGACCGGGCCAGCGAACTGAGGACGTATGGAATCGGTGCGCAAATTCTCCGGGCGTTGGGCGTAAGACGCATGCGCGTGCTGAGTGCGCCCAAGCAGATGCAGGCCATCTCCGGATTCGGTCTGGAGGTGGTGGAGTACGTGTCCGACGACGAGGCAGCCGGGTAAGTTTCATGGACGATCGGGTCAAACAGGTATCGGGCGAACTCGGTGCCAAGGGGCTTCGTTTCGGGATTGCCGCCTCCCGATTCAACGACTGCATCGTGGACCGGCTGCTGGACGCCGCCGTTGGCACGTTGATCGAGTCCGGCGCCGACCCGGCGGATATCGATGTGATTCGTGTGCCTGGCGCTTTCGAGATTCCCCTGGCGCTCAACCAACTCGCGGCAAGCAAGCGCTACGACGCGCTGCTCGCGCTCGGATGCGTCATCCGTGGCGCCACACCCCATTTCGACTACGTGGCGGGCGAGGCCAGCCGCGGCGTGACCCATGTGAGCCTGGCCCACCAGGTTGCGGTGGGATTCGGCGTTCTCACGGTGGACACCATCGAGCAAGCCATGGAACGAGCCGGGCCGGAAGCGAGCAACAAGGGCGTGGAGTCGGCACTTGCGGTCATCGAAATGGCGAATCTGCTGCGGCGGCTGGCGCGTTGATGCGCTGGCCACGAGCGGCCCTGCGGCCGCGGTAGAAGATTGGTGAGCAGTCTGGCTGGAGAAACGTCGGCGATCCGTGCCCGGCGTGGCGCGCGGGAGTTGCTCGTCAAGGTGCTCTACCAGTGGCAGCTTGCCGACCACAGCGAAGTGGAATTGCGCCGGCAATTTGCCGAAATGCCCGAATACGCGACGGCGGACCAGGAGTACTTCCGGGAGATTCTGGCGGTGGTGCTGCGACATGCCGAGTCACTGGACCGGCAGATTGCCGCACAGGCGGACCGGGTCGTGGAGCACATGGACCCCATCAGCCGAGCCGTGCTGTGGCTGGGTATGGCCGAGTTGCATCACCGCGGCGATGTCCCGACCAAGGTCATCATCAACGAAGCCGTGGAACTGGCGAAGCGCTACGGCCCGACGGATTGCTTCCGATTCGTGAACGCGGTTCTGGACCGCGCGGCGAAACGCGTTGAAAGTCGTGGCGTCTGACCCCGAACGGTTGAATCCGGACGAGTTTCAGCTCATCGAGCGGTACTTCGCCCGCGGTTGCGAAGACCCTCGAGTCGTCCTCGGAATTGGCGACGACGCTGCGGTAGTCGACGCCATCGGCGCCATGGCCATCGCGACCGACACGTTGGTCTCGGGGGTCCATTTCCCCGCGGGCCTCGAGGGGGATTCCGTGGGTCATCGAGCGCTCGCGGTAAACCTGAGCGATCTTGCGGCGATGGGGGCGGAACCGCGATGGTGCACGCTGGCGCTGACGCTGCCCGGCGTGGATCACCGCTGGTTGGAAGCATTTTCACTGGGGTTTTTCGCGCTCGCCGAGACCCATGGAGTGGATCTCGTGGGCGGCGATACGACTCGTGGGCCGTTGACGGTGACCGTGCATCTGATCGGCGATGTCGACAGGGAGCACATGCTCACGCGTGGAGGCGGCCACGAGGGTGATGACGTCTACGTCACCGGGTCCCTGGGGGATGGCGCCGCCGGGCTCGCCCTGGTCGCGCAAGCGCAAGCGGGTACGAGCGCGGCCCACGAGGCACTGCGGACCCGGTTTCTCAAGCCGACGCCACGCGTCGAGGCGGGGCTTGCCTTGCGAACCCTTGCAAGTTCAGCGATCGACGTCTCCGATGGTCTGCTCGCCGACGTGGGTCATCTCTGCCGGGCCAGCGGATGCGCGGCTGCGATCGATTTGGAGCGTTTGCCGATTTCCGCCGAGGCGCGCGCCTTGTTCCCGGCGGCCACGGTAGAGGCCTGGGCCTTGAGCGGCGGTGACGACTATGAACTCTGCTTTACGGCGCCGCCGGCGCACCGGGAAGCCATCCGGCAGTCGCTGTCGGGGAGCGGAACGGCGGCGCGGCGCATCGGGCGGCTCACCGCCGGTGACGGGGTGCAATGCCGGCGCCGCGGTAAACCTGTGTCGCCGCCATCGGGGGCAGGTTATTCGCACTTCGGCGATGGGCTCGGCGACCCCAAGGCCCCGCGTCGGGGCGCGGCGCAACGCGCGGGTCGCGACAGCGAGTGAGCGCGGTCCCGGCATTCGCCTTGCTGAGGCAACCGGTCCATCTGCTCGCCCTGGGCTTCGGTGTCGGATTGGCGCCCAGAGCCCCGGGGACGGCTGCAACGCTCCTGGCGGCGATCGCGGGTTGGTGGCTAGTGCCTCTTCCCGCAACGGTTCGATACGCGCTTGTGGCAGCCCTGGCGCTAGCCGGTATCTGGATTTGCGGGGAGAGCGCCCGGCGGCTTGGGGAGCACGACCATTCGGCAATCGTCTGGGACGAAATCGTCGGTTTCCTGGCCGTCACGCTCGTTCTTCCACCGCAATTTCCATGGTGGGCGGCCGCCTTTGCCCTGTTTCGGGTCTTCGATATCGTCAAACCGTGGCCCATCGGATACCTGGACCGGCGCGTGGGCGGCGGGATCGGCATCATGCTCGATGACCTGGCGGCGGCGGGTCTCACAGTAGCGTGCCTGTTGCTCGTGCGCACGGTCGTTGCATAGGTCAAGCTCGCTCGCCTCACCAAAGCGCGCCGGTGGGTGCGTTTTCCCAAGACCCGCAATCAATGCCCAACGACTGGTTTGGTCAACCAACACCGAGAAGAACAAGACAGGGAAACGAGCAAGTCTGTCCCCGCGCGCTCATTGGTGAGAAAGGCGGACCGGTGTCAGTCGGCGGGGTTGTCGAAGGGTTCGGGTTCGCCATCCGGCGTCTTGCGTAACAGGATCTCCACCTTTTGCTCCGCGGTACGCAACGCCTGCTGGCACTGCCGCGTCAGCTTGACACCCCGTTCGAAACGCTCCAGCGCTGCCTCCAGGGACAGTTCGCCGCTCTCCAGTTCCTTGAGCAATGCTTCCAGTTCTTCGAGCGATTTCTCGAGCCCGGCAACGCCTTGTTCCGCCGTCATGGATTGAGTCTCCTCATCGGGACGGCTCACCGTACACAGCGCCGTCACAGGGGTCAAACGCAGGGAGCGAAGATGTCGCACAGGCGAGATGAATGGATCATTTCCCTGTCAGCGGATGGTGCGCGCCGTCACTGGCGCCCGTGCGGCACGGGCCCCGGTTCTCGGTTCACGAAGTCATCGAGTTTTCGGGAATCAGGTCAGGAAGGTCCTCAACATGTCCAGTCGAGGACCTTCCCCAATGAGGTCAGTCCAGATCGAAACGGTCGAGGTTCATCACCTTGTCCCAGGCAGCCACAAAGTCCTGCACAAACCGCTGCCGGGAGTCCGCACATCCGTAGACTTCCGCGAGCGCTCGAAGCTGGGAGTTCGAACCGAAGATGAGATCGACACGGGTGGCGGTCCACTTCAGATCGCCCGTTGCACTGTCGCGCCCCTCGAACACGTCGTCGGTTTCAGAGACCGCTTCCCACGTCGTGCCCAGGTCGAGCAGATTCAGGAAGAAGTCGTTGCTGAGCGCCTCCGGCCGGTCGGTAAAGACACCGTGTTGGGATTGTCCGAAGTTTGCATTCAGGACGCGCATGCCGCCAACGAGAACCGTCATCTCGGGCGCCGTCAATGTCAGCAATTGCGCCCGGTCCACCAGCAACTCCTCGGACGATACGGCGTACCGGGTCTTCTGGTAGTTGCGAAACCCGTCTGCGTACGGTTCGAGCGCGGCGACGGACTCGACATCCGTTTGCTCCTGTGAGGCATCCCCGCGACCCGGCGCGAACGGAACCGTCACGTCGTGCCCGGCGTTCTTCGCAGCTTGCTCAACGGCAGCGCACCCGCCCAGGACAATCAAGTCGGCCAGGGACACAGCCTTCCCGTCGGCCAGCGAACCGTTGAACTCCTGTTGGATACCCTCGAGGGTCTGCAGCACACTTGCCAGCTGGGTTGGCTGGTTGACTTCCCAGTCCTTCTGCGGCGCCAGGCGAATACGCGCGCCGCTCGCCCCGCCGCGCAAGTCGGAGCCGCGAAAGGTCGATGCCGAAGCCCAGGCGGTCGAGACCAGCTGGGAAACGGAGAGGCCTGACGCAAGAATCGTGGCCTTCAGGGTGGCGATGTCCTCGTCATCGATCACTTCATGGGTGACGGCAGGGATGGGGTCTTGCCAAATCAGTTCTTCCGACGGGACCTCCGGACCGAGATAGCGCGAGCGCGGGCCCATGTCGCGGTGCGTCAGCTTGAACCACGCCCGGGCGAACGCGTCGGCGAACTCATCCGGGTTCGCGTGGAAACGCCTCGCAATGGGTTCGTAGATGGGATCCATCCTCATGGCCATGTCCGCCGTGGTCATCATGGGCGCGTGGCGTTTCGACGGATCGTGGGCATCCGGTACGGTGTCAGCGCCGGCGCCATCCCTGGGTGCCCATTGATTCGCACCCGCGGCACTCTTCACCGACTCCCACTCATAACCGAACAGATTGTCGAAGTAGCCGTTATCCCACTTCGCCGGGCTGTCGGTCCATGCGCCTTCCATGCCGGTGGTGAACGTATCGACACCCTTGCCGGCGCCGGAGCTGTTTTTCCAGCCCAGCCCTTGCTCCTCGATGCTCGCGCCCTCGGGCTCCGGGCCAATCAACGACGCCTGGCCGGCGCCATGGCACTTGCCGAAGGTGTGTCCGCCCGCGACGAGCGCAACGGTCTCCTCATCGTTCATTGCCATCCGGCCGAAGGTCTCGCGAATGTCCCGTCCCGAGGCGACCGGGTCGGGATGGCCGTTGGGCCCTTCCGGATTCACGTAGATCAGACCCATCTGAACCGCGCCGAGAGGATTTTCAAGGTCCCGGTCGCCGGTATAGCGCTGGTCGTCAAGCCACACGTCCTCGGAGCCCCAGTAGATGTCCTCTTCGGGTTCCCAGATGTCAACGCGCCCGCCGCCGAACCCAAACGTCTTGAAGCCCATGGACTCCAGCGCGCAGTTGCCCGCCAGGATCATCAGGTCGGCCCAGGAGATCTTGCGGCCGTACTTCTGCTTGATGGGCCACAGCAGCATTCGCGCCTTGTCCAGGTTGCCGTTATCGGGCCAGCTGTTGAGGGGCGCAAAGCGTTGGTTACCGGTTCCGCCGCCACCGCGGCCGTCGCCGATCCGGTAGGTGCCGGCGCTATGCCACGCCATGCGGATGAAGAGCGGCCCGTAGTGACCGTAGTCGGCCGGCCACCAGTCCTGCGACGTGGACATCAGATCGACGATGTCCTCCTTCACGGCGTCGAGGTCCAGGGTCTTGAACTCTTCGGCGTAGTTGAACGACTCGCCCATCGGATTGGACAAGGATGAATGCTGATGCAGCTGGTTCAGCTTCAACTGGTTTGGCCACCAGTCTCGGTTCGCAATGTGACGGCGAGCGCCGTCGCCCGTTACCGGGCACGTGGCATCGTTCATGATTTTCTCCTTCGCATGCGCCCTGCGATGTCATCGACGGCCATGGCGAGTTCCGTGGAAAGCACTTTGTCCTGACGACAGCCGACTCGACTGTTCACGGTGAGCGTAGAAGATGCAAGTCGTCGTGTACAACGATTAATATCGAATGTAATAATCGTATTTTCCATATATTCCAACCTGGAACCATCCGATGAAGCGCTTGCCCACGATGAAACAACTTCAATACCTGGTGGCGCTGGCTGACACGCAACACTTTGGCCGTGCGGCACAGCGTTGCCATATCACCCAATCGACACTGAGTGCGGGCATTCGCGATCTCGAGTCGGTGCTCGGAACGGCGGTCGCGGAACGATCGAACCGGCATGTGCTGATGACGCGTGTCGGCGTGCAGATTGCCGAGAGAGCAAAGGCGGTATTGCGGGAAGCTGCAGAGGTCATGGAGGTGGCCAGGGCCGCTCGCTCTCCGATGACGGGCGAGATGCGCCTCGGGGTCATCCCGACGATCAGCCCATTCGTCCTGCCGCGCGTCTTTCCGGTGCTGAGGGAGCGATTCCCGGAGTTGACGATCTACCTGAGAGAGGAGCAGACGGCCCCGCTACTCGCCCGGCTGGAAGATGGCGAGCTGGACGCCGCCTTGATTGCGCTGCCTTACGATACCGAGGACCTCAGCGTCGATGTGGTCATGGAAGATGAGTTTCTGTTCGCCTGCAACCGGAATCACGCGCTCGCCGGCGCCGACGAGGTTTCGCTCGAAGCGCTTGCGGGCGAACACCTCATGCTGCTGGAGGAAGGTCACTGTCTGCGCGGTCACACGCTGGACGTCTGCGGAATGGGCGACAGGAGGGCGCGGGCACAGTTCGAGGCCAGTAGTTTGCAGACGCTGGTACAAATGGTTGCGGCGGGTATTGGCGTCACTCTCATACCGCGGCTAGCGGTCGACGCCAATATCACCCAGGGGACGGGTATCTCACTCGCACGGCTTGGGGTGCCCGCTTCCCGCCAGATTGGCTTGGCTTGGCGCCAGACGTCGTTGAAAACCGAGGACTTCCAGTTGTTGGCGGAAACGCTACGCGAACTGACTGATACGCTGTGATTGCTTCGACCCCGGGGCCCCTGAAACTGCCCGGCCGTGAGGCGCCGATCGGCGGCGCAAAAGCAGCACGAACCCGCCCGCACGCGTTACAATCCGTCCTGTTCGTCCCGGTTGGATTTGCGGCCGTCGCCGGGGCGAAGGTGGGAGTCAATGAGCAATAGCTACCGCGCTGCCGACATTGAGGTCTTAAGCGGCCTGGACCCCGTGCGCCGCCGTCCGGGCATGTTCACCGATACGACCCGGCCCAATCACCTCGCCCACGAAGTCATCGACAACAGCGTCGACGAAGCCATCGAGGGCCATGCCAAGCGCATCAGCGTCAAGCTTTTTCGGGACGGTTCGCTGGAGGTCGCCGACGACGGCCGCGGCATGCCGGTCGACATCCACCCCGAAGAGGGGATTCCCGGCGTCGAACTCATCATGACCAAGCTGCATGCCGGCGGGAAGTTCTCCAACAAGACCTACCGTTTTTCCGGTGGACTGCACGGCGTGGGCGTGTCGGTGGTCAACGCGCTTTCCAGGAACCTGGAAGTGTGGATTCGACGCGGCGGCAATGAATACAACATGAGTTTTGCCGGCGGGGAGCGCCGCGGCGATCTTGCCGTCGTGGGTACGGTCGGCAAGGCAAATACCGGGACGACGTTGCGGTTCTGGCCCGATCCGCAATACTTCGACAAGCCTTCGTTCTCGCTGCGACGCCTGAAGCACGTGCTGCGCGCCAAGGCGGTATTGTGCCCCGGGCTCGCGGTGCGCCTCGAGGTCGAGAACCCGCACGAGATCGAGACCTGGCAGTACAGCGGCGGGCTGGCGGAATACCTGCTCGAGCAGATCGACGGCGCCACGCTGCCGGCCGAGCCGCTCACCGGCAGCCTGCAGGGCAAGCGCGATGCCGTCGAATGGGCGCTCGCGTGGCTGCCGGACGATGCCCAGCCTCCGGTCTCCGACAGCTACGTGAATCTCATCCCCACGCCCCTGGGCGGAACCCACGTCAACGGATTGCGCGCCGGCCTCACCGAAGCGTTGCGCGAATTCTGCGATTTTCGCAGCCTCCTTCCCCGCGGAGTCAAGTTGGCTCCCGAGGATGTGTGGCAGGGGGTGGCGTACATTCTTTCGGTCAAGATGGAGGACCCGCAGTTCTCCGGGCAGACCAAGGAGCGCCTGGGGTCGCGGCAATGCGCCGGGTTCGTCAGCAGTATCGTCAAGGACAGTTTTGCGCTCTGGCTCAATCAGCACCCGGAATCCGGCGACGAGATCGCCCGGCAGGCGATCGAAAGAGCCCAGGTCCGGCTCAAGGCCGCCAAGAAAATCGTCCGCAAGCGCGTCGTCTCCGGCCCGCAATTACCCGGCAAGCTGGCCGACTGCACGATTCAGGAACCGGCCGCCACGGAACTGTTTCTCGTCGAAGGGGATTCGGCGGGGGGATCGGCGAAGCAGGCGCGCGATCGCGAAACCCAGGCGATCATGCCGCTGCGGGGCAAGATCCTCAACACCTGGGAGGTGGATTCCGGGGAGGTGCTGCGCTCCGAGGAGGTGCACAACATCAGCCTTGCACTGGGAGTGGATCCGGCCAGCGAGCAATTGGACGGCCTGCGATATCACAAGATCTGCATCCTCGCCGATGCCGACTCCGACGGGTTGCACATTGCCACGTTGCTGTGCGGGCTGTTTCTGCGCCATTTCCGGCCCCTGGTCGAGGCCGGGCGCATCTACGTGGCCATGCCGCCGCTGTTCCGGATCGACGTGGGCAAGGAGGTGCACTACGCACTGGATGAGGCGGAGCGGGACATGCTGCTCGACCGGATCGAGGCGCAGCGCAAGAAGGGCAAGTTGACCGTGACTCGCTTCAAGGGTTTGGGAGAAATGAATCCTTCCCAACTTCGTGTGACGACGATGGCAAGGGAAACCCGGCGGCTGATCCAGTTGACGGTGACGGAAAAGGACAACCCCGATCGCATGCTGGACATGCTTCTTGCCAAGAAACGCGCCGCCGACCGCCGGGAGTGGCTGCGGGAGAAGGGTAATCTGGCCGATGTATAGCGCACCGATGTCAACCCCCGCCGATACGAGGCCGAATGCGGACAGGCGTGCGAGCCAAACGAGGATGAGTCGATGCTTGAACAGGAATTGAATTTCGAGGGGATCGAACGGGTCCCGCTGGCGGAATTTTCGGAGAAAGCGTACCTGGACTACTCCATGTACGTGATCCTGGACCGGGCGCTGCCGCACATCGGCGACGGCCTCAAACCGGTGCAGCGCCGCATCGTCTACGCCATGAGCGATCTCGGGATGTCCGCGTCGTCCAAGCCCAAGAAAGCGGCGCGGGCCGTGGGCGACGTCATCGGCAAATTTCATCCCCACGGCGATTCGGCCTGCTACGAAGCCATGGTGCACATGGCCCAGCCGTTTGCCTGCCGCCATCCCATCGTCGACGGACACGGCAATTGGGGTTCCCAGGACGATCCCAAGTCGTTCGCAGCCATGCGCTACACCGAAGCGCGCCTCACCCGCTATGCGCAGGTACTGCTCGCGGAACTGGATCAGGGCACCGTGGATTGGGCGCCAAATTTCGACGGCACGCTCCGCGAACCCACGCTGCTGCCGGCGAAGCTCCCGAATCTGCTGTTGAACGGAACGAGCGGCATCGCCGTGGGCATGTCCACGGACGTGCCGCCGCACAATCTTCGTGAGGTCGCGGCCGCCTTGATCAGGTTGCTCGATCACCCGGAAACCACCACTGACCAGCTCATGCGGCACATCAAGGGCCCGGATTTCCCCACCGGCGGCGTGTTGATTTCGCCGCCCGCAGACATCGCCGCGATCTATCGTACCGGTACGGGTGGAGTGAAGCTGCGCGCCCGGTACGAGGTGCAGGACGGCGATATCGTCATTACGGAACTGCCCTTCCAGGTGTCCGGGGCCAAGGTGCTGGAACAGATTGCCGCGCAGATGCGCGCGAAGAAGCTCCCCATGATGGAGGATCTTCGCGACGAATCGGACCATGAGAATCCAACGCGACTTGTCCTCGTGCCCCGCTCCAGCCGCGTCGACATCGAACCGCTCATGGGGCATCTGTTCGCGACGACCGACCTGCAACGGACCGTGCGGGTAAATATCAACGTCATCGGACTGGATGGCCTGCCAGCCGTGTTCGGACTCAAGGGTCTGCTTGGAGCGTGGCTCAAGTTCCGCACCGATACGGTCAAACGGCGGCTTCACCACCGGCTCGAACGCGTCACACAGCGCCTGCACATCCTCGATGGCTTGCTGACAGCCTATCTCAACATCGACGAAGTCATCGAGATCATTCGCACCGAGGACAAGCCGAAGCCGGTGCTGATGGCCCGGTTTCAGCTCAGCGATGCGCAGGCCGAAGCGGTGCTGGAGTTGCGGTTGCGCCACCTGGCGAGGCTTGAGGAGGTCAGGATTCGCGGCGAGCAGACCACGCTGGCGGAACAACGCGCCGCCCTGGAGGAGACTCTGGGATCTCGCGACCGATTAACGACACTGATCAAGGACGAGTTATCGGCACTGGCCAAGGAACACGGCGACCCGCGGCGCACCAGGGTCGAGGAACAGGACGCGGCCCAGGTCATCAGCGAGTCGGATCTGGTCGCCAGCGGGCCGGTTACGGTGGTGCTTTCCGAGCACGGCTGGGTTTGGGCGGCCAAGGGGCATGAGGTGGACCCCACGGCGCTGAACTACCGTTCAGGGGACGGGTTCCTCGCCGCTGTCAAGGGCCGCAGCAATCAACTGGCGGTATTTCTGGACAGTACGGGCCGCGCGTACAGCCTGCCGGCCCACACGCTGCACTCGGCCCGGGGGCAGGGCGAGCCGCTCTCCGGACGGCTCAATCCGCCCGACGGTTCGAGTTTCAAGACGGTACTCATCGGCGACCCCGAGGACCGCTGGGTGCTCGCCACCACGGCCGGCTATGGTTTTGTCGTGAAACTGAGCGACCTGCACTCCCGGACCAAGGCCGGCAAGGCGGTGCTGAGCGTTCCCGGGGGTGGCGATGTCTTGCCGGCAGTGAAGATCGAGCCGGAACAGGAATATCTCGCGGCCGTGTCCAGCGACGGGCGGTTGCTTGCGTTCCCCCTGGATGAACTCCCGGAGCTGGCGCGGGGGCGGGGTAACAAGATTCTCGGGTTGCCCGCTGGCGAGGGCCTGCACCTGGTGGCTGTATGTGCGTTCGCCAAGCGCCAGCTGGTGAGAGTTGATTCCGGTCAGAGGTACATGCGGCTGCGACCGATCGCCTTGCGCAAGTACATCGGACCGCGAGGGAGCCGCGGGCTCGTCTTGCCCCGTGGCTATCGCAAAGTGGACGCGCTGGATGCAGAATCGCGGACATCGTGATCGTTGGTTGGCCGGTACATCGGTAGTGTGCATGGCCTTGGAGGTAGTGAGGATGAGCAAATTGTTCGGTTGGTTCGGTTGGTTCGGTTGGTTCGGTCGGTTCCGTCGATGCCACGGGCGCGGCGCCGGCCGCGTCGTCGGCCGGGTCGTCGGCGGTTTCGGGGTCCGCCAGCTCGTCGGTGGCTTCGGTTTCGTCTGCGTCGGCATCCTCGGATGAGGCTTCAGGGGCGGGAGCGAGGCCGGGGTCGAGCGCGATGAAGCGAACGGGCCAGGCGGTGACGTCGGCGGCGGGCGCGGGGAGGGCCATGAAGGCCATGCGCTCGGTGCTGAGCTGGTCGGTCTTGACGAGTCCGCGCACAACGGGGACATCGGTTTCGAGCAGGGTGCTAAGGATTACGCGCTCGTCGTTGGGATCCTCTTCGCGTCCAACGCAGACGCCGTCCGCCAGCGCCACCAGCTTGGCTCCACGGACAAACAGCCATTGGGCGGCCTGGGCCGTGAAGCAGGGGACGACGCCCTCGCCGTGCGCGGCGATGACGACGATGTCGCGGCTGTGGAGGTCGCGGCCACAGGCGTCTTCAAGACGGTTGGAGTCAATGTCGGGCGCGTCGGCGGTGACTTCGATGTGCGCGACGAGGCCTTCGCCGAAGAACGACTCAGGGGCCAGGTCTGCCAAGTCGGATCCCCAGCGGGCGTAGCGACGCGGGGCCAGGACGTGGGTGCCGATGTCGGCGTCCATTTCGATTCGGTGAACCAGCGTTTGGGGCTCGCCGGCGCGCTCGAACTCGCGGGCGGTAAAGCCCGCGGCGGCGCCATGCCGAAGAACCTTGGTGCAGTCAATGACGCGGCGTGACATCAGCCTTGGGTTTGGGTGGCGGTTTGGTCGATGGTGGGGCGCGGGGGCCTGCCCCGTCAATAGCTCGTTGGCCTTAGCCAATGATCAACGGCTCTCCCCAGCGCGTTTCGAGGACCTGAATGGACGAATTGAGGAAGGCCTGGCGGTAGAAATTCATGCCATCTGCCTGGAGGTGAACAGGGATCAGCGCGCGCGGGTTTGCGATCTGGATGAAGCGCTGAAGGTCGGGGCCGCTGGCGTGGCCAGAGGCGTGGAAGCCGGCGGCTTCGGCCTCGGATTCCGACGCGCCGCCGACAAAATCCAGCCCCAGGAGGTTCGTCCAGTTGCGCAGGCGCCGCATATCGAGCTGAGATTCTTCGTCGTAAGGCTCGCTGGAGGAGTAGATCCAGGCGCCGGACGACATTTCGCCGAGGTCAAGCAGGCGGGTCACGTCGAAGAAGCTGAGGCAAAGGACGTATAAGCCGGGGTCTGCGCGGATGGCGGACGGAGAGATCAGGGCGTCCGCAAACTCATCCGTGACTTCATCCTGCCAGGCGGTGGACATGGCTCGTCGGTCGTCGTAGATCAGGAGACCCGCCGCGGCCGACGGCAGAGGCGTTGCGGAGTCGACGGTGTGCATGGCCTTGAGGAGCAGCGCGTCCTTCATCAGGACGACGAGCCGGCGATCGGCGTGGTGGGCGGCGGCAAGGAAGATCACCAACCGCTCAATGTTGCGGGGGCCGAAATCGGCGACGACCAGGCCCTGGGTCTGCCGGACGCGGTCAACAGCGCGAGCGCGTACGTCGGATTCCGTGGCGCCGCGCGGCCTGGCGGCCTGGGTGCCTTCGCAGATGAGGGCAACCAGGTCGAGCCTGGCCAGTTCGTGGGCGAAGGCCCAGGTCTTGTCGGCGTGGCGGCCATGCATGCGGATGTCGCCGCTGTATCCCACCCAGCCGGCCGAGGTCTCGACGGCAAAGCCATGGGCTCCGGGGATGGAATGGTCAACAGGAAACGCGCGGACCTGGTGGCCGTCAACATCGCGGATTCCGGTGGCTACGGCGGACGTACGGGGTTCGGGGCCTGACTTGGCATAGCGCCGTGCCCAGTAGGCAGCCGCGTCGGGCGTCCATTCGTTGCCGGCAAGCATCTCCCAGGGGCGTTGCTGATAAGCGGCCTTGGGGTCGGTGACCAGGAGGTCGTCCCTGGGCGTGCGAGGGCGGTAGAAGACGGTTTGTCCGTCATCGCTGCTCTGTCCGCCGTCCTGCATGGCCTTGGCAATCACGGCAGTCAGGGCGCCGGTCACCACGGGGATGTTGGGTCGGAGAAGGGAGATGTAGCCGACGTGGTCGGCGTGGGCGTGGCTGAGGAGAACCGCGCGGGGGTCCAGGTCGTCGCGGTAGGCCGGCCGGTCGCGAAGACGGCTCCAGATCGCGGCGTGCTCCGGCAGCGCGTTCAAGTCGTCGCGATAGAGCCCCTCCAGCGGCGGGAGCAGGTCGGCCAAGAGGTAGTCCGACAGCCCGCGGACGGTGCGGGGCCTCAGAAACTCCTCGAAGTACTTGCCGAGCGCACCGAACGACATCCCGAAATCGAAGAGCGCCTGCCAGTCGCCGTCCTCGAGCAGGAGCTTATTGCCACCGATTTCGTGGGCCCCGCCGTAGGCGGTGAAGCGAACGGGCATTAGCGGCTAGCGCCGGCGAGGTTTCGGGCCGGAGACTTCATGGTTCGACGCGCTCACCACGAGCGGGCGGCACGCGCACCACGAACGGGCGACGCGCTCACCACGAGCGGGTGACACGCGCACCATGAACGGGCGACGCACTCACCGCGAACGGGAGGCAAGCGGTTCACGCGGGCGGGGGCGAGGCTTCGAGCCGGTCCAGCACGGCGGGGTTCTGAATCGAGCGCGGCCGGCCACCCTGGATGACCGCGGCGGCGCAGCGCAGGGCGCTTTCGGGCCCCCAGGCCGACGATTCGCGCGAATGGCCGGCCGAGTGCGGTGTGACCAGCACGTTGGACATCGCCAACAGTGGATTGTCGTCGGTGACTGGCTCGGTCTCCGTCACATCCAGCCCGGCGCCGGCGAGTGTGCCCGCCTGGAGCGCGGCGACGAGGGCCGCCTCGTCGATCAGGGGGCCGCGGGCGGTGTTGATGACGAAGGCTGTGGGTTGCATGCGCGCGAAGGCCTCTGCATTGACGCAGTGGCGGGTGGCCGGGTTGAGCGGCAGGTGGACGCAGAGATAGTCCGCCTCCGCCAGCACGTCGTTGAAGCCGACGAGTTCAACGCCTAGGTCTTCCGCAATCGCCGGGTCGACGTACGGGTCGTAGGCGATGACGCGCAAACCGAAGGGCTGGCAGCGCGTCGCCACGGCACGGGCGATGTTGCCGAAGCCCAGCAAACCGGCTACCTGACCGCGGAGGCGCGGCCAGGGACTCTTCGGGTCGATCAGGCCGGTGCGACTGGGAGCAGCCGAGCGGCTCAGGTGGATGGTGCGCGGCAGGCGTCGGTAACAGGCCAGCAGGAGCATGAGGGTGTGGTCGGCGACTTCCTCAATGCAAAGGTCGGGTGTGTTGCCAATCATGACGCCGTGGTCCGTGGCCGCCTGCAGGTCGATGGGATCGACGCCAGTGGTGCAGGTCACGATGGCGCGCAGTTGCGGGGCGATGGCGAAGTCCTCGGCGTTAAACGCATCGAGACCGACCGCGCCGGCAGTGGCGCGCCCCAAAGCAGTTCGGCGTGTCTCCGGGTTGGTCATGTCGGCGAAGTCAACCTGACCGCCGGCCTCCTCAACGACGTGGACATAAGGGAGAAAGCGGTGGGCGTGCTGCAGCGGTACGAAGACTCTTGGAAGGTCAGGCATCGGTCATTCCTCTCGGGTCGGCGGTGGCAGGAACATGTTTGGCTGTCACAGGGCTTCCACAGCCTCAGAGCCGGTCAGTAGATGTATCCAGGTTCGGCCGGGGCGGAGTTCGAGCGGGGAACCGTCAGATTTCAGAAACTCGGTCACGTCGGTCTCCGAGGCCCGGCGCCAGGTTCCGTCGAAGCGCGAGCCGTCGCGAAAGACGGACACGGGACCTTCGCCGGTGGTGCCGATCCAGAGCGACTTGTTGCCGTAGGCGTCTTCGTCGAACTCGGTGAGACGGGCCGGAACCCACTGAACGATGACGTTCTCCACCGCGAGAGCCTCGCCCGTGAAGGCGTCGATGTCGAGCGCGCCCCCGAGTGAGCGGCGCCAGCGGCGCGTGGACGAGTTGAATACGTACTCGGCCTGATAGTTGTTTCGAGGCCCGGCCGGAATGGTGAGATGCGTGAGCGAGCCGAGTTTTGGGTCGGCGTCGTAGAAGAGGAAGCCTTGAATCTCGCGCCGTTCGGGATGGCGCCGGGCGCCGACATCGCGCAGCGCGGGCAGGCTGGCGTACATGTTGAAGGGGGCGGGTCGGCTGGGAATTCGGAAGTAGGGGCGAGTCTCGTCATAGAAGAACTGGTCCACGTCGGCCGCCGGGGACGAACGCAGGTCATTCATCACCGGTGGGCTTGCGCCCACGTGGGCGAGAAGCGCGTCGAACTGCTGGACCAGGTCGCGGTCGACGAAGCGGGAGCTGCGGATCGGGCCGACGCGCTCGACGTCGCTGTCCAGAAAGAAGGCGGTGTAGCGGGTGACCGAGGCCTCGGTGACGTGCTCGTAAACGATGTCGGCCGTGCTGAGGCCGCTTTGGGGACGGGCTTCGATCGCGTTGTCGATCTTGACCGCCACGACGCGCAGGGCTTTGGCCTCGGGGCTGATCTCGAGACCGGTCAGCGGTGAACGTAGGGGCGGCGGGGTTGGCGAGGGGCTGGGCGTGGGTGTCGGCGTCCGTTCCGGCGGTGGCGTGGCGGTGCGCGCCTCGGTCTGCGTCGGCGGTGTTCGGGTAGGTCGCGGGGCGGCAACGGTGGCAACCGGTGCGACGGGCGGCGTTGCAGGCGCGGCGGTGGCGGCTGACGGGGCCGCGGCGACGGTGACGGGCGCCGAAGGCGTCGGCGAACTCGCCGTCCGCGCGGGTGGTGTTGTCGGTGTCGTAGTCGTCGGTGCGCCTAGCGCTCCCGGTGTCGGCGTCGACGCGGGAGGTGCGGATTCTCCGCAGCCGGCAATCAGAACGGCGCTTCCGCTGGCCAGGAGCGCGGCCAGGCGGCGCCTGGAAATGTGTGCCGGACTAGGCATACGCGATGCGTGCCTTTCGGGATGGACCGTTGAGGACTGATACAGGATGCGGTGGACGCGGTGGGCGATGCAACGGAACTATTCGCTGGCACGTGCGGTGCGCAACGGTTGGGTCGCACGACATTCGTCTTTGCGACCGGTTGACGGCGTCTTCGCCAGCCCGTGCGTCTCGTGTATTGCGAGCAGGCGAAGGGAAACCCCAATTGGGAATCTCCGGGTGGCCCGCATGGATGCTGACGGCGAAGGACGATTGAAGCGCATTCCCGCCGCACGGCCGGTATCCCAGCAGAATGGAGTCAGCGAATTCGTCGACCAGGCCAGCGAGGATTGCATGCGCGAACGGATGCAGGCATTTCGGGCGTTGACCGAGCGACTGCGAGCCGAGCCGGGCGCTGGACCGCGGATCCCATCGAAAGCACCGATTCGGGAGGATCGGGATCGCGGACGCCGTTCCGATTGTCTCGGCTCGCGACCCCACTAGCTTCCAGAACAGTCCCAGCGCCGTTTAGAATTGGGCATCGTGCACGTTACAAAACGGGCGGACAGGGGACGCTGGAATGACAGCGGTGTCTATTGAGGAACGCGTCATCCGTCTTGAAGGTGACTATGAACATGTCGCGACAAAGGCGGAACTTGCCGAGTTCACGGCCGCTACGCAGACCGAATTCGCTGACTTCAGGTCGGCGATGCAGACCGAGTTCGCTGAGTTCAGGTCGGCGATACAGACCGAATTCGTTGAGTTCAGGTCGGCGCTGGCGGCGGAATCCAGAGAATTCAGGGCGGCGATCCAGGAGACACTTTTTGACCACAGGACCTCGACGCAGGCCGACATCAAGGATCTCGAAATCCGGCTCACGGCAGCCATCAGCCAGGTTCAGATTCGCACAATGCAGTGGACGGTGCTGGTCGTCAGCGTTGCCGCCGGCGTTCTCGTTGCGGTGGATCGGCTCTTGGGTCCAGCGACCGGCGGCTGATTGGCGCGATCGTCCCTACGCCTCGGCGTTCAACGAGTCGTTAGGGCTGACCGAAGACGCGGCGGCAGGCGGCGGCGACGCGGGCGGCGCCTTCGGCCAGGGGTAATGCACGCAGGTCGTCGTTGAAGATTTCGACACCAGCCGGACCCCGATAGCCCGCGGCTTTGAGGGCTGTCGTGATGGCTGCAAGGTCCATGACGCCATCGCCGGGCAGGCGGCGCACCGAGTCGTCAAACGTGCTTGCATCGCCCGGTGGGGCGTCATTGAGGTGGACGTGGTTGATGGCGCGGCCGGCCGCGGCGATATCCGCAAGCTCGCTGTCACCGCAGTGGTAGTGGTAGGTGTCGAAGAGGATGCCGACGTTCACGCGGCCCACGCGTTCGATCAGGTCCAGCGTTCCCTGAATGCCGGAGAACAACTCAAACGGCTGCTCGGGCCATATGTTTGGGCCGATGAATTCGAGGCTGAGCGCCACACCCTCACCGGCGGCGGTGTCGGCCACGTCGCCAATACGCATGGCGAGCAGGTCGAGCGCCTCGTCGCGGGGCATATCGGTCCGGTTGGGCACAACCACGGCGGTGACGCGCGCACCCAGCGCGGCGCCGAGCGACGCGTTGTCGGCCACGGTGGCGAGGCTGGCGTCGAACTCGGCGTGCGGGCCGATGATCTGGGCGCCAGAGCCCCAGGCGCCGGGTTGAATGCCACGGGACTCGAACGCTTCGATGACGGCGTCACGGCCGTCGGCGATCTCGAGCGTTCGGGCGTTCGGCATGCTGAAGTCGGCCGCTCGGAATCCGGCGGCGGCGGCGGCGGCAAGAAAGGCGACGAGGTCGTTGACCTGGGCAACAGTGGCTGGGTGCAGGGCGGGGATCAGCGAGGGCATTGGTGGGACTCTCCTGCGATTGAGGGACGAGCAACGCCCGTCGCGAGTTGTTGCACGGAGGTCTGAATCAGCGGCGGCGACCGGCCGCGCCGTGCAGCGCTTCGCGAACGACGATGTCATCGATGAGGCGCTCGACGGGCGCCAGATCATCGGTGTACACGGTGTCGGCGCGGTTGACTTCGCGCAGCTCCCAGGGGCGGGCGGCGATCTCGGCAAGCCTGGGATCAACCTGGGCGCCGGCGCGAACCTCAGCTCCGGTTATGGGGTGCAGCGAGCCGTAGACGAGGCTGTTGTTGAAGCCCGAGGGCAGGTCGATGACGTAGACGTGCGGGAACACCGAGCGCATGGTTTCCGATAACACCTCCACCAGGCGGAAGTCGGTGGCGGTTCGGCCGGCGTTGAGGGCCAGGACGCCGGTCTCATTGAGGTGGTCACGGGCGGCGAGGAAGAACTCCTGGGTGACCAGATGGAACGGGATGTACGGCTGCCGATAGGCGTCCACGGCGATGACATCGTAGCGGCGGTCCACGCGCTGGAGGAAGGTTCGGCCGTCCTCCGCGTAGGTCTTGAGGTTGGGTTCGTTCATGTCGAAGTACTTGCGACCGAGGTCGATCACTCGGTCGTCGATCTCAACGCCGTCGATGGCCACGTCAGCGCCGTAGACCGTCGTGAATTGCTTGGAAACCGTGCCGCCGCCCAGCCCGATGATCAGAAGTGAATCGACCTCCCGCGGCTGTTGCCCGCCGATCATGGGGGCGAGCAGGAAGTAGTCCCAGGGACCGTTGGTGAGCAGGCGGTCGGGGTGATAGATCGAGTGGGTGCCGATGCCCTCGTTCAGGACGAGGCGGCGACCAACGGCGGGACTGTCGATGACCTGGAAGAATTGAAGGGCGGAATCGCCTTCCACCAGCAGGCCGTCCGCGGGCCGGACGGGGCCGGGGTCCACCGCGATCCAGAGAACGACAAGGATTGCAAGCAGCGCACCGTATAGGAGGCGGCGCCGGCCGATGCTTGTAGCAATGAGCGCCAGGCTCAACAGCAGCACCGCGAAAATGAGGAACGTTGAGCGCGTGCCGACCGTGGGGATCAGCAGCAGCACGGGTATGAAGGCGCCAAGGATGCTGCCGATGGTGCTGACGGCAAAGACCTGGCCAGCGCGTTTGCCGGCCTGCCGCACGTCGGTGGTGACCAGGCGGATGGCGAAGGGCGACACCATGCCGAGCATGGTGAGGGGGACCGCGAGCAGCAGCAGGACACCGACCAGCGAACCGAAGAAGAGGCCGCCGTTGAGGGAGGCGATGGCCTGGGACGACACCGAGAGCACGGGCTTTGACATGAACGGAACCAGCCCGACGAGAAACGATGCGATTCCGACGATGTTGTACAGAATGTTTTCGTCTGGCCGCCGGTCGGCGAGGCGTCCGCCGATCCAGTAGCCAATGGACAGATAGAGCAGCGTGAGTCCGATGACGACGGACCAAATGATGATGCTGGTTCCAAAGAACGGGGCCAGCAGCCGTGAGGCGCTGATCTCCACGGCCAGCACTGACATGCCGGAGAAGAATGCGACCGTGAGCACCAGCCAGGTGCGAGCGTTGCCCATGGCCGGCGGCGATTGCGGGTCGGTCGTGGTCGACACGCGGCTCCTCAACTCAGCGGGGGCGGCTCGGGATCCGATACGGGCAGCGTATTGTCGTGGACGGCGCTAGAACCCGAGCACCTGGCCGTGCCAGCGCGGGTCGGTCGCACCGATCCGCGCGCCCGTATCCGGGTCGAGCATAACCCCTTGGGCGCGTGAAAAGACGGTGAACGGCAGTTCGCGTCGGGCTGAGTGTCCGCGGTTCTCCAGATCGGTCAGCACGTCGGCATCGAATCTGTCTTCGAGCATCAGATCACCGGTGTCCTCGTTGTGATACCAGCGAGGGGCGTCGATGGCGGCCTGCCAGTGCATGCCGTGGTCGAAGACGTTGGAGATTACCTGGAAGTTGGTTTGGACCTGGTACTGACCGCCGGGCGACGAGCCCAGCAGGACCAGCTGGTCTTCGCGCCGAACCATGTAGGTGTTGAGGGTGTGAATGGGCCGTTTGCCGCCCTGGAAGACGTTGGGGCTGGCGGGATCAAGCGAGAAGCCGCGCATGCGGTTGTTGAGCAGGACGCCGGTTCCGGGTACCACGTAGGCCGAGCCGAAGCTGGTGAACACGCTCTGAATGAAGGTGATGGCGTTGCCGGCGGCGTCGACGGCCGAGATGGCGGTGGTGTCGCCGCCGACGGCGCTGGGATCGCCAGCCGACACGTGTTGGGCGGCTCGGACGGGGTCGATGGACATGCGGCGCTGGGCGGCAAATTCCTTGCTGAGCAGCCGCTCCATGGGGATTTGGTTCCAGTGCGGATCGCCGACGTGCGCCAGGCGGTCGGCGAAGGCGGCCTTTTTGCACTCGGCCATGATGTGGAGGGCATCGGCGCTGCCGAACTCGAAGGCGGCCAGTTCGAAGCCCTCGGCAATGTTGAGTTGCTCGAGCACCAGGAATCCCTGCGAGGGCAGGGGCTGTTCCAGGACTTCGAGGCCTCGGTAGTAGGTGCGGAGCGGTGGCAGCACCTCGCAACGGTAGGCGGCGAGGTCGCGATGGGTGAAGGCGCCGCCCTCGCGGGCCGAGGCCCGAACCAGGGCGTCGGCGAACGGTCCCTTGTAGAAGCCGTCGGCGCCGCCGTGCGCAATTTGCCGCAGCGTTTCGGCCAGGTCGGGCTGCACCAGCAGCGAGCCGGGCCGGGGTGGGGCGCCGTTGGGTAGAAAGCTGCGCGCGCTGGCGGGGTATTGGGCAAGCGCGGGGCCCGCGTCCGCAATGGCCTGGGCGGTGTCAGGGTCGACGGGCATCCCGGTCCGGGCGTATTCGATGGCGGGACCGAGGGCATCGGCCAGGCTGATTGAGCCGTAGCGGTCAAGGATCGTTTCCCAGGCGCTGACCGCGCCGGGGACGGTGGCCGAGTTGATGCCGAACGGCGGGATTTCGTCGTCAAAGGCGTCAACGGTGAGGCCAGCGGGCGAAGGGCCGCTGGCGTTGATGGCGTCCGGGTCCTGGGCGCCGGCCGGCAAGCAGATGGCGAACACATCGCCGCCGACGTGGTTGGTGCCGGGCTCGACCACCGCAATGACGGCCGCGGCGGTTACTACGGCGTCGAAGGCGTTGCCGCCGTCGCGCAGGGTGCGCAGGCCGGCTTCCGTGGCGAGCGGGTGCCCGCTGGAGATCATGGCTCGAGCGCCCACAACGGGCACGCGCTGCGTGGTCCAGCGAAGGTTGGCGGTCACGCGGGGAGACTTAGGCTGGTTCGGTGCGCGGCGTCGGCGGCTGGTGGAATGGCGCCGACCTACGACACCGTGTGCATGGGCATGATGACGTGGCTGAACGACGGCATGTCCTCGCCGTCCTTGTCCACCTGGCGGACCAGACCCGGACTGGTGGGACCGGCCAGCGAGATTGACACGCGCTCTGACTTGACCGTGCCCAGACAATCGGAGAGGAAGCGGTAGTTGAAAGCGATCTGGGCGTTGGTCTTGTCGCCGGAGACTTCGGCCTCGACTTCGCCCTGGTTCTCGCCGAGTTCCACCGAGTTTGCGGAGAGCACCAGGCGGCCGCCGTCGTCGTCGCCTTCGATCGAGGCCCTAATGACGTTCTGACCGTCGCGGGCGAAGAGGGCGGCGATGCGGGTGGCCTGTGTGACGGCCGCGGTGTCCGCGACGACCCGGGTCTCCATGTTGTCCGAATCCGGAACCAGTTGCTGGTAGGCGGGAAACTGGCCATCGATGAGCTGTGAGACGAGCGAAACGGCGCGAGTGCTGAAGCGCACGGAAGAGGAGTTGGCCGTAAGGCCGATGGTGACGGCTCCCGGGTCGTCGGTCAGGATGCGCGAGAGTTCCACCATCGCGGCACGGGGCACAACGATCTGCGTGGCTTCCGTGAGTCCGGTCTCGGCGGCGACCCGGCGCACGGCCAAGCGGTAGCCGTCCGCCGCGGCCAGTTCTACGTAGTCGGGGCCCAGCGTCAGGCTGACGCCGGCGAGCACTGGCCGGCTGTCGTCCTGGGCCGCCGCCACGACGACTTGCTCAATGATGGAGGTCCAGACGCTGGTGGGCATTTCGAGTTCGCGTTCGGTGTCGCCTTCCGGGATGGGCGGGAACTCGTCGGCGTCGATGCCTTTGATTTTGGCGCGGAAGCGTCCGGACGACACCTTGAGGGTGTCGGTTTCAGCGTCCAGTTCCAGTGCGACGACGCCTTCCGGCAGCTGGCCGATGAAGTCCGACAGCAGGCGCGCGGGGACGGTGATGGCGCCTTCGGTCTGGATGCTGGCACCAGTCCAGACGGAGATGGCCATTTGCTGGTTCATGGCCGCAAGCTTGAGGCCGCCATCCTCGGTTGCCAGCAAGACGTTGCTGAGCACAGGCAGCGGGCTGCGAGCGGCGACGGCCCGGCTGACGAGGTTTAACCCGCGGTTGAGGTTTTCTTGCAGGCAGGTAACGTTCACGCGACGATCTCCGAAGTCCTGGCGACGAAACCGGTGGCGCGGGCCCGCCGAGCGAGAGTTGGCGCACATGTTGGGCGCCGCAGTGAGCGGATACTAGATGTAGTGCCAATCGGCGGTCAATGCGGGGGCGCCCGCGGGTCGTGTCCGACTGAGGTGTCGTCGCTGGTAGGCTTGCCTGACACGTCCGCCGGGCGCGCGGGCGCTGACTCACGGGAAAGGAACTCGCTTGAGTTTGCGAGTCATCGTCGCTGAAGACGAAACGATCATCCGGCTCGACCTCAAGGAGCGGCTGGAGGCCTCCGGGCATCAGGTTGTTGGTGAAGCAGGGGACGGCGAGAGCACGGTGCGAATGGCTCGCGAGCTGCGACCCGACCTTGTGGTGATGGACATCAAAATGCCCGGGCTGGACGGAATCGAAGCGGCGCGGGCGCTCACCGCGGAGCACATTGCGCCGGTGGTGCTGGTGACGGCGCATAGTGAGCGGGAACTGGTGGAACGCGCCAGCGAGGTGGGGGTGATTGGGTACGTGCTGAAGCCCCTGCGCGACCGGGACCTGGAGTCAGCTATCGCCGTGGCGATCTCTCGGTACGGTGAGTTCGAGGCGGTTAGCCGCGATGTGCAGAGCCTGACGGAGCAACTGGAGACCCGCAAGGTGGTGGAACGGGCCAAGGGGCTGCTGATGACGCGGCTGGGGCTCTCGGAGCCAGACGCATTCAAGCGGATTCAGAAGCTGAGCATGGACCGGCGCCGCTCGATGCGAGATATCGCCGAGGCGATCATTCTGGCGGAAGAGATCTAGGGGAGGCCCGCTCAACCCCCATGCAGGGCGTTCTTGCCCGGGGGCTGCGCCTTCGAATCCCCCACTCGCTGGGAGCGCCGTTGCTGGCGGCCGCGCTGCTGACGGCGGGTTTGCTGCTCACCTACAGCCGACTGATTTTCGAAGGTCTGGTCGTGGCCGGCTACGACACGCAGACCTATTTCTATCCCTACTGGGCCGGGGTGTTCGACGCGCTGCGCGCTGGACGGATTCCGTTGTGGAACCCGGACCTGTTCATGGGCGCTCCGTTCCTGGCGAACCCGCAGGCGGCCGTTTTCTATCTGCCGAACTGGTTGTTGCTGGGCTTGAGTCCCGAGCGGGCGATCAGCGTGGCGCTGGTGCTCCACGTGGGCTGGGCGGCCGCGGGAACGCTGGCGCTGGCGCGGACAGGGTTGCGTCTGAGCTGGCCGGCGGCGGCGACCGGGGCGGCGGTGTTTGCGCTCGGCGGCTACTTCGTCGCGCAGTCAGGCCACGTGAACCAGGTGTCGGCCGCGGCCTGGCTGCCGTGGCTGCTGCTGGCACTGGACCGTGCGGTGGCGGGAGAGCGCCGGGCCTGGCTGGCGTTGCCGCCCGTGACCGCGCTGCTGCTGCTGGCCGGGCATCCACAGGTGGCGTACATGAGCCTGGTGTTTGGGCTGGTCTACGCGCTGACCGCGGGAGGAGCGGACGGCGACCGATCACGGCGCGGACGGCTGGCGGGGGCCGCGCGCGGCTTGCTGGCGTGGGCGGCGGCCGGGGTTGGCGGCGTGTTGCTGGCGGCGGTGCAGCTGTTGCCGACGCTGGAGGTCACGCGTCATGGCATTCGGTCGGGGGGACTGCCGCTACACGAAGCGGCATCGTTTTCGCTGCCGGGGGACGAGTTCCTGGGCGCGTTGCTGCCGACGTTCACGACATTGCCGTCAAGCACGGAATTCGTGGCGCACATCGGGTTGACCGGGATCATCCTGGCAGTGCTGGGGGTGGCGGCGCGGCCGCGACGGGCGCGCACGTTGTTGTTTGTTGCAACGCTGGCCGCGACGCTGATTCTGGCGGTTGGCCCGGCCACGCCGCTGTTCACGCTGGCGCACCGCCTGATTCCAGGATTCGATCTGTTCCGCGTGCCGCCGCGCTGGCTGCTGCCGGGCATCCTGGCGGCGGCGTTGCTGGGGGCGCAGGGGGCTGAATTGCTGGGGCGTCGCGGGTTGGCCGCCAACCACGTGCGGCGGGGCGCGGGCGCGGCGCTGGGCCTGGTTGCGGTGGGCGTGCCGCTGGCGGTGCTGGGAGTTGTGCATCCCGTACGTGAGGACATTTGGCAGCCGTGGGTTGTGGCCGGGCTGGTGGCGCTGGTGGTTGTGGGGGCGGCGTACACGTCATCCTGGGCATGGACGCGGTGGCTTGTTCTGGTGTTGGTGATCGGGGAGCTGGTGGTGGCTTCGGGGCCCGCGCCGGCGCGACTGGCCGTGCCGCCGGAAGCGTATGTCGAAGATTCCGGCGTACGAGCCGCGCTGGATACGCAGGGATGGGATGGCCGCGTGCTGAGCCTGGCACGGCCGTCGTTCGAGATCAGCCAGGCCGCGCGCGCGCGCCTGGCCGAGGAATGGTTCGACCGCCTGGGGGAGCGCTCGTTTCGCGAGTTGCTGGTTTCGCTGAAGAACGCCGCGATCCTGAACCCAAATTTGGTCATGGCCTTTGGTCTGGCGACCGCGGATGGTTATGACGGTGGGGTCTTGCCACTGCGCAGCTTTGTAGAGTTTCGCGATCTGCTGTTGCCCGGAACGGGCGCGACGCCCGACCTGCTGATCCAGCAGGCGCTTACGGACATCCCAGCGGACCGCGTGCTGGACGGACTGGGGGTGCGGTCGGTGATTCGTAGTCCCGACGCGATGCTGGGGGTGGAGGCGGCGACGCTGGACCTGGGCTATTGGCGGCGGATCGACGAGGCCGGGCGAAGCGACGAAATCATCCTGGACGACGTGCTGGGGGTGGCGGTGGTGACTGATGCGCCGCTGGACGTCGCAGCCGGACCGGCGGGCCGGGTTGAGCTGCACGCGGCAGATGGAACGACGGTGACGCTGCCTCTGACGCGTCGCCTCGAGCGCCCGGAGCGGGTTGTGCTGGGTCCGGGGCACCTTGTGTCGACGCGCACGGGTCTTGATCGCCCGTCGTACTTGAGCCGGGCCACATTGGAGGCTCCGATCGACGTACGGCGAGTGGTCGTTGCCGCCACCGGAAGGCCATTCGACCTGCGGGGGATGGCGCTTCTGCATGCGGACGGCGGATCGACGTCACTGGCTCTGCGGTCCGAGGCGGCGGCCCTGAGCCGGCGGGCGGGCGAGGTGGTGGTGTCGCGCCGAGGCACGTCCGTACCGCGTGCGTGGCTGGTGACCGACGTGCGGCTGGCACGCGATGAGGCGGAGGCCCGCGACCTGGTTGGCGGGTCTGACTTTGCTCCGGATCGAAGGGCGGTGCTGAAGGTCGCAGCCGACATCGAGTCCGGCGGGGGCGTACTGGCCGAGGCGGCGCGCGCTATTGGCCTGCTTCGACCATCCGCGACCGCGGGACAGGTGGATGCGACGTCCGCCACGGAGTTGCGGGCGTTGGCTTCGGCGGGGACCGTTGGCGGGTTAGACGCCGAAACCGTCGAATCGCTTGTGGAGGAGCCGGAGCGGGTGAGCCTGCGCGTGCGAACTTCGGGTCCGCGGGTGCTGGTGCTGCCGGACGCACCGTATCCGGGCTGGCAGGCGCATGTGAACGGGGTCGAGCAGCCGATTTGGCAGGCGAACGTGGGGCACCGCGCGGTGTTGATCCGGGAGGCGGGCGAGCACCTGGTGGAGTTCACCTACCGATCACTGCCGTTTGAGGTGGGAAGGGTCGTGTCCTTAGTCAGCCTGGCGGCCTTGTGCCTGGGCGCGGTCGCGGCGTGGGTCCGCGGCCGGCGTCGATAGCCGATGTACGCCGTTTACATCGCGCCGTTCGGGTTTGCGCCCAAGAACACGACGGGCCGGCGGGTGATGCCCATGGCCCGGGCGGCGGCCGCGGTTGGACACCGCGTGCGCGTGATCGTGCCGCCGTACGACGATCCCAACACCTACGGGAACGAGTGGGAGGACGACGGGGTGGAAGTGTTGTGCCTGCCGCGCCCGCGCTATGACGGCACGAGTCTGGTGGGCGCCGCCTGGACGCAGTGGCGGCTGGCTCGGGCGGCCGCGGACCTGGTGGCGGAGTGGCGTCCGGACCTGGTGCATGTTTTCAAGCCGAAGGCGGTGTCGGGGCTGGCGCAGACACTGATCGCCCGGCGGCGGGACCGGCCGGCCATCGTGCTGGACATGGACGACTGGGAGGGGCGGGACGGCTGGAGCCGCAACGAGGACTACGCGCGGCCGCTGGTGGAACTGTTCGAGATTCAGGAGCGCCTGGGCATGCGGCGCTGCGACGCCGTTACGGCGGCCAGCCGGCTGCTGGCCGAGCGTGCGGGGACGGTTGCCGCGGACTGCCCAGTGCTCCATCTCCCGAACGGATTCGACCCGGCGGCCTATGAGAACTGGGCGCCGGATCGAGCTGGCAGCGCCTTCCGCCGCTCGCTGGGCGTTCGCAGCCACGAGCGTCTCATCCTGATCTATACGCGATTCTTCGACTATGGCCTCGAGGAGTGGGCCAGGCTGATCCGGACCATTGCCGGGCGGGCGCCACGGACACGTTTTCTGGTGCTTGGGGCCGGGAAATTCGGCCAGGAACGCGACCTGTCGGCCGACATGCGTATCTCGGGACTGGCCGAACGCATGTCGTTTCTGGGCTGGCTGGCGTTTGCGGACATACCGTCGGCGCTGGCAGCGGTGGATCTGGCGCTGCTGCCGCTGGCTGACACCGTGGCCAACCGGGCCAAGTGCTCGCCGCGCTATATCGACCTGATGTACGCCGGCGTACCGGTTGTGACAACGCCCGTGGGTGAGGCCCTGACCTTCATCAGCGATGGCGATACGGGGTTCGTGGCCGCCGACGCGTCTCCGGACGCCGTGGCGGATGCCGTGATGCGCGCGCTGGCGGCCGAGGGAGAGGCGGACGTACGCGACCGAGCCTCGGCGCGGGCAACCGAGGAGCTTTCGTGGGAACGACTGACGGCGCCACTGACCGGGCTCTACGAGGGCGCGGTGGCGCGCGCCGCGAAAGCGCGTGCGTGATCAGCTGATTGGCGACGTTCGGATTGGCGGAGGTGCGGCTGGGATCGTCGGCGTGGCGGTCGGTGTGGGAGTGGCGACGGCGCCACCCGGTCCGATCAGGGCCTCGCTCCGGGGCGCCGGGCCGGAGTCCTGGTCAAGCTGCAACTCCACGGTCAGCACCGGCGGGGACACCTGCGTAATTTCGATGCCTGGCGGAACCGTGATTACCGGACGAAGCTGATGACGACCGGGGCTTAGGTTCGCGAGGTCCAGTTCCGCAACGACATCGCCGGCCCGCAACTCCTGGAGCGTTTCGACGGTGCCGCCGACGACTACCTGGACGGAGGGCTGCGACACGACGGCGCTGATATCTGGAGCGACGTTGACGGCCACGACGGCCGCCTGGATGGTGGTGGTGTCGGCGAGGGGTTCCACGACGACGACGATCGCGGCCGTGGGCTCGTCGCTCAGCACTCGGACCCCAACCGGGATGTCGAAGGCGACGTTGCCTTCGACATCTCCGCGCGCGCCATCGACATCCAAGGCGACGGTACTGACGGCGCTGACCCGCTCGATGTCGTCGGGCTGACCGTGGATCTCCACGGTAGTCGGCACAACGCTGATATCGGTGACGAAGAAGCCTTGGGCAACCTTGCCCGTAACTTCGGCGAGGACCGGAACGCGTTTACGGCTGGTGATGCGAGTGATCGGAACGCGAACCTCGGCGGTCTGCGGATCAAGGTGGACGTTTTCGACTTCATTGCCGCTTCGATCCGTCGGCACCAGCAGGGCCTGCGTGGAGACGTCGCTGGTGGCGCCTTCCAGACTTAGGTTGACGACGACCGCGGCGACCTCGTCGACGTCGGACGCTCCCCCGCTCACCTGCACGCTGGCAGGACTGGAGACGACCTCGCTGAGTTCAGCGAGGAACCCGACGGCCGGGGCGCTGTCCAAACGTGCGGTGACTTCAAATGCGCGGACCTCGAACGGGTCAATCTGGACGGTTACCGTTTCGGGCGTGACCTGAACCACCTCGATCGCGGCGTCCGCCACCGCTACTTCCACCGGAATCTGGTGGACTCCGGCGCCGATGCCGGCCAGGTTCACGCGCGCTGAGAAGTGACGCACCGTGACTTGTCCCAGATTTTCTTTTGGTCCGCTCACGGTGACGAGCACAGGTTCGATCGGGCTGGCCAGCACGAGGCTGGGGCCGAGGTTTACTTCGTCGACCAGGATGTCGTCGCTAAAGAGTTTCTGGTCGTCCGGATTCTGCTCGATCGTCCAGACGACCCACACCAGGGCGGACAAGGCCAGCGCCACGAGAAAGCGCACGCCAAGCGTTCGCGAGAAAAACCGGCGCGCCAGGATGATGTGACGGGCGCGCCGGCGCCGGGAGGCGTTCACCTATTGCGCGAAATCCAGGCGGGCAGGCCCTGGAGGCCCGCACCGCGCGTGTGAAGCCGGAACGACGATTCGAGCCGGCGGCCCAACTGGTCCGGCGTGAGATGACGTTCGAGGCGCCCGTCAACAGCCATCGAGATGCCGCCTGTTTCCTCGGAAATGATGACGGCTACGGCGTCGGTGGCTTCCGTAATGCCCAGGCCGGCGCGGTGTCGAGTGCCCACGTGATCCTGGGGGCCCAGCTCGTCGCTGAGCGGGAGCATGACGTGCGCGGCCACGACTTCCGTGCCGTTGACCAGGATCGCTCCGTCGTGCAGTTCGGAGCCGGGATGAAAAACCGTGACCAGCAGGTTGCGCGACAGGCTGGCTTCGAGGCGCGTGCCCGTACCGGCGAATTCATCGAGCCCGCCTTGACGTTGCACGACGATCAGTGCGCCCCAGAGTCGGGCCGAGAGTTCCTCGGCCGAGCCAACCACCGCGGCAATCATCTGCTGCGTCTGCTCGGGCGTGACCATTCCAAAGGGATGCGCGACCAGCGAGCCGGTGCGCCCGACGCGTTCGAGCAGGCGGCGCAACTCGGGCTGAAAGACCACGAACAGTCCGAAGGTCGCGACCAGCACTCCCTGGTCCAGGATCCAGTTGACGAGATCAAGCTGGAGCACGCGGCCAATGACGAACAAGGCCACCGCTACCACCAGCAAGCCGCGGAGCAACTGATCGGCCTGAGTTCCGCGAATCAGCGTGAGTACTGCGTTGAAGAGGAACGCAACCAGCAATATTTGGATCGCGGCGCCAAAGTCAAACTCACCTGCAAGGTACTCAAGCTGTTCCACGCGAGCCGCTTATCGTCAACGCCGACGGTGGTTCAGTTTACCTAGGCTCCCAGCTCGTCGAACGCGGCGTCGCCGCGCATGACCGCCACCAACAGGGCCTTCTGCGTGTGCAGACGGTTCTCGGCCTGGTCGAAGACCACCGACTGGGGTCCATCCAGAACGGCGTCGGTCACTTCCTCGCCGCGGTGGGCGGGCAAGCAGTGCATGAAGATGGCTTGCGGGTCCGCGCGCGCCATCAGCGCAGCGTCCACACGGAACGGGGCAAAGACCTCGCGTCGCTGTGCGGCCTCGTGTTCGAGGCCCATGCTGACCCAGGCGTCGGTGTAGACCACCTCGGCGCCAGTCGCGGCGGTCTGAGGGTCGTTTCCAATTTCGATGCTTCCGCCGCCCTCATCGGCAATCTCCTGGGCGCGCTCCAGCATGTCTTCGTCGGGCTCGTAGCCGACGGGTGCGGCAACGCGGACGTGCATGCCCGTCAGTGCGCCGGCAAACAGCAGCGAGTTGCAGACGTTGAAGCCGTCGCCGACATAGGCGAGCCGCCGACCCGCGAGACCGCCAAGGTGCTCGCGGACGGTCAGGAGGTCCGCCAGGGCCTGGCAGGGATGCGCGAGGTCGCTGAGTCCGTTTATGACTGGAAGGTCGGCCCAGGCGGCCAACGCCTCAAGCGTGCGGTGCTCGTACACGCGAGCCATCAGCGCGTGGACCCAGCGTTCCAGGTTGCGCGCAATGTCGGGAATCGACTCGCGGACACCGATCTGGGTGTGTTCGTTCATCAGGTCGATAGCGAAGCCACCCAGCTGGGACATGCCGACCATGAAGGTGGTGCGGGTGCGCAGGGAGGACTTCTCAAAGAGCATCGCGAGGCTGTAGCCGGAAAGGAGCGGATGGGACTGCCCGCTTGCCTGCATGTCCTTGAGTTGGGCCGCGCGATCCAGGAGACGCTGAATCTGGGCGGGGGAGAGGTCAGCCAGCGTCAGAAAGTCGCAGCCGCGCAGGTCGGCGGCCGTGGCGTTAGGTCTCAATAGAGGTGCTCAAAGTCGACGCCTGTGTAGTAGGCGGCGAGAATCTGCTCGCCGTTGGCGCCGGCGGCGGCCATGGCGTTGGCGCTGTGCAAGGGTAGTCCGATCCCGTGTCCCAGCAGGGTTTGCCCCTGGCTATAGGGATCGTCAACCGCCACGGCCCAGGGCTTCAGGCGACCGCCCCATTCCACATGCCAACTCCGGGTACGGCCGTCGGCGCGTGAGAAATACACGGCGTGGATGGTACTTCCCTGGTAGGTCAATACACAGCCGCGCGTGTCGTGAACCGCGTCGCGCAGGCGCGTGCCCGAGAGTTCACGGGCGTAGCCGTGGTAGACCTGATCGCGAGTGAAGAGCGTGGGGGTGTGCCGGGTAGACGCGGCGACATCGAAGAGAGCGCCGCGTGCCCGGCGCCCACCACGGACGGTGTAGGCGTAAGTGCGAAAGGCAATGGCCGAGGCCCGCAGCGCTTCCCAGGGAATCGTGTCGTTTTGCTCGACGAGGCCCGACAGGTAGTCCTCCATGGGCAGGCTGTTGACGACCCAGGCGCTCTGATAGCTGGCAAGCCAGGCGAATTCCATCGACCCGCGATACGTCCGCCGCGGAGCTGTTTCTTCCAGGCGCAGCAGGGACTCTTCAACAGGATCGATGAACACTTTGCCAACGGTCTGGAGCTGCGTGCCATCCGGAAGGTCGACCACGTGTAGCTCGTTGGGGATGTCGCGGCGGATGGCGACGCGCTCGTCCTCGCCGAGTTGGGCCAGGACCGTGCCGCCTTCGTCGCTCACCTTCAGACCGGCGGTTGAGAAGATGGTGGCCTGGTCGACGCCCGGGTTGTCGTGACTGATGTCGAGAAGTCCGACTCGAATGTTCGGTGTGGCCAAGTGGGCCGGCGCGTCCACGATTGGCGTGGGAACGGCCCGGGCGCTGAACCACTGGCCTCCGGTTTGCAGATCCGGCTGGAGCCGGAAAGGACCAGGGACGGCGGGCATCTGGACCGCGATGTCGAGCGTGGCCGAGCCGCCTGCCGCAATGTCGTGTGGCAGCGACGTCAGGTCCGGCGTGGCGCGCGAGGACGGTCTAAGGGAGTCGGCCCAGCGCACACCAAGCTGGACGGCGTCGTCGCCAGCGGCCGCCCACGTCGCAGCGCCGGTGTTTTCGACCGTGAGCCGCACGGTGGTGGATTCGCCCGGTGGCCGAGGGGCGATGGGATCGACGCTGTAGCTGGCATGGATGCCGTCAGTGAGCGCTGCCAGGTAGGCGCGCCCGAGCGGTTCGATCTGAATTGGAACGGCGCGCGTGGCGAGAAAGCTGAGCTTGCCGCGTTGAAAGAACTGCGCGGTGATACCGCCGGCTTCAGGGACTTCCTCGGAGATTGGCAGCCCGAGCAGATCGGCCCCGCCCAGGCGCTTCCACAGGTCCAGGAAGCCCAAACGAACCGAGTGACGGGTCTGCCAGACGTACTCCACCGTCGACTCGCCGCGGAACGGTGCGATCTGGTGAAAGTAGCGTCCGCCAGAGACCAGTTCGCCCAACAAGGCCGGCTGCACTTCGTAGGGCGTGCCGGCGTTATCGGGCCAGTACTCCAGCAGGAAGTTGGCAAAGAGCTGCGCCGTGCGGCCGTTGCGTTCGAAGCGCTCGGTCAGCGGTTCGCCGACGACCGTGACGCCGCCCGCGGTCTCGACGAAGTTTTCGAACAGCGGATCGATGGCGGCGTCCGACACGGCCGCAACATCGGCAAGCGCGCGCGAAGCCGGGGCCGTGGCGAGGCCGGCAGCGCCGAGCGCGACGGCGCGGCCGAGGTCACGTCGTGACAGTTGTCGTGGCATGGCCGCTAGGTTAACGCCTCATTGGTCCGTTTACGTTACAAACCTCACAGGAATTTTCAATGCGCATGTTGCCGTGTTGCCCACGCGTGAAGATTGTGCCGGGTGGGCGCGAATGTCAGACGCTTGACTAAACGACGGGATACTGAGGTTGTGACGCAGCGAGCCGGTAGGCACATCTACCTCGACCACGCCGCGACGACGCCGCTGGATCCGGCGGTGTTCGAGGTCATGCGGCCGTACTTCTGGACCGACGCCGGCAACCCGTCGAGCGTGCATGGGCCCGGGCGGCGGGCCCGCGAAGCCGTGGATACGGCACGGCAGCAGGTTGCCCATGTGCTGGGCTGCCGCGAGGGCGAGATTGTTTTTACGAGCGGCGGCACCGAGGCGGACAACCTGGCGGTTATCGGTGGCGCCCTGGCCGGGTCGGCGCGCGGGCGGCACGTGGTGACCACGGCGATCGAGCACCATGCGGTGCTGTTTGCGGCGCGTTCGCTGCGGGCGCGCGGCTTTGAGGTGACCGAGCTTGCAGTCGATCAGACCGGCCGCGTCAATCCGGGTGACCTCGCGGCCGCCGTTCGCCCCGACACGGTGCTGGTCAGCATTGGGCTGGCGAACAACGAGGTCGGCACGATTCAGGACATTCCGGTGCTTGCGCGGATCGCGCATGACGCGGGCGCCCGCGTGCACACGGACGCGGTGCAGGCGGCCGGACAACTCGACATAAGTGTTGATCGGCTGGAAGTCGACCTGTTAAGTTTGTCCGCGCATAAGCTCTACGGTCCCAAAGGGGTCGGCGCGTTGTACACGCGCGCAGGCGTGAACGTGGAGCGGAGGTCTTTTGGCGGTGCGCAGGAACGCGACCGCCGGGCGGGGACCGAAAACGTGCCGGGAATCGTGGGGCTGGGCGAGGCCGTGGACCGCGCGGAAGCCACGCGCGGATGTCGGACCGCCGACATGCGCGCGCTGAGCGCGGCGCTGATAGCGCGGGTGGCGGCCGGGTGTCCGGAGGTGTGTGTGACCGGCGATCCGGAGCGGCGGCTGCCAGCGTTTGCGCCGTTTGCGTTTCCGGGTATCGACGCCGAGTCGTTGTTGATCCGCCTTGACCTGGAGGGAATTGCCGTGTCCAGCGGCGCCGCGTGCACATCGGGTTCGCTGGAGCCGTCGCACGTGATCGAGGCGCTGGGGCTGCCGGCAGCCTACCGACGAGGTTCGCTGCGCTGCACGGTGGGGCGGGCCACGACGCTGGGCGACGTGGCCCGGGCCGGCGACGCGATTGTGGGCCATGCACGGGAGCTGCAAGCCATGCCAGCCACGGCGCGAGGGTCGGTGTAAGCGTGGACTTGCTGTTCTTGATTCCGCTGCCCGTGTATCTGGGCCTGCTGCTGGCAACGTTCGTGAGCTTCACGTTTCACGCCGTGGTGGGACGGCGGGAGCAGTCGGGGTTTTTTTACTGGCCGTTCGGGGTTGCCGGGTTCGCCGGTGGCGCGCTGGCCGCCGGAGCTATTGGCGCCACGTATCTGGCGATTGGCGGCCTGCCGATCCTCGGCGCATTCGTGGGCTGCCTGGTGGGTTTGCTGGTTGCGCATCTGGTGCTGACTTGACCGCGGCCGGGTGGCTCGGTGCGTACGGCGGGCGCCTAAACTCGGCCGTGGCCGCCCTGAAAACTGTGCTAGCTTTTTCGTACACGATGGAGACTGGGGACTCGGACAATGGTTGTCCGATTGGCGAAACTGATCCTGGGGTTTCTGATCGGACTGGCGGCGGGATACGCCCTGGTCGTGATGCGCTCCGCGAATGGGACCGATCAACCGATGGAGGACTTGACATAGCGCTGGCATGACCCACGGCTCGCAAGTGTTTTAAGGCTGATCGGGAGGCAGCTTCCGTCGGTCTTTCTTTGTGTTGCGGGCCGGGCCGGCCTGGGGACCACCCGATGACCACCGCCGAAATCCGCGACCACTTCCTGACGTTCTTTGCCGAGCGCGGGCACCGCGTGCTGCCCAGTTCCTCGCTGGTACCGGTTGGCGATCCGAGCGTGCTGCTGACCTCTGCCGGCATGCAGCAGTTCAAGCCGTACTTCAGCGGCGAACGCGCTTCGCCCTTTCCGCGGATCGCCACGGTGCAGAAGTGCTTCCGAACGACGGACCTGGACGAAGTGGGCGACCTGAGTCACCTCACGTTCTTCGAAATGCTGGGCAACTTCAGCTTTGGCGATTACTTCAAGGAGGAGGCGATTGCCTGGGCGCGCGAGTTGGTGCAGGACGTGATCGGGATCGAGCCCGACCGGGTCTGGGCCACGGTGTACGAGGGTAGCCCGGGCGTGCCTCGCGATGAGGAAGCGGCGGATATCTGGGCGGACCTGGGGCATCCGCGTGAACGCATTGCCTACGCCGGCGAGGACAACTTCTGGGGGCCGACCGGCGACAGCGGCCCCTGCGGGCCGACATCCGAGCTTCACGTGAATCTGCGGCCCGATTTGCCCGACGTGGGACCGCTGGCGGCGCCTGAGCAGTATCTCGAAATCTGGAACCTGGTGTTCAACCAGTACTTCAAATCTGCGGAGGGCGAGTTGACGCCGCTGGAGCAGCACGGCGTGGACACGGGGGCCGGCCTGGAGCGCTGGGCGGTGGTGCTGCAGGGCGTCAATTCGATATACGAGACAGACACATGGTGGCCGCTGCTGCAGACGGCGGCGGGCCGGGCGGGCCTGGCGTACGAGGCCGACCGGGAGAGCGGGCGCTCGCTGCGGGTAATCGCCCAACACAGCCGGGCGGCGGCGTTTCTGATTGGCGACGGGGTGATGCCGGGCAACGAAGGCCGCGGCTACATCCTGCGGCGCGGCATTCGGCAGGGCGTGCGGCACGCGCGGCAGCTGGGTATCGAGTCGGACGCCCTGGCGCCCGTGGTCGCCTCAGCCATCGATGTCATGTGCGAGGAGGGGTACGAGGACCTGCTGCCGCGGGCGGACTTCATCCGCAGCGTGGTCGGCGACGAGGAGCAGCGATTTCGCCGGACGTTGGATGCGGGAGTGGCGCGGCTGGACGACCTGCTGGCCAGCGTTCCGCCGGGCGGCCGGGTGGCCGGCGCGCGGATGTTCGAGCTGTACGACACGTTTGGCTTCCCGCCGGATATCACCAAGGACATCGCGGCGACCCGCGGGGTGGGCGTTGACGAAGCGGGTTTCAACGCCGCGCTGGCCGAACAGCAGGCGCGCAGCCGCGCCGCGCAGTCCGACGGACAGGCACGCGATCTGCCGTCCGGCTTTGGGGAGACCGTGTTCCTGGGCTACGACTTTGTAACCGAGGGATCGGGCACGATCGTGGCCCTGGCTCGCGACGGCGAGTTGCTGGACGGCGTCACGCCGGACGGCCAGGTGATGGTGGTGCTGGACCAGACGCCGTTCTACGGGGAGTCCGGCGGTCAGGTGGGCGACACCGGCCTGCTGGAAGGTCCGAACGGCGCCGCCCGCGTGACGGGCACGCTCAAGAATCCCGAGGGCACTGTCATTGCCGTTGGCGAGGTGGCGCACGGCCGCCTGGCGGTGGGCGAGCGCGTGACGGCGCGGGTGGACCGCGAGCGGCGTTTCAACATCATGCGCAATCACACCGCGACCCACCTGCTGCACGCCGGGCTGCGGCGCACGCTGGGCGATCACGTCCGCCAGGCGGGCTCACTGGTGGCGCCGGACCGGCTGCGGTTCGACTTCACGAATCCGGCGCCAGTGACCGACGGCCAGCTGCGTGAGATTCAGAGCTGGGTGAACTCGCAGATCCTGCGCGACCACCGGCTGGTGACCGAGCTGACGGAAGTGCAGAAGGCTGTTGAAGCCGGGGCGATGGCGCTTTTCGGCGAGAAGTATGGCGAAGAGGTTCGAATGGTCGCGATGGGTGGGATCAGCCGGGAGCTGTGCGGTGGGACGCACTGCCTCTCCAGCAACCAGATCGGACTGTTCGCGATCGTGCAGGAGTCCGGGATTGCGGCGGGGGTTCGCCGGATTGAGGCGGTGACCGGTGCCGGGGCGGTTGCGTTTGTGGAGCGAAGCCAGGATCTCCTGGCGGGGGTTGCCCGACAGCTTGAGTCCGCGCCCGCCGAGGCGCCTGAGCGCGTGGAACGGCTCCTGGAGCAGCAGGCGGACCTGCGGCGGCGATTGCAGGCGGCAGAACGCGCCGACGCTCGGCGGCAGGCCGCCAGCCTGGCGTCCGAAGCGATATCCGTGGGCCCCATCTCGCTGGTTGCGGCTCACACGTCGGTTACGAACCGCGAGGGATTGCGTGGGCTCAGCGACGATCTGCGTCAGCGGCTGGCTACTCCCTGGGTGATCGTGCTGGCGGCCACTATTGAAGAACGGCCAGCGTTTGTGGCGGCGGCGTCGGACGAGGCCGTGACGTTGGGCGTGAACGCCGGCGCGCTCGCCCGAGCAATGGCGCAGACGGCGGGCGGCGGCGGCGGCGGCCGGCCTGAGCTGGCCATGGCCGGCGGCAGGGACCCATCACGAATCCCGGCGGCGCTGGAGGCTGGACGCGCCTATGTGTCGGACGCGGCGGGTGAGACATGCGCGCCGTAAGGGACCGTCGTTCCGGTGTGGCGCGGCGCGTGCACCGCGCGGAATCCACGAACCGCGACTGGCGGGTCTCCCGCAAATCCCGGCGGAGCGACCATGGATCAGCCGGCACCAGCCGAGGCGCGGTGTTCGAGCGGCTTCAGACCGACGATTCGACTGCGAGGTTCACCAGTTGGCGACTTCCACGCTCGACCGTCGTGCCCACTCGTCTCTGGCGGGAGCCAATGTCGCGACAGACTCTGGTGGCGCTTGTGGGTGGGCTGGCGGCGGTACTGGCCCTGGTCGTGGCCTTTCAATACTTCATTGCGCCGTCCAGCACGGTTGTGGTGGTCCCGAACGTCAAGCGGCTGCCGATTGACGCAACGGTGCGGATTGATCCGGACGCCGGCTCGCTTGACATCGAGCGAGGCATAGTGCCGGCGACTGTCATGGACGCCACCGTTCAGGACTCACTGACCAAGCCAACGACGGGCCGACGGCGCGAGGCTCAGGGAGTTGCCCGGGGCTTGGTCACGATTCGCAATCGGACGCGTCAGGCCGTGGTGTTACCGGTAGGGTCGCGAGTGATGACCGCCGACGGCACAGGGTTCCTGACGGACGCTGAGTTTCTGGTGCCACCCACGCTGCAGGTCGGCGGACGTGATGTGCCTGGGGAGGCCATCGTGGCCGTGACGGCCGAGGCGGCGGGTCTGGCGGGGAATGCGCCGGCGTTGGCGATCACCACGGTGGCCGGTCCTTTTGGCGGCGCGCTGGAGGCGTTCAACCCGCAGCCGCTGGAAGGCGGCTCCGAGCGGGAAGTCACGCTGGTGTCTCAGCGCGACCTGACCGAACTTAGCGACCTGCTTAGCGAGCGCCTGCAGAGCGCGGCCACCGAACATCTGCGGCGTGACCGCCCGACCAATCAGACGCTAATTGTCTGGTCGCCCGCGACCGGGAACCCGCAGATACTGCGGCGCGAGTTCAGCGCCGATCCCGATGACCACGCGGCGGAACTTACGCTGTCAATGGAGATTCGAGCACTGGGCACGGCGTTCTCCACGGAGGACTTGGAAGCCGTGCTGCGGCAGCGCCTGCGGGACTCGCTGGATGGCCAGGGGTTTGAGATCGACTCGGTGCGGGTGGTGGACACTGAGGTGCTGGGTGAACGCCAGGGCGTGCTTGATCTGCGTGTGCAGGCGATCGCCGAGGCGGTGGACACCATCGACCACGACCAGGTACGCAAGACGGTGGCCGGGCAGTCGCTGGGCGAAGGGCTGCAGGCGCTACGGGCACTGCCGGGCGTCGACCGCGTGACGGTGACCCATGATCCAGTCGACACGTCGAACTTTCCGAGGATCGGGTTTCGTATTGATGTCCAAGTCGAAGCGCCGCAACCAATCTCCAGCTCGGGCGCATGATCCCGAGCTCCCGCCACCCGCGCTGGGACGGCGAGTGGGGGCGCTGGACCTGGGTGAACGCCGGATAGGCTTTGCCATGACGGACGCGGGTGGATCGTTCGTGACGATGCGGCGAGTTCTGAAGCGAACTGGCGGTAGCAATGATCGAACGGCGCTGGGCGCCATATTGGACGTCTATCCCGGCGCAACGCTTGTGGTCGGCCTGCCGTTGAATAAGGACGGAAGCGAAGGCACACAGGCCGCGCGCAGTCGCCGCTGGGCTGCACAGCTCTTGCAAGGCCGCGGCGAGCCTGTCATCTGGAAGGACGAGTATTTGACTACACAGGCCGCCCAGCAGGCAGGCGCCGACGACGCCAACGTGGACGCGCGCGCCGCGGAGATTCTGCTGCTGGATTACCTGAGGAGCGAGACGTCATGCTGAGCCGCGTCAGCGCGATTTCGCAGGCGTTTGGCATCGGGCTGCTGACGCTGGCAGGGGTGCTGTTGCTGGCCTATTCGGCTGCGGCCCGATTTGCCGAGTCGCCGGCGGCAGTGGCCGCACGCACGGTACCGTTCACGATCCCAGTGGGCGCAACCGCGTCGGACGTCGCGCAGGGGCTAAGCGAGGCAAGCCTGATCCGCAGCGATCTCCTGTTTCAAGTGTTGGTGGAGCGCCGAGGACTGGAAGGGGCCTTTCGACAGGGCACGTTTCTGCTGCGCTCGGACATGACATTGGATGAGATCGTGCGCACGCTCAGCACGGCCGCTGCCGTGGACCAGACGGTGACGTTTCCCGAGGGATGGCGGCTGGAGGAGATCGCCGAGCGGCTGGCGGAGCAGACCGAGATTGATGACCTGGAGTTCCTGCGGCTGGCGCGCGATGGGGCGGCGTTCGCGGCTGACTTCGACTTCCTGGCCGGCATGCCGCCCGGGCAGTCGCTGGAGGGCTATCTGTTTCCAGACACCTACCAGATCGCCGGGTCGTCGAATGCCCGGAATCTGATGCAGCGCATGCTGCGGCGGTTCGACGAGGTCGTCACGCCGGAGATTCGAGCGGACGCGGCGGACCACGGGCTGTCGGTGCATGAACTGATAACGCTGGCTGCCATCATCGAGCGGGAGGCCGTGCTGGATAGCGAGCGGGCGCTGATTTCGAGTGTCTTCCACAACCGGCTGGCGCGGGGTATCCCGCTGCAGGCCGATCCGACCGCGCAGTACGCGATTGGCCAGACCGGCCTGGGATCCAGGTGGTGGAAGCCGGATATCAACGGCGACGACCTGCGCACGCAGTCTCCGTACAATACCTACGTGATCAACGGGCTGCCGCCGGGGCCGATTGCCGCGCCCGGATTGGCCTCGATCATTGCGGCGGCCCGACCCGAATCGTCGTCCTACATCTTCTTTGTCGCGCGCGGGGACGGTTCGCACGCGTTTTCCGACACCCTGGAGGAACACACACGCAACATCGAGCGCTATCTGAACTGACGGCCGCTCGGACTGATCGGCTGGCCGCGCGCCTGGACGAGCTTGGCGTGGACGCCATGCTGGTGACCGGCGAGGCCAACCGGCGTTACGTGAGCGGATTTACCGGGACGGCGGCGACGTTGCTGATCTCGACGCAGGATCGGCGGCTGGTGACGGATTCCCGCTACACCGTGCAGGCGAAGCAGCAAGCCCCGGGTTTCGACGTGATCGAGAACGTGGACACGCTTGGCGTGGTGGCGGCCTGGGTCGGCGAGCGCGACATCAATGGGCTTGGGGTCGAATCCGAGCACACGTCGCTGAAGCAGCATCGTGAGCTTCTCGAGCGTCTGACCAGGGAGTCGCGGACCGCGGAAGTGAAGCCGCTGGACGGTCTGGTGGAGAATCAACGCATCGTGAAGGACGAGGGCGAGCTTGCTCTTCTACGTGCAGCGGTGCGACTGGCGGACGAGGTGATGGCGGCGGCGGGCGAGACGGTGACGGCCGGGATGACCGAGCGTGATCTGTCGCTGGAATTGGAGCGCTTGATTCGCGAAGCCGGCGACGGTCCGTCGTTTCCGACGATCGTGGCCGGCGGACCCAATGCGGCGATGGCGCACCACTCGCCAGGCATGCGCCCCATTGGGGCGGGCGAGCCGGTGATTGTCGACCTTGGGGTGCGGCTGGACGGCTACTGCTCGGACATCACGCGGACGTTTACGGCGGGCGGCGCCGACGGTCGGTTCGACGAGATTTACGGAATCGTGTTGGAGGCGCAAGCGGCCACGGAGTCAGGGGCGCGCGCGGGAATGACGGGGCGCCAGGCCGACGCGCTGGCTCGCCAGGTAATAACCGACGCGGGCTACGGCGGGAATTTCGGTCATGGCACGGGCCACGGCGTGGGGCTGGAGATTCACGAGGCGCCCACGCTGTCGCCACGGGGCGGGAACGTGCTGGATGCTGGTGCGGTGGTGTCGGTCGAACCGGGCATTTATCTGCCGGGTTGGGGCGGCGTGCGGATTGAAGACCTGGTCGTGGTCGGCGCCGAAGGCGTCGAGGTGCTGACCCAGGCTCAAAAGTGAGCGGCGCCGGCGACCCGGCGCACGAACCGACACATCATGGTCTAAGGAGGCCGGGGCGTGATTGACGCGGGAGAACTGAGACGAGGCTGGGTGCTGCGAATGGACGGCGCTCTCTGCCAGGTTATCGACTTTCAACACCAGAAGATTGGCCGCGGGTCGGCCAACGTGCGGCTGCGGCTGCGCGATATTCGCAGCGGGTCCACGACCGCCCGTTCCTTTCAGGCCTCCAAGCGCTTCGAACGGGTGATCCTGGACACGCACAAGGTGCAATTCCTCTACCGTGACGCGTCCGAATTTCATTTCATGGACATGGAAACCTTCGAGGACATGACGCTTACGCAGGACGCGATTGGCGGGGCCGTCCAATACCTGACGGATGGGTTGGATCTGGAGATCACGTCGTTCGAGGGCGCGCCGCTGGGTGTGGAAGTGCCGATCAATGTGGATATCGAAGTGGTGGAGACCGAGCCTGGGATTCGGGGCGACACGGCCACCGGCGCCACCAAAATGGCCAAAGTGGCCACCGGCCTGGAGGTGCAGGTACCGCTCTTCGTGCAGACGGGCGACGTGCTGCGCATCGACTCGCGCAGCGGCGAGTACCAGACGCGCGTCTAGCGGCCGCGTGAGTCCTCGATGACCACCGACCCGGAGTGGGAAACCACGCTCAATGAGGACGTTCCTCGGCTCGCGCGATTGCTGCGAGAGACGGGCGCCGAGGAGATTGAAATTGGCGACGCCGGTCGGACGATCCGGATGCGGCGGGCCAGCACGTTGGGCCTGCTGGCCGCCGAAACGGCGCTGACCGACGACGCGGAATCGGCGGACGAGGGCCTGGTGGTTGTGACGTCGGAGCAGGTTGGCGTGTTCATGGCGCTGACCGAACCCGGCGCGCCGCCGCCGGTGCGGGTCGGCGACGCCGTGGATGAGGGCCAGACCCTGGGATATGTGGACGTGCTGGGAGTGGCTCACGACGTGTGCGCGCCGGTTGACGGTGTGATTGAGCGGTTGCCGGTGCACGACGGCGAGGTCGTGGAATACGGGCAGCCGCTGGCGGAAGTTCGACGGAGTGCGGACGCGGACTAACGGACGAGCGTCAGTCTCGGTTTGAATCGCGCCCAGATGCGCGGAATGTCGCGGCGGTCCCAGGAAACCAAGGCCGAGGAGGCCGCGAAAATCGAGGAGTAAGTTCCGATCAGGAACCCGGCCGCCAGCGCGATGACGAACAGCTGGATGGTGGGGCCGCCCAACACGATCAGCGCCAGCAACACCAAGAGCGCGGTGATCGAGGTGTTGAGCGAACGCGTGAGGCTCTGATTGGCGCTGAAATTGACTGTTTGCTCAAAGCTTGGTCGCTGTGCATCCGTCATGCGCAAGTGGCGCTGACGGTTTTCGCGAATGCGGTCGAATACGACGATGGTGTCGTTCACTGAGAAGCCGATGACCGTGAGGATTGCTGTGACAAACAGCGCGTCCACCTGAACTCCGGCCACATGGCCCAGCAGGGCGAACAGTCCCAGCAGGAACAGGGCGTCGTGCAAGAGCGCGCCGATGGCGGCCAGACCGAGCACAAGCGGCCGCTCCATCCGGCGAAAGGCCCACATGACATAGAGCAGGATCAGGACGGAGGCCACCGCCACGCCTATGGCCGCGGCGCGTGTGAGTTCAGCGCCCACAACCGGCCCGATGGCGGAGTAGCTGAGCTCCTGGCCGGGTCCGGCCTGCTCAAAGATCGTGGCGACCAGCGCGTCCTTGGCTTCGACGTCCAAGGGCGGCGTGCGTACCAAGGCGCCGCGGTCGTCGGTCAGTTGAACTGTCGCCCCCGGGTAGCCCCCGGCTACCGCGGCGGCCTGGACGGCCTGCTGGTTGATCTCCTGGTCGAAGCGGAGCTGGATGAGAGAACCGCCAGTGAAGTCAATGCCGGGCTTGAGACCGCCGGTCAACAGCGCGACGACGCCGGGCAGCAGCAGCGCGAGCGACAGCAGGTACCACCAGCCGCGGCGGGACGTAATGGCGAACATCAGGTCTTGACTCTCGCGGCGGCGCCGGCGCCGAAAAGGCGCGGGCGGGTGAGCGCCCGCCAGGTGATGGCCAGGCGCAGCAAGTTCCGGCTGACCGTAATGGCGCTGAACATACTGACGGCCACCCCGATGGCCAGGGTGACAGCGAAGCCGCGCACGCCGCCGCTGCCAAAGCCGAAGAGCACGGCGCAGATGATGAGGGTGGAAATGTTGGAGTCGCGGATTGAGGTCCACGCACGGTTGAAGCCAGACTCGACAGCGCCGCGGATGGCGCGGCCGGCGCGCAGTTCCTCGCGGGTGCGCTCGAATATCAGGATGTTGGCGTCGACCGCCACGCCGACGGAGAGGATGAATCCGGCCACGCCGGAAAGCGTGAGCGTGACCGGAATCAGCTTGAAGACGGCGAAAACCACGGAGGTGTAGACAATCAGGGCCACCGCGGCCACGATGCCGGGCACGCGGTAGAAGGCGACCATAAAGATCAGGACCAGGAGCGCGCCGACTACGCCGGCGCGCAGACTGGCTTCCAAGGACTCCTGACCGAGTGTGGGTCGGACGCTGAGCGTCTCAACGACCTCCAGCGGGACGGGCAGGGCGCCGTAACGAAGCTGGATTGCGACGTTGCGGGCTTCGTCGGCCGTAAACGTGCCGCGAATGACTCCGCTTTCGCGGATCGCGGCTTCGATCCGCGCCGAACTGATGACCAGGTCGTCAACGGTGATGGTGAGGACCTCGTTGAGGTGACTGGCCGTGTAGGTCTGGAATAGATTGGCGGCGTCGGGTTGCAGATCGAACTCGATCAAGGGCGAGCCGAGCGTGTCGAAACCGACGCGGGCGTCGCGCAGATCGCGTCCGCGGAGCACGGTTTGGGAGGGGTCGGCGGGAAGCCGCGTCCCTTCGTCGATGAAATCGAACCCGGTGTTGATGACCAGCAACTGCCCGGTCTGGCGGAAGAGGCGGATGGCCTCTTCCGGGTCCGCAACGCCGGGTAGTTCGACGATCAGCCGGTTGTCGCCCTCAATCTGGATGAGCGGCTCGGCGACGCCCAGCGCGTTGACGCGGTTCTCGATGATGCGCTTGACGGCATCCATGTCGCCGTCCTGAAGTTGCTGGTCTGGCGGGAGGCTGGCCTGGAAGCGCACGTGCAGACCGCCCTGCAGGTCCAGGCCCTGTCGGAAGCGCAGGTCGGACAAATCGCGTCCGGCTATTTCGATGGGCAGGCCGGGCGTGCCGGGCAGCGCCACGTAGAGGGCAAAGCCGAAGATGACGGCGATGAAGGCAAGCGTGGCCCACTGACGTCTGCGCACGGACTTAGTGATCTCCTGCGGAACCAGCGCTGATCATACGTGCGAGCGCCGGTTGAGCGTCAGTCACCCGAGGGATGGGCGTTGACGTAGTGGGCGCTGCCCAGGTTGCGGACGATGCCCTTGACCTCCATGACGGCCAAGAGCGCCGAGACGCGGAACGCGGGCAGCGCGGCCAGGCGCACCAGTTCGTCGATGTGGATTGGATCGGTGGTGAGGTGGCGAAGCAGGGCGCGTTCCTCGCTGGTGGGCTTGACCAGCTGGGGCATTTCCAACTGCTCCGGGCTGACCGCGATCTGCAGGGCTTCCAGCACATCCGTGGCCGAGGTGACCGCGCGGGCCTCTCCGCGGTTGATCAGGCGGTTCGTCCCGCGGCTGGCGGCGGCGAAGACGCTGCCCGGGACGGCCAGGATCTCACGATTCTGCTCGATGGCGTAGCGGGCCGTGTGCAACGCGCCGCTTTCCAGCGGGGCCTCGACCACAATGGTGGCCAGGGACAGGCCGCTGATGATGCGATTGCGCTGAGGGAAGTTCTCGGGCAGGCCGCGCATGCCGATCGGGTACTCGGTGACGATTGCGCCGCGCTCCAGAATGCGCGGAACGAGCCGGCGGTTTGAGCGTGGGTAGACCTCGTGCAGTCCGGTGCCCCAACAGGCGACGGTAGTGCCGTCGGCATCCAGCGCGGCCCTATGCGCTTCGCCGTCAATACCGGCGGCCATGCCGCTCACGATGCAAAGCCCCGCACGCGCCAGGACTCCAGCCAGCTGAGCGGTGACCTGTTTGCCGTAGGCGGTCATGCGGCGCGTGCCGACGATGGCGACGGTGCGCTGGTAGTCGGCGCAGTCCAGATTTCCCTTGACATAAATCAATGGTGGTGGGTCGGGGATCTCGCGCAGCTGCGAGGGGTAGGCCGGGTCATGCCAGGCGATGGCGCGACCGTCGTGTTTGGTCAGTTCTTCCAGGGCGTCGTCCGCTGACTTCTGCTGCCGTGCACTCTCGATTCCCTTGACGACGGCGGGCGAAACACCCGCCGCGCGAAGCCTGGCGGCGCTTGCGCTCCAGGCGAGACTGAGGTCACCGAAGGCGCGGATGAGGCTCCACAGCGTGGCCGACCCAAGCCCGGGTACCGAACTCAGCGCCACCCACGCGGCCAGGTCTTCCGGTGTGCGCCCGGTGGGCGCAGGTAGTCGGTCGGCCGCAAACGGGGACAGAGTGTCGCGGCTGGCCATGCCTCAGCTTAGCGTCGGAGGAGTGGTCAGCGAGTGGTTTGCGGCGCGCTATGCGAGCCGTGGGCGGCGCACCTGCCAAGGCTGATCAGCCAGTCACGGGTGAAGCGGTCAACCTGGGTTGCGGTGCGCGTGGTCATGCGGCGGGTTCCGCCAGCAGGTTGATGATGAGGCGGATCATCAGGTCTTTGCTGGCCATCGCGCTCTCGGCAATGAGCAGCGTCAGAGCGGTCAGCGCCTGAGGATTGAGCCGGTGCTCCACGCCTTCCTGCTTCAGATAGAGCAGGAACAACAAGGAGCCGATGCGCTTGTTGCCATCGGTGAAGGGGTGGTCCTTGACGAGGATATAGAGCAGATTGGCCGCCTTTGCCTCGCGTGAGGGATAGAGCGGCTGGCCGAACATGGTCTGCTCGATGTTGCCGAGGATGGCTTCCAAGGCGTCGCCCCGCGGATTGCCGAAGAAGGCGGACGCTTCGCCGCGCGCCGTGAGTTCGCGCTTGAACTCGGCGATGACCCCGACGGCGCGGTCATGGCGCAGCACACCGCGCGACGGCTGGCCGCCGGGCGGCGCGGCGAGCCGATCTGCGTCGTATTCCAGCAGCAGCCGCCAGGTGTCGGCGTAGCCGCGGATGAGGTCCAGCACCTCCTGTCCGGTGCTATCCACCAGCGCCTGGTTTCGCAACGTGCTGGCCAGCAGGTCCAGGGTGTCGCGGGCCTCCTGGAGGCCGCGTTCGGCCAGCCGGCGCTGGTTCAGGGTGAAGCCTCGGACCAGGTGCTGGCGTAGCGTGCGGGTGGCCCATTGGCGAAAGCGCACGCCCTGCCGAGAATTGACGCGGTACCCGACGGAGATGATGGCGTCCAGGTTGTAGTGAGTGAGAGTCCGATGGACCCGACGACTGCCCTCGGTTCGAACTACCGAGACATCCTCGGTAGTTGACTCCCGCTCTAGCTCCTGGGAGCCGAAGATGTTGCTCAGATGCAGGCTGACGTTGTCGGTTGAGGTCTCGAACAGGTCAGCCATCTGCCGCTGGGTCAGCCAGACGGTATCCCGGTCGAGGCGAACATCGACGCGCGCCTCGCCGCCCTCAACCTCGTAGACGATGACCTGGCCGCCGGGGGATGTTGCCGGAGCTACGGCGCTCATGGGATCGGGGGCTGCGCGGTGGGCGCCTGTACGATACATCCGCGCCCGGCCGCGGCCCTGAGCGGCGCTGTGCAGACCAGCTGTTCGCTAGGTTGTCCCGGGTGGAACCCGTGCAGATTTTGCACGGGTTGCCTCTGGATGATTCCCTGCCGGCGTAACGGTGAATTGGATTGCCTGTCTAGCTGAGCCTTCGCCTTGAGTCCGAACTCCTAAGAAATCCTTAGTGGTTGCCCGCCCGTTCGGCTTCTGGACGGCAAACCCATTCCGCGGGTGCATCAGGATATGTTTGAGGGTCGTGGCGGATACCTCGGCCATACCTCGCTGGTTACCAAAACAGTTGCTGGCTCCGGGCGCGGGTAGCCGGTCAGCCGGAAATAGCGGCTGCTAGCAGCTTCACGCGGCCAGGGCTAGCGCAGGCCGAAAATCTGTTCGCACACCAGGGGGCGACAAGGCTGATCTAGTGCCGGCCAGTATCGGACGTGGCATCGCCATGGTCGACAGCGCCAGATGGATGCAGAGGTTGTGGCAGATTGGATGTACGACAGTCCCGTCCAGTGTCGTAATGGTGGCGGGAGTGTCCAACGATCCTGTGGTGCAACGGTATGACATCACGACGTTTCCTTTGCGACGATTGGGAACTCAGACTCTTGTATTCTATAGTAGTTCTGCTTGGCAAAGATACCGAGACTACGCTGCACTTCTTCGGCCTCTTTTTGTATTTCTTCATTCCAAAACCTTCCGTCGAGATGCAGAGAATCTTCAGACCTCAACACTGGGTCAGTCCCGGATTCCGTGGCTAATCCAACAATATCTTTTGCATCCGGATACATTGACCTGATAACCATGCAGCAGTCCATCAAATGTCTGAGTCTAAGTTCACGATAATCTTCCTGAGTCCAGACGTGGTTTTTGGGAAAGGCAATGAAAACGTAAAATGGCAAACCTTCCCTAGTGGGTATATGTACTCTTCGGCCGCAAAGATCTACCTTAGTTTTTGCAATTAGACCTAGGAACTGTTTTGATAATACTCTTCTCTCAAACCTAGTTGTACTGGCGAGAAATCTCATCACTTTCTCCGACGACCTTATCCCTCCCTGATCAACCCAGTATTGACTTCCTTCAAGTGCATGAGTGTTAAATGCTTCAATCAATTCATCCCAAGAGTAACTTATCTTGTCTTCCTCAATCTGGGCTTTTCTTTGTGGGTTTTCACAGAATTCTTGCCAGTGTCCCTCGGGAATGAAGACCCCACTGTATTCGTCTGGGAAATCAAAATCGTGTTCCTCCCCCTTCATCTTTGTCATGTAGAAGGGTAGCAAATCCTCCTCGCCTGTTACGAAGATGTCCTTGTCTGAACGGAATAGTTCTTCCTTCTTAGAAAGATACGAAACGAAGTCAGAGATGGTATCGAGTGCCGCCATCACGATGTCTAGAGTTGTATCGTCCAGGACATGAATGAAGGTCTTCGTGGGTTCAAGGTCGCCAATCACGAAAGGTCTCGTATGTGCATCTAGTCCTATTACGGGACTCTCAAGCATCATGCTTCCGCTACCCCCACCAAAGAATTCCTTACAGGCGTTGGAGGCTCCATGAGCGACCATTATAAGGTGAATGTGAGCATTGGCTGCGTCTATTTCGAATGGAAAACGTTCGGTGCAATCTCTATCAAGGAAAACTCGATTAGGGTACTTTCGAATCCATCTTTCTGCTCCCCAGAGTTGTTGAGCTGATTTTTTCACGGCTCTTCTGAACCACCTGCGCCAGTTTGATTCTGGGACATGCATGGTAGGATACGCGCAGTCCTTATCAGAGAAGATGAGAATATGTTCACCAAATGCGACAATCAAATCTGCTAATTCCTTCCCATTTTCACGGTATAAATTAGGATAGCTCCACATTGACAAAAAAGTTCTATTGCATACGTTGGCCAAATAGCCCTCTGATTTATTCAATCCGTGACTTTTGAGTATCCTCATATTAGGCTGTTTCTTGCGGATTGACAAAGTGACTTGCACAGATTTGCGATACGAGTTGGTGCAGTAACCTGCGGCGCAGATCGATTAGATTGGGCCAGTCGACTTCAGAGGTCTTGATGCGCGATTCAATTGATCTGGAAATTTGCTCAAACTTTATCACGATATCAGTTGGTGGAATAGTGCACGGGATACTCCGGGGATCGTTCTTGTTTATGGGTCCAAATACTGGTGCTTCATCTTTGAAAAGAGAAAAACTCTCACTGAGTGAGTGCATAAAAGCACATGTGTATAAGACACTTCCGCTCCCATTGCACGCTGCTGCTACATCGCTGCCGATGGCACAATTCTCTAGCGTCATGTTTGCATGTCCCACCGGTGCACGCACGCTGATCAGCGCGTGCCGTGCGCGTGGGCGCGGTGCAGTACACACGGGTCGCGGGAAACGAAACTCGAAGTCTGTGCGGCCTTGATAGAACGGAACACCATGACCTGCGCTATTGCATGAACAGAAATTCGTGTTTGGGACATCCAGTCTTCCAGTCTGCCGGGATTTCGCCGAGCTCGGAGGTGACGAGGCGGTTGAGGAAGAGGTAGTAGAGGTGGGCGGGGAGCCCGGGGAGGGTTTGGCCGGGGCATCAGTGGCCGGTGATTTTGGCGCGGACGGGGCCGAAGGCGATGAACCAGGATTTGCACAGGGCGCGGGCCATTTCCTCAAAGGTCTTGCTCATGCGGCGTTTCAGTTCGATCTTGTCGTCCCAGGGTGCCGAGGATGTGGGCAATGGCATTCCGCTCGGAAGGCCAGAGAAGTTGAAGGGATTCAAGATAGCGCCTGGTCGCATTGCCGAATACGGACCCACTGCCTTCAATCGTCGTCCAGTGTGTTTCCAGGTTCCGAAGTGCGAACTCCAAGAATCGCGCGTCGCGTTCGTTCCGTGGCCAGATGCAGGCGAGCCCACGGCCTATGGCGCATTCTTCTGGTGCGACGTTCACGCGCCCGATTGGTTTCTATGCGGCTCTTGAGCGGGCGCGGTGAATGTGTTCAAAGGCTTGCAGGTCCCAGTGCTGGGTATGGGGAGAATGCCAAATGTGTCCGAATCGGTGTATACCCTTGCGCTTGGCTATCGTACGTTTCCTCCTGTCCGTGTAGGCATGATATGTCCGCCCGGCAGTCGGCCGCATCGGTCAGCCTTGCAATGCGTGGGATGGCTGCTCGAGCTATGACGAATACTTGGGGATTCGGTGACGCCTGTTGACGCTGAGCGGACGCGACGATGCGGGGCTAGGGTTTTTGCCAGCGCATGACGGTGAATTCGGGGATGCGGTACCAGTCTTCGTAGCGTGGGTTATCGCGCAGGCGGTCGTCGGGCGGGACGGGTTCGAGGAAGCGGCGAAGGACCAGATCCGCCGAGAGGTAGGCATCCATGTAG
>JAKZUJ010000061.1:0-8080 GCA_047516685.1 Chloroflexota bacterium | reverse complement strand
GCAGCTCCAGCTCGTAGAACACCGTGGTCGCCGCGCCCGACGGAATCTCCGCGAACTCCTTGCGGTCCTCCGCGAAGCTCTCGTCGGACGTCACCCGGTTCTCGTAGCCGATGATCCGCCACGACTTGACCAGGTCCGGATCCCAGGTCACCTGGGCCCGCGTCTGGTCGGCGAACGGCGTGGAGAGCGCCAGCCAGTTGTCCCGGCTGAAGGTCGACCGCGCCTGGCCGGTGTCGTCCAGGTAGCGGTACCAGCCGTTACCGTGCTGTGCCAGCTGCTCCAACAACACGTCGTTGTAGTTGTTGATGCCGACACCAATGGTGATCAGCCGCAGCGGGTTCAGCGCGTGGCGGTCGTAGGCCGACTCCAGGATCGCGAACGGATTCGTGGCGTCAACGTTGGCCACACCATCCGACATCAGGATGACGTAGTTGTAGGCCTCGGGTCGCTCCTGACGAATCTGGTCCGCCAGGCGAACGCCCTGGTTCAGACCGGCCTGCACGTTGGTGCTGCCATGCGGCGCGAGCCGCTGGATCGACCGCTGGACCGCTGTGGCATCGGGCGACTGATGCTCAACCGTGAGTTCGTGGATCACGTTCTCGGTGAAGTGAATCACGGCCACCCTGTCCTGCGGGCGCAGGCTCTGCCTGATGGACTCCGCCGCCGCGCGGGCAATGTCCACGCGGTTGCCGTCACCCATCGAGCCGGAAGCGTCCAGCACCAGCGTGACGTTGAGCGGCCGATCGTCCGGCACTTCGGCAGCCTGGAAGCCGATGCGTACCAGGTGCTTGCTGCCATCCAGCGGGTGCATGACCACGTTGCTGGTGATCGCAAAGCCCCAGTCGTCGGCCGGCGCCTCGTACTGGTAGTCGAAGGCGTTGATCCACTCCTCGGCCCGAACCGAGTCAGGCTCGATGGGGTAGCCCTCTTGCAGCCACGACAGCGCCAGTTGGTACGACGTCCGGTCGGTGTCCAGGCTGAAGGTCGACACTGCGTCCTCGGCAGTCGCGACAAACGGCTGCCGGCCATAGTCCTGGAACGTGGTGGCCGGAGGCCGCGCCGGCGCCGCTGCCTGCGGAGCAGCTTGGGCAGCGGGTGCTGCAACGACTTTCTCGACTACCTTTTCGACTTCAACAACGACCGGCGCCCGGGTCGCGGCCGGGGCCGCGCGCGGCGCCGCTTCCGCCATCACCTCTACAACTCGCCTGGTGACGACTTTCTCGACTGGCACTTCCTTGACTACGACCCTTTCGACCGGCACCTCCTTGATCACGACTCTTTGAGCCGGGGCTGCTGTCGGCATTGCCGCGGCGACTGATGTAGGCGCTGCCGCAGCCGGAGCAGCAATCGCTGTTGCCGCCGGAGCGGCAGCCGCTTCCGGCCGGAGTTCGTCCTGCGTAGCCTGCGAGGCCAGGAAGACGGCCGAGGCCGCCACGGCCACGGCGCCGCCGGTTGCCATGACGGGAAACCAGTTCTGCTTCAGAGCGCCGAGAATCTTTCGCCGCACCTGCGTGACCGGATGCCGCGCGGGCTGAAGGTCCATGCGGCCTTCCAGCGATTCCCAGAGGTTTTGAGGAGCGCGGAGTTCCTGCGCTTCGGCCTCAAAGTGCTCGCGCAACTCGCGTTCCATGTCCTGGTCGGTGGGGTAGTTACTGGCCATGGCCGTAAGCCTCTCTGGCGCCGCCCGTTGCTAACTGTTCTCGAAGCTGGCCGAGTGCCCGGTTCAGCCTGGATTTGACTGTGCCCTGGCGCACGCCAATGGCCTCGGCCAGCTCGGGAACCGTCAGATCCGCGAAGTAACGCAGGACGACAACCCGCCGGTGATCCGGACTGAGGCCGCTCAGGGCCTCTCGAATCGCCTGGCGGTCAAGTTGCGCCTCCACGTCTTCGCTGGGAGAGGGACGGTCGTCGGTGTGGATATGGTTCTGAAGCGGAACGGTGTCGATCGCTCGCTTTCGGCGCTGCGACACCACGCCGTTCACCAAGATGCGTACCAGCCAGGGCTTGACCGGCCGCCCGCCGTGGAAGCCCTGGATGCCCCGCCAGGCGGCGAGAAGGGCCTCCTGCACCTGCTCCTCGGCCAGCGTTCGGTTTCCAGTCATCAGGAACGCCGTGCCGTAGAGCACATCTTTGTACCGCTCCACCAGATGGCGGAACGCTTCCTGCTCGCCGTCCTGACAACGCAGAACAGCTTGTTCATCGGTCATAGGCCGCCCTCATGGTCCAAGTCTCCTGGCGCCGTCTATTGATTACTACGCGCGCTGACGACAAATCGTTCCACCGCGAGCCGGTGATTCTCAGCGGCTGCTGGTCCGGCATCCGAATTTTCCGCATGGGCCCTGGGCGGGCCGTACAGATCGCGCTGGCGCCCGCGTCTGCTCGGCGGCCAATCGCCCGGCCGGCGTTCGCCTCGTTCGCAGCGGTGTCAGGGAGCCGATCCGACACTCAACATGATTATGTATCTGATCTACAATCAGACCATGATTCGAGTCAACATCGCGGACGCCAAAACGCATCTCTCACGCTATCTGGAACGAGTCGAGCATGGTGAGACGGTTGTGCTTTGCCGACGCAACGTTCCGATTGCTGAGATCCGCCCTTCCACGCGCAGAGAATCGTCTCGTCGGACAGCACAGCTAAGTCCCACTATCCCGCCAGGTCCCTGGTCATGGTCCTCGGCATCGACCAAGTCTTGCCATCGTCGCGGCCCGGCCGAAGAGTCAGATTGCTTCGGCTCGGTCCCCTGGAATTGGCACCCAGGATGAGCTACTGATCCCCGTCCTTCGTTCCCGGCAAGCGGATCAGTTCAGCATGGCGGCACGGCGTGACCTTCTCCTAACGCTGACCATATTCGTCGAAATCAACACCACAGTCACAACTACGTGCAAACCACCTCTTAACCTTTTAGGAAGAACGGTTCTTACGATAGTTGGCATCGATCCCACGTCTAGCGTTTCCTCCAGGGTAGCCTCGTCTTAGACCACCGAAAGTACAACGCCAGCTTGCCAAGACAGCGTGTCTTTGCACATCCCCCCGGCAAGTCCCAGGTCTATGGCGCCGCGGCACCGCTCGTCGGCGTCACTTCCTCGGCCTGCTTTTGCGCGTAGCTCTCCTGAAGTTCCTGCCGCTCAGCATCGGTCATGCCGGCGCCATACTGACCTTGTCGCATCATCTGACGATCATCTTTCAGGAACTCGAAATCGTCGCTCTCGGCGCAACCCGCAACCAACATAGCCATCAATAACGCAAGCAGTGCACCCGTAACGTATTTGGTCATTTTGCCTGGCAGGCGCATATCGTCACCCTCCGCAACATCATCCTGTTCCACCGGATTCGAGATCGGAACGCCAGACACGCCGAGGCGCCGGCGACCTCTGGGCGCATGCGTACGCCATAAGCCGTGCGCGCCGGGAAGCTCCGAACTTCATGACGGTAGGACTATCTAGCTGGCTAGGCAAACATCCACTCCTGGTTGAAGCGAGCGACCGTGAGTTTTCGCGATCTGGTATCTCGCCACCGGTGTATGCGCACAGAACGGTCCCGTCCGAGATCCCGGCTGACACCGATCAGCATGTCCGCCCCGCCGAGGCTCAGATGATGCACGCCCACGGGACACGAGAAGAGCTTCATGTCCGGATGGTTGTCATCAGTTGAGCCGTGCCGAGCCGGTCCTACGTGGACGGGCCGGCCGCTCTCACCTCTCGCAGAACAGCCTCACAAACTGATTGACCTGACCGGTTTGAATACGTTCAGGTCACTGCGACGGCCAAGGCGACACGGCAGCACCCGCCCCGGCCACAGGCGAGTGCGCCTCAAGCCTTGGCCGCGCCGGGGTGGTCTCAGGGTGTGGGAACGATCGTCGCTTTCACGCACTCCATCGCCGTCGCGCTGCGGATGGCCTCCGCCACGCCGGCTTCCGACAGCGGGAAAACGTGCTGCATCAGTGACCAGTCATAGTCGTGTTGAATGGCATGCAGGTTACGCATCGCCTGCGCCACCTCGTCTGGGGTGAAGGCCCAACTGGCCAGCACCTGCACTTCCTTTACGCAAATCCGGTGCCAGTTGGTATCGATGCTTCCGGCGTCGGTGAACTGCCCCATTTCCACGAAGGTGCCGCCGTCGCGCAACATCTCGATGCCCTCCGGCCCCGCCGGCGGGGCGCCGCTGCAGTCCACGACCAGATCGGCGCCGAAGCCGCCCACCGCATCCCGTACCGCGGCAACCCGTGCGTCCGTCGTGCGGTATTCGTGGATCGATACAGTCGCGTCGGCGCCGTACGCCCGACAGAGCGCCAGTCGCGGCTCTTCGGGCGCGCCCACCACAACGACCTTGCCGGCGGCTCGCTGTCTGGCCGCGATCAGCGCCAGTAGGCCGATGGGTCCTGACCCCTGGATGACGACCGAGTCGCCGGCCTTGAAGCCCTCGGTCCCAAGCGAGGACGCGCGATTGAACGCGCGGGTTACCGAGGCGTAGGGCTCAACCAGGGTTCCAACCATGATGGGCATGTCGTCGGGCAGGCGAAACACCTTGGTTGCCGGAAATTCCTCCAGGTCAATGAACACCATCTCGGCCCAGCCGCCCCACAAATGCGGCGGGCGCTGGTACCCAATTTTGCGCCCGTAGTAGGTCGGGTTCAGGCAGCGGTTCGCCCGCGTTGGGAAGTGGACGCAGTAGTAGCAGGACCCGCACGCCATCAGCGGCGGAATCATCACCCGGTCGCCGGCGCGCAGCGGTCGCTCCATGTAGTCGTGGGTCAGACCAGGGCCAAGCTCATCCACGACGCCGGCCAGCTCATGGCCGAGCGTTAGGGGCCAGGGCAGTTCCCCGGGCCAGTGGCCGCGCAGAATGTGCAGATCGGTGCCGCACACGCCGCATGCGTCGATCCGAATCAGGGCGCCACGGTCGGGCGCCGATGGTCGCGGAACCGTTCGCAGGTCAGGACTTGTCCCCGGTCCGTCGAACGTGATCACCCGGACCGACCCGTTGCTGGCCGAGGCCCCAGTCATCTCCAGTGCTCGCTTCGCACGGCGGTTAGGGCTGGCCGGCCCAGTCAAACAACACCCCCAGCCAGCCCTCAGGTCCCCCGGAGATCATCTCGTACATCTGAGGCGCCTCGGTGTAAGGCACGTCGTGTGACACGAGAGGATCCACGTCCAACTCGCCCCGCGCGATGAGCTCAAAGACGTAGGCGCGATTGGCGGCGCGCGTCCACTGGAAGCGGTGATACGGCTCCGCCGGGTAGTCGCGTTGAAAGTTGCCCAGGATGTCGAGTTCGTGACGCAGAACTTCGGGCTGCAGGGCGATCTCAACCGTGCCCGGCGGGCTTCCGGAGAGACAAACCGTCGCGCCGTGCGCCGCCGCCTTGAGGCAGTCCGCAAACACCGCGGGATTCCTCGCCGCCATGAACACCACGCGTGCCCCGCCGCCAGTGAGGTCCTGCACCGCCTGCACCGCGTCTTCGCGGGACGCGTTGATCGTATGCGTCGCGCCGTTCCGCCGGCTGTGCTCCAGCCGTTCATCCAGCAGATCAATCGCAATCACCGGGTAGGCGCCCGCCCGTGCCGCGAAGTAGGTCGTCAACTGACCGACCAGGCCTTGCGCGAAAACCGCCACCGACTCACCCAGGTAGGGCTTGGCACGCCGGACGCCGTGAAGGGCAACGTCGCCCAGGACAGCAAACGTCGCCTGCGCGTCCGTCACCTCGTCTGGAATTCGGCCGGCGTACCCGCGCCAACTCGTGTCGGTTCCTACGTCGACAAGGTCGGCGCCCTGATGGGGCGCAATGATGAGCACCCTATCGCCCGGCCCGAATTGGTCCACGGCCGATCCGGCCTCTTCGACGACACCAACCGCGGTGTAGCCGGTAGATGAGTCAATCGATCGCGACATCTCGTACGCGTTGCGTTCGGAGCCAGCGCTTACCTGGGTCTTGCGAATGGCAACCAGGATTTCGCTCGGCGCCGGGTCCCCGACTTGGACCGAACCGAGCGCCGCCTGGCCATCGGGAGTGAACACGATTCTAGGTACGGTACGCATCGCCGGCGCTTTCCGCTGTTTGCGACGACTCGCAGCGAGGACCGCGGGTCGGACATGACCCGCCATATTACCGGCCAGAGCCATTGGGCGATCAGGTCCACAACTGGCCACGAGGCCTGGTCCGACTTGACCAACTCCCGCGGCTTTTGGTTGGTAACCAGGCCCGATGCCCGGCCCGGACATAACCGATGGCGATAGATCGCTTCGCTTCCGGCCCTCGCTTGTTGCAAGGCAAATTGCCAAAGCGGTATAACCCGCCTGAAGAGAGTTGGGAAAGGACCGAGTTGCCATGGGCGTCATTTTCAGGAACAGAATTGTCGCGATTGCGCTCCTTGCCGTTGTAGCGCTGGCGGTTGCGGGCTGCGGTGACGAAGAGCAGGGACCGTTTCGCATCGGCGTAATGGAGTCAGTCACCGGCGCCGGCGAGACCTACGGCACGGTGGCCGTTCAGTCCAAGCAGTTGGCCGTGGACGAGATCAACGCCGCGGGCGGAATCAACGGTCGCATGGTGGAGTTGATCGTCGAGGACTCCAAGTGCAACGCCCAGGACGCCATCACGGCCTACAAAAAACTGACCGACGTTGACGGCGTGAAGATCATTCTGGGCACCTCGTGCAGCGGGGCAATGCTGGGGGCCGCGCCGCTGGCTGAGAAGGAACGCGTGGTGTTGTTCTCCGGACTGGCCACGAACCCGGACATTGCCGAGGCCGGGGACTACATCTTCCGAACCTCGCTGAGCGACGCCACGGTCGGCGTGGACACGGGCAACGTGCTATGGGCCGACGGCATTCGCAGACTGGCGACTATCAACGAATCCACCGATTACGCCGAAGGGCTGCGCCGAACAACCACGGCGCACTTCGAGAAGCTAGGCGGCCAGATCGTGGCCGCGGAGAGCTATCCAACCGACACGATCGATTTCAGGACCCAGTTGACCAAGCTCCTGAACGCCAACCCGGATGCCTTGCACGTCGCCGCGCAGGCTGAGGCCAGCGGTGGCACCATCATCAAGCAGGTTCGCGAACTGGGCTATGACGGCCCGATCTACTCTGACGTCGTGCCGATCGGCACGACGGCCCTTGAGATCGCCGGCGAGGCCGCAACCGGCGTGAAGGCCATTACGCCTGACCTGGACCCGGCCAACGCCAAGGCCCAGGAAGTACTGGCGGCCTTCAGGAAGAAGTACGAGTACATAACGCTCCCCTGGTTCCTGGGTTCGGCTTATGACAACGTCTACATCACCGCCGAGTGCCTCAAGAATACTGGTGACGACCAGGACGCGGACGGGTTCCGCGACTGTCTGTACGACATCACCTGGAGCGGAACGATCGGCGAGAACTACAGCTTCGACGAGAAAGGCGAAGTTGTGGGTCTGGCAAATGCGGTGCTGGAGGTGCTGCCGGTCGCCGAACGAACCGAGGACAACGGGGGTTATAAAGTCCTGGGCGCCGCCCCGAGTGGGTGAGCCCTCCCTAATCGTCGTCAGGTCCGTGGGGTTGGCCCACACGGAGTGGACCAACCCCATGGACATATCAGTTGGTGAATCCGCGAGCCGCCCGTTCCTTGCATCCGGGACAACGGCGAGCCGGGGCATCGGTCCCCTCCCGCGATGAGGCTCGCGCAATTGCGGGACGTCGCGTTCGTGAGTCTGCTCCGGCTACGCGAGCGCCAGAGCCGGCTGTTGGCGACCGTTCTGACGGCGGCCGTGGTGGCGTATATCGGTTGGAAGATCGTCCAGTCACCCGACCAAGCGCTCCAGTTCGCCTTCAACGGACTGGCGGTAGGGGCGGTGTACGCCCTGCTGGCGATGGGCTTCACCATCGTCTACAGCACCGTCTGGTTCTTTGACCTGTACTACGGCGCCGCCGCGGCGATCGGCGCCTACGGCGTCTTCTACCTCCGGTCGCACGATGTCCTGGGCGGTCAGTACACCGTTAACAGTGGGCCCGTGAATGTCTTGTTTGCCGTGCTAACCGCTGGCGTGGTGGCGTGGGCGCTGCACGTGCTGCTGTATCGCCGACTGCAAAGTCGCATGCCTCCAACC
>JAKZUJ010000060.1:0-16997 GCA_047516685.1 Chloroflexota bacterium | reverse complement strand
AAGCATGGGAAGATCAGTCTAGCCGGAGGGTCGGTGGCGTCCGTCCGCCCGTCGGACGCGTGCCGAACACGGGAAGGGACAAACCATGGCTACGCAAACGCTCGCACGGCTCACGCCGGCGCAAGTCGACGCCTTCTGGCGGGACGGGTACCTAGTCCTGCCGCACTTCCTCAGCGACGACGACATTGCCACGCTGAGGGCCAGCATGGACTCACTGGAGCGCTGGGTGCAGACCCACGAGCACCCGGACTTTCAACGCGAGCCGAACGCGCTTCACACCGACCGGCTGGCGATCCGCAAGATCAGCCACATTCACATCAACGGCGGGGCGATCTGGGACGAGTTGCGGCGGCGCGATGAAGTGCTGGACCTCATGGAGGACCTCATCGGCCCCGACATCCGGTTCCATCACAGCAAGATGATGGTGAAGCCGCCGTTCGAAGGCTCCGCCATTCCCTGGCACCAGGACCTGCCGGTCGGCTTCGTCTCCCCGGCCGAAGCCGACCGTCTACGCCCCCTGGGCACCGACCTGCGGCCCGAGCAGACCCCCGTTGTCGCCATCCAGTACTTCCTGGACGACTCGACGCTTGAGAACGGCTGCATCCAGGTCGTGCCCGGCAGCCACCGACGCGGTCTCTTCGAAGACCCCTTGCATGCGTCGCTCATCGACCCATCCGAAGCCGTGGCCGCCGAGCTCGAGGCTGGCGGCGCGTTGCTGTTTCACTGCCTGACCTTTCACCACTCGGCGCCCAACACCTCGCCGAACGGGCGACGCGGCGTCGTGTACGAGTACATGGCCCCGGCCACGGGCGTGGAACTTTCCCACATGGGCGGGCGCGACCTCGGCTGGGGCACGCCGCTGCGAGGCGGCGGCTAAGACGCACCCATCCCGGCGGCTTGGGCCGTTGGGCGGCGGCCGATTTGCCGACTAGGCCGCTAGCTTGTCACGCTGGGCCTGACACGCCGCCGTAGGAGCACGTCCAGTGGGCAACAAGCCGACCTATCGAGTCGCGCTGGTGAGTTGCGCCATGCACCAGCCGCAGCAATACGCCCCGACGTTCGCCGAGCACCCGCGCACGGAGGTTGTCTGCGTGGCGGACGACCCCAATGAAATCGACGACTACGTTGTCGAAACGAACAAGGCCATGGCCGAGCTCTACGGCGTCCCGTATATCGAGAGCATCGACGCCGTGGCGTCCGACCCAGCGATTGACATTGTCAGCGTGTGCCCGCAACTCGAGCGCCGCGGTGGCGTGTCGGCCCGTTTGGCGGATGCCGGCAAGCACCTCTTCATGGACAAACCCAATGCCATCACCGTGGCCGAGGCGCGCGCCATCGCCGACGCGGCTCGGGCGCGCAACGTGCGAACCGTCATCTACGGACGCCATCTGTCGACGATGATGCAGCGAATCAAGCGTGAACTGCACGCCGGTTCGATCGGCGAACTCAGGACCATTCATTGGGACCTGATCTTTGCCAAGGGTCAGGCCGGCAGCGTGTCCGACGACTGGGCGACCAGCATTTCGGAGGACCTGTCCAGGTTCACCTACCGTGCGCATGACGCCGATCCGTCAGGTTCGGGTCACAACGTTTGGGCCAAGCGTGAACTGCACGAAATCGGGCTGTACCCCGTTGGGCAGGTGCAGCACCTGGCCGACTCGCCCGTCCGCACGGTCTACGCGCAGCTCGGGCAGTACTGGCTCGGCAGTCACGCCGAGCGTGGCCTGGAAGACTTCGCCATCCTGCACATGACGTTCGAAAACGGTGTCACGTCCACCATCACCACGGGTCGCTATGGCCGCGAGACCGACCCCGGCAGCGGCGTGGACAAGGTGTCGGTGATTGGGACGCGCGGGTCCATCGTGGCGGACGGATCGCCGCCGGTAGCCATGACCTACGGCGTGCCCGGCGACGATGGCAAGGGAGCGACCCGCGTCGACGCCGCGGACTCAGGTGGCATCGAGGCGCTGATTGACGAGTTCATCGTCAGCATCGATGAGGGCCGGGAGACCATCAACAACGCCGAACACGGCGTGGCCCAGGTCGAGACGCTACTGGCTGGCTACGCCTCTTATTTCAGCGGCCAGCCGGTGTCGTTAACGCTGGCGTAGACCGAGGTCAGCCGGCCGGCGCCTCGTTGTCGGCCGAGCGCTTCTGCCGCTCGAGTTCGCCATGCACGTGCAGGATGCGCTGAACGGCGGTCATCTGCGTCGCCACGCTCATCAGCCACAGGCAGGCGCTCAGCAGCCAGGCTGGTCCCAGCAGGGCGAGACCCAGCACCAGCAATCGTTCCGGACGCTGAAAGGCTCCAACCTCGCAGCTCACGCCCAACCCCTCCGCGCGTGCCCGCGTGTAACTGATCAACATTGAGCCAACCATGGTGGTCACGGTCAGCACCACCTCGATCCGCGCGCCTTGTTCGACGAAATACCAGACCAGGCCGGTGAAGATCAGCCCTTCGGCCCAGCGGTCCAGCGTGGAGTCAAGAAACGCGCCGAAGCGCGATCCGTTGCCGCTCACCCTCGCCACTGCTCCGTCCAGCATGTCAAACACGCCCGTGACCAGCACCAGGAGCCCGCCCGCCAGGGTCCATCCGAAGCCGATGCACACGGCGGTCACCACGCTCACCAGCATGCCCGCCACCGTCAGCGCGTTCGGATCGATTCCAGTCCGCGCCAGGGGAGTCACCAGTCGCTCCACCGCGCGTCGCGTGCTCGCCTCGATGTGCGCCTTTTTCACGATCACGAACCGCCCGCTCGAACGAGGTCCGCGTCGGCTGACCAGTAAGCCCCGCCCAACTCTTCCTCGTTGAGCAACTCCTCGTAATAGGCCAGCACGCGGTCGGCAATGGTGCTCCAGGCAAAGTCATGGGCGCGTCGCCGCCCGGCCTCCGCCATCCGGCGGCGCTTGTCGGGATTGTCGGCCACTCGCATCAGGGCCCGCGCCAGGGCCACGTGATCCTTGGGCGGCACCAGGATCGCCTCCTCCGGATCGGTCAGCATGGTTCGCGAGGCGGGGATGTCGGAGGCGACCACTGGCGTGCCGGCGGCCATGGCCTCCAGCAGTGTGATGCCCTGGCTTTCACCGCCCAGGGCCGGCCAGCAGAAGATGTCGGCGGTTTGCAGATACTGGCGCTTTTCTTCGTCGGACACGAAGCCCTTGAACACGACGTGTCGAAGGCCGAGTTGCCGCACCTGTCGTTGATAGGCGCGGCGTTGACCCGGTCGAAACGCACCGATCACTACCAGCCGCGCCTGCGGCCGTAGCTGGCACACCAACGCCATGGCGCGCAGCAGGTATTCCAGGCCCTTGCGCTTCTCCAGCCGCCCCACGAACACGACGTTGAGCTTGCCGTCCAGCAGTTCGCTGTCCGGCGGCTGCGGCTCGCCGTAGAAGTCAACGTCGATTCCGTTCGGGATGATCCGATATGCGCCCTTGTAGGAGCGAAAGACCAGTTCCCGCGCCGCCTCCGAGACCGCGATCTTGCCGTGCAGGCGGCGTTGCAGACGTCGAATCAGCGGTCGGGTCGTGCGGTAGAAGAAGGCCGAATTTCGTGCCGCGTGAAACGTGCCCACGTTCACGCTGGTGGAGTACTGGAGTACGGTCAGCGACAGCGCCGGGATCAGCGGCTCCTGGATATGCACGATGTCGAAATGCTGCTGGCGGAGGTAGCGCCGCACCCTGGGCAGCAACTGCGGCGAGAGCGTCAGCCGCGCCCGCGACTGATTCACCGGGAGCGGCACCACCCGAGACCCGACGCGCACGAAGCCCGGAAACCGCTCCTCGACATTGTCGTCCGTGCTCGGCGCCATGATGGACACCTCGTGACCGCGCGCCCGCAACTCTCGCTCCAGGTTCAGAATGTGCTGCGTGACACCGCCCGGGTACGGAAAGTCGTATGGCGAGACCTGCAGGATTCTCACGCGCTGAGTGCCTCGGGCCACATCGGGCGGAACATGTACCACTGGGCCGGCGCCTTGCGAATCAGGGTTTCCAGATCCCACATAACCTGCTGCATCGCCGCTTGGACCGCCTCGGCAGCCGGCTGGTCGCGATCGATAAGGATCGGCGGCATGCCATGCGCCGTGTACGTGCCGTCGGCGTAACGGACCATTCCGCCCACCAGCAGCGGGCTGCCGGTGTGTCGCGCCAGCACGGCCGCGCCTTCCGGCACCCACACCGGCCGGTTGAAGAACATGACCTGTACGCCTTTGCCCGGCGTTGGGCGGTCAGCCAGCAGCGCCACGAACTCGCCGCGGCGCAGCGTCCGCAAAATGCCGCGTGCGGCGTTCCCCAGTTGGATTGACCGGAGGTTCTTGCGCGCGCGCACGTTGTCCAGCAGGGCGGTCAGCGACCGGCTGCCAAACGTTTCGGCCACGGCGTGCGTGGGCTGGTCAATCGATACCAGGCCCCCGCAACAGTCCCAACTGCCGAAGTGCGCCGTGATCATGATCCCGCCGCGCCCCATGCTTTTGAAGTTGCGCAGATGTTGGCAGCCCTCAATGGCTACCGTGTACCGCAGCAATTCCTCTGGCGTCAGCCGGTAGGTCCGCAAAAAGTCCACCAGCAACTCGCCATAGGAGATCACCGAACGCATGGCCAGCGCGCGCACCCTGGGGTTTGTGGGCGGCAGGTTCAAGACCACCGACATGTTGGCCGTGGTGTTTCGACGAATTCGCGGAACGAGCCAATAGACCAGCATCCCGAACAGCCGGGCCAAGCCAAACTTCAGTGAGCGCGGCACCCACCGCTCAACTTGGGCGGCGATGGCAATAGTGGTGATCACGCTCTATGCATCGCTCCTGGCCCCAGCGGCAATGGACGCCGTGCGGATGAACTCTTCCGTCATGGTTCGTGCTTCTTCGTCGGAATACTGGATCGGCGGCGACTTCATCAGGTAGGCCGACGGGCCTTCCACCGCGCCTCCCAGGCCGCGGTCCATGGCGACCTTGCAGCACCGCACCGCGTCAATCACCACGCCGGCCGAGTTTGGCGAGTCCACGACTTCCAGCTTGAGTTCGGCGGTCAGCGGTTGACCGCCGAAGGCCACGCCTTCCATCCGGATGTAGGCCCATTTCCGGTCGCCTAGCCAGGGCACGTAGTCGCTGGGACCGATGTGCACATTGTCCGCGCCGATGTCGTAGTCGAGCTGGCTGGTGACCGCGTCGGTCTTGGAGATTTTCTTCGACTCCAGCCGCGAGCGCTCCAGCATGTTCTTGAAGTCGGAGTTCCCGCCCACGTTCAGTTGGTAGGTGCGCAGCACCTTCACGCCGCGCTCTTGGAAGAGGCGGGTCAGCACGCGGTGGGTGATGGTTGCGCCCACCTGTGACTTCACATCGTCGCCGATGATGGGCACCCCGGCGGATCGGAACCGTCCCTGCCAGTACTCCTCGCGCGCGATGAATACGGGCATGCAGTTAACCATCGCGCAGCCGGCGTTGAGAATCTGTTCCACGTACCACTTGGTCGCCTCTTCACTGCCCACCGGCAGGAAGTTCACGACGACGTCCGTGTGCGTGTCCCGCAGGAGTTCCACGATGTTGCCGGTCGCGCCCTCCGCCTTGTACACCGTGTCGGCCATGTAGGCGCCGATGCCGTCGTGTGTCATTCCGCGGACGACCGGAACGCCCGTGTGGCCGACCTCCGCGAACTGCGGCGTGTTGTTGGGCGTCGCCAGCAGCGCTTCCGAAAGATCCTTGCCGACTTTGGCGCGGTCAATGTCGATAGCCGCCGAGAACTCGATGTCGCTGATGTGGTACGGGCCGAGTTGCGCGTGCATCAGCCCTGGAATGAACTCGTCCACGGCGGCTTCCCGGTAGTAGCTCACGCCCTGCACCAGGGCCGAGGCACAATTGCCCACGCCAATGATTCCGACTCGAACCTTCGACACCCTCGTCCTCCTCAGTCCTTAGGCCAGCGCGTGGGCCGGCTCCGCGGATTCGGCGTTCGGCCCACGCGTGTCGGTCGCCGTCAATTCGTCAATCAGGTTGGTGAGCGCCGCGTGGCGGGCCCCCAGAGTGGGTCGATCCAGCGCATAGAGAACGCGGCGACCCTGGCGGCGCGCGCGAACCAGCCCCGCCCGCCGCAGTCGGCGCAGATGCCACGACATGAGCGGCTGGCTGACGCCAATCCGCCGCGACAGTTCACTGACATCCAGTTCCGTGTCCGAGGACAACTCATCCAGTGTCAGCAGCCGCGTCCGTGAAGCCAGCGCGCGGGTATATGCGCGCATCGTGACCAGATCCGAGTTCACCATCGCCTCATACATAAAGCAATGTTTGATAAAGAAAACTTTAGCATACGCCGGCAGCCCGAATCCGTCGTCACGGACCGGCGCGGCCGGCTGACCGCAACCGGCCATGGCCGCGGCTCCGGCTAGCGGGCGTAGTCGACGGCGCGCGTCTCCCGGATTGTGGTGATCTTGATCTGGCCTGGGTAGTCCATCGATTCCTGGATGCGCTTGGCAATGTCATTGGCCAGGCGCTGCACCCCGACTTCGTCCACCTGGTCCGGCCGAATCAAGACGCGTAACTCACGACCGGCCTGGATGGCGTAGCAGGTGTCCACCCCGTCGAACGAACGCGCGATTTCCTCAAGCTTCTCCAGTCGCTGGAGGTAGCGAGTCACCGTTTCGCGCCGCGCGCCTGGGCGCGAGGCCGAGATCGCGTCGGCGGCGGCTACGGCAAACGCCTCGAAACTGCGCAGTTCAACTTCGAAATGATGCGCCTCGGCCGCGTGCGCCACGTCCTCACTCAGGCCCGACCGTCGCAGCAACGCCCCGCCGATCAGGGCATGCGGCCCTTCCACCTCGTGGTCGATCGCCTTCCCAATGTCGTGCAGGAATCCGGCCTGGCGCGCCAGTTCAACCTGCCCGCCGATCTCCGCGGTCATCGTCGCCGCCAGCAGCGACACTTCAACCGAGTGGCTCAGCACGTTCTGGCCGTAGCTCGTGCGGAATCTCAGTCGCCCCATGTAGCGCAGCATGTCGCGCGGCAGGGCCGGCGTGCCGGCGTCGTAGGCTGCCTGCTCACCCTCCCGCTCAATGATTTCCTCGACCTCGGATCGCGCCTTGTTGACCGAATCCTCTATTCGCGCCGGGTGGATCCGACCGTCCTCGGTCAGTCGTTGCAGGGCCACCCGCGCAACTTCGCGCCGCACCGGGTCGAACCCCGACAGCACCACCGTTTCCGGCGTGTCGTCGATAATGATGTCCACGCCGGTAGCCGCTTCCAGCGCGCGAATGTTGCGGCCTTCGCGGCCGATAATTCGCCCTTTCATGTCGTCGCTCTTCAAATCCACGACTGACGTGGTGATCTCGGTCGTGTGCACGGCGGCGACCCGTTGCAGCGAGACGCCGACGAGCCAGCGTGCCCGGGCTTCGGCCGTTTCCTCGGCTTCAGCGACGATGGCACGAACGCGCTGGTCGCAGATTTCACGCACTTCACGCTCAATGGAGGCCAAGAGCTGTTCCTTGGCTTCGTCGCGCGTCAGGGTTGCCACCGCCTCAAGCGCCGCGACCTGCTGCTCGCGCAACTCCTCCATTTCAGCCTTGCGTTGATCAAGGCCGCGCTTGCGGTCGTCGAGCGTGGCGTCACGCTTCAAGAACTCGCGCTCAAGGTCATCCTGACCCTCGGATCGCTTGTCCAGCGCCTGCTCACGCTGTTGGAGACGGCGCTCCTGCTGGCGGAGTTCGCGACGGCGCTCGCGCGTCTCTCGCTCCGCGTCCGCGCGCTCGTCGCGGATCTTCCCGCTGGTTTCTTTGATACTGGCTCGTTGTCGGGCTTCGACTTCTGCCAGCTCGTGCTCCACCCGGCGCGCGAATTCTTTCCCGCGCGCCTGGGAGAGCCGTACCTGATAGAAGTAGCCCGCCACGAGCCCTACTACGAGCGCCACCAGTCCGGCGACGATCGCCAATAGGGCATCCACGGCTGGCCTCCAGAAGTGTGAGTTGAACGAACAGTCGGATGAGTCGCATTGAAAAACCGGTTGCAAGGCGCCACGTGACGCTTCGCCAACGCGATGCTACTCGGCGGCCCAAATCGCGGTCAAAGCCCGGATGCACCGCGGACGTCGCTTTCGCACCGCTTATACTCCGTCCGATGGGCGTTCCCAGGAGGCACGCGTGAGCACTACGGCGACAAACGGCTCGATGACCGGACGCGAGCGCTACCTCAACGCGCTGCATGGGCGGCCGGTGGACCGGATCTGCGTCGGCAGCCCCACGTCCCTGGCGACCTATGAAGAAATGCGCCGTCTTGGCCTGGAGTGGCCGGAGGCCCACTACGAGGCAAAGCCCATTGCGTTGCTGGCCGAGCGCAGCTACACCGAGCACGGCTTCGACTCGATCATGCCCTACTTCAGCATCATCCTGGGCGCCGCGGCGCTGGATGCTGACATCGAATGGGGTGAGGATCCCTGGGAGTTTGACAAGGGCACCGGAAAGATCATTTCCGGCCCGCGCATGCCCGCCGTCAGCCCTCCGAACCCCTGGACGACGCCCGACGACATCGTCATCCCCAACGATTTTCTCGAACGCCGCGAGACCAAGGCGGTCATCGACTCCATCAAGATCCTGCGTGAACGGCATCCCGATGCCGCGATTGTCGGCAAGGTGATGGGGCCGTGGACGCTCTCCTATCACATGTTCGGGCCGCAGGACTTCCTGATAAACGTCATCCTCGACCCCGACTACGTGCACGCCTGTCTCGACCGGCTCATGCCGGCCTCTATCGCGTTCGCCAACGCGCAGGTCGAGGCTGGGGCGGACGCCATTTGTTTGGCCGACCACTCCACAGGCGACCTGGTCCGCGCGGAAACCTACCGTGACTACCTGATGCCGGTTCACCAGAAGATCACGCCGCAGATCAAGTCGCCCGTGATCCTCCATTGCTGCGGCAAGACGCTGGACCGGATGAAGTACATCAAGGACGCCGGCTTCGAAGCCTTCCACTTCGCCACCGAAAATGACCCCCACGAGGCCAAGGCCGAAGTCGGCGATTTCAAGCTGGTCGGCAACGTCAGCAACTTCATCACGCTGCTCAGCGGCCGTCCCGAAGACGTCGCCTTTGAGGTCGAAGACATCGTGGCCGCGGGTGTGGACATCATCGCGCCGGAGTGCGCAATCCCGCCGCAGGTCACCAACGAGAACCTGATGGCCGTGCCCGCCGCCGCGCGCGGGGAGTTTGAGCCGGACCCATCGATTACGCCCCAGAACCTCGCCCACCAGTACCGGGTCGACGTTGCCAAGCAAAGCGCGGCCAGCTCAACCCGACCGACGCTTAGCCTGTAGGCGAGGAATCACGCCGCTTGATCCGAGGCGGCGCTGGCGATTGCTGTCGAAGCCGCGGTCATGAAGTAGCCGATTGATGTGCCGGGCTGAGGCCAAGGGGCTCAATGGCTGACCGCAAGTCGCGCTGGCGGGAAGTCACCGGTATTCCAGTCGAGGCCCCCTTCCTGCACACCGTGGAGGTCTTGGGCGGACCCGCCGCGCTCGGCTATCCCATCACGCCGGGCCTGTTCGCCGGCGATGTGCTGCAGCAGTACTTCAACCACGGGCGCCTGGACGTGCCCGGCCGATCGAGCGGCCACAGCGTCGGCATCCCACGGCTCGCCGAACTTGGCGAGACAATGGCTCGGGCGTTGGAGTCGCCGCCCGCCAGAGGATCGGCCGGGCCCTTTGCCGATCCCTGGACCGACGAGTCGCGTCGCGACCGGGCAGGGCCACCCGTCAGCGCGGCGCTGGACTGGCGCGGCTGGCGTCTGCGCCTCTACGAACGCGAACTGGTCCGCCTGCTGGAGCGTTCACCCGTGGATGCGCGGCCGCACCCCGGACATCTCGGCGACTTATTCGTCACGCTGGACGACAACGAACGCGCGCTCGGCGCGGGAGGGCCAGCGCCGGTGCGGCGCGCGACGCCTGATCCCCTGCCCGACGTGCTCGCGCCAATTCTCGCGTACCACCGCACCGGCAACCCCCGGGCCTTCCAGGCGCAGTTGGAAGGACTGCTGGATGCGGGTCTCACCCCGGTGTCCTTCGAGCATCTGGTGGCCGCCATCGAAGGTTGGGCCGAGCTGCCTGACCGGGCGTTCGTGGTCTCCTTCGACGACGGCTGGGTGGATCAACTCGACGGGGCGTTACCGGCGCTCACGGCGCTACGTGTGCCCGCCATTTTCTTTGTACTGCCCGATTTCGATAGACACGGTCAGGGCCACATGACGCGGGCCGACATGCAAGCCGTCAGGGCCACCGGCATAACCGTCGGCTCCCACACAATCAACCACGCCGATCTGCCGGTGCTGTACCGAACCAATATCGGAGCGGCCCAGGCCGAGGTCGTCGAGTCCCGGCGGTGGCTTGAAGACAATGTGGATGGCGCTGACTACTTCGCCTATCCACTCGGACGCTTCGACCCCGACGTCAAGGCGCTCGTCGCCGCCGCGGACTACCGGGCAGCCGTGAGCACCGTGCCCGGCGTGGTGCACAACCTCGACCGCCTCTTTGAACTACGACGCGTTGGGATCGAGACCTGGTGGCCGCTGGAAGATGTCGTGCAGAAGATCCGGCAGGCCGCCCGAACCGACGGTGTGCCGTCGCCGATCTAGGCCCGGGCCACGAAGGCGAACCCGAACGCGCCCGGACCCGTGTGCGTGCCGATCACCGGGCTGATCGGCACGTCGGGAATCGTATCGCCGTCCGCGTTCAGCGGATCCGCCAGATCACGCTTCAGGCGGTCGTGCTCAGTCTGCGCATCCGCGTGCAGGATGGCCCAGCTGGACACGCCGTTCGGCGCCTGGGTCCGCACCCGGTCCGCAATGGCCGCATAGGCCTTGCGAATGGTGCGAACCCGCGTCACCGGCGCGATCACGCCGTCGCTCAGTTCCAGCACGGGCTTGACATTGAGCAGCGATCCCAGAAACGCCTGCGCGCCGCCAATGCGCCCTCCGCGCTTCAGGTACTCCAGGGTCTTCACCACGAAGATGATGTGCGCCCGCTCGGCGTGGTCGGCCACAATGCCCTGAATGTCCTCCATGCTGCCCCCGTCTCGGCCAGCGCGAGCGGCCGCGATCGCGCTGAAAGCCATCGCCGGGCCGACGAGGCGCGAGTCCAGCACCAGGATTTCTCGATCGGTTACCTGGGAAGCGCCCTGCCGGGCTGATTCCACGGTCTTGCTCAAATCAGTTGAGACGTGAATCGACACGATGGGCCCTTCGCCCTCAACCTGGCTATAGGCTTGGGCGAACTCCGCGGGATTGGGCTGAGAGGTCGTTGGGTGATCCGGGGACGATTCGAGCAGCCGATAGAATCCCTCAGCGTCCAGGTCCACGCCGTCGCGGTAGCTCGTCGTACCGAAAGTCACGTGGGTTGGGATCACCGTAATTCCCAGATCCGCCGCAATATCGGGAGGCAGTGAGGCAGTACTGTCGGTAACGATTCGTATGGACATGCTCGTTGCAGCCTCCACCCTGGGCTCGTGACCGGGTGAGAATAGTGCCGCGCACTCTTAAGGGCAAAGTCGTCGCGGCAATTCTCGGCTTAGCCGCGCTTGTCACCCTGGCGGTGGCCCTGCTGGTGGTTTTCTGGACGTGGCTGTCGTACCTCCTGGTGGCGGTCCTGATCCTTTACGGCACGGTAATCGCGCTGCTGGCCCTTGGCCTGATGGGATACCTCGTCTGGCAGCGCCGGAAGCTCACCGCGCTTCGGCTGGACTGGACCGACGGCGAAATCCAGCCGCAGGCCTAGCCCGGGCTTGGTCAAAGTGTCATCGCACACGGAGAGCTTCCGGGCCAGCTGCCTTGCCGGTGCGACAATGCCGCCAGATTCCGGTGCGTGTCGTTCAACTCCAACTCACCAACTTTCGCAACTACCGGCGCTTGACGCTTGACTTGCCGCCCGGTCCCAGCGTAGTTGTCGGCGGCAACGGCCAGGGCAAGACAAACCTGCTGGACGCCCTGCACATCCTGGCGTCGTCGCAGAGCATGCGGCCTGGTCCGGAGGCTTCGTGGGTCCGGTTCGACGCCCCGGCTGCCGAGGGATTCGCGCGCCTGCGCGCTAACCTGGCGGCGGCCGCGGGCGAAATCCAGGTCGACATGATCGTTGGGCGCACCCGTCCCGACGATGGCGAGGCCTCGGGCGTCCGGCGCCGCGCCCGGGTGGGCGGCGTGCTCACACGTCTCGCGGATCTTCCCGGCCGCCTGCTGGCGGTCAGCTTCGCGCCGGCGGACCTGAATCTATGGACGGGTGCGCCCTCGAGCCGCCGGCGCTGGCTGGACCTGGCCGTCGCCCAGGTGGAAAAGACCTACACCGCCCACCTGACCACCTACGAAGCTCTGCTCACCCGTCGCAATGCCCTGCTACGCCGTCTGCAAAGCCGTCCGGGCCGCCCGACGGAACTGGCGTTCTGGGATCAGCGGATTTCCGCACCCGCAATCGCCGTCACCAGGGCCCGGGCCGAATACCTGGCTCGCCTGCGCACGCCCATCAGCGCTGGCTTTACCGCCATGCACGGCGGAGCGAGGCTCGACCTCGCCTACCGAGGCTCGGCCGTGGAGATGGATGAGGATGGCTTTTGTGCGGCGCTGCTGAACCGCCGCGACCGCGATATCCAGCGCGGCGCCTCGGGGCTCGGCCCGCATCGCGACGACCTCGACGCTCGGCTCGATGGACGCCCCCTGGCTCACGTCGGCTCGCGCGGCCAGCTTCGGCTGGCTGCGCTGGCGCTCAAACTGGGGCAGCATCAAGTCGCCCGGGACCAGCGTGGTGAACTGGCCGTGCTGCTGTTGGACGACATCGCCGCTGAACTCGATCCCGTGCATCGTCGGCTTCTCATCGACCAGCTGCCAGCCGACGCCCAGGTGCTGGTGACCACGGCCGATCCTGAGCTCCTGAACGACACGGCGCTCGACCACGCGGCCCGCTACCGTGTCAAGGCCGGCGAGATTGAGCGCCTCCGTGGCTGAACGACGCGAAGGCGGGCCGCGCCGGATCGGCGATCTGATCCAGGGGATGTCCACTCGCGCTGATCTTCGCTTTGGAGCACGGCGTGTGGACGCGGTGGACGCCCTTCGCGAGGCATTGGACGAAGTGCTCGGCGAAAGCGTCGCCGCCCGCTGCCGCGCCGGTTCGATCATCGGCACCGAGGCCCGAGTCGAGTGTCGGGACAGCGCCACGGCCCTGCGGGTACGTTTCCAGGTTCCCGACATCCTGCAGACGGTGCGTACCAGGCTTGTCGCCGCCGACGTGACGGCCATCAGGGTCACGGTCGCCACGCACGGCTGGTGCGATGGCTAGCGCTTAACCCGGCTTCCGGACCCGAGCGCTCCACGAGCCAATTCGGACGCGGGTAGACTCCGGCGTTCCTGCCGCCAGGTAACAGCCCGATGCAGTACAGCCGCACGCTTGATGTCATTGCCTCGCCGGATGTCCTCGTCGTTGGCGCGGGCTGCGCGGGCACGGTTGCGGCAATCTCGGCCGCGCGCGCCGGTGCTTCCACCCTCGTCGTTGAGCGCGGCGGTTTTGCCGGCGGCTACATCACCGGCGTTGTCGGGGCCTCGCTGGACGGGTTTGTGGACCTTCGGTCCGGATTGCCGGTGGTCGGCGGGGTCGTATTCGACCTCGCGCGCGCGGCGGCTTCCACCACCGCCACTGGGGATCTGGCGAGCACACGCTTCCGCTTCAACGCGGAAGTCGGCCAGTCGCTGGCCAACCTCGACCGGCACGTTATTCACTTCGACATCGAGCGTTTCAAACTCGAAGCTGACCGCCTCATGCAACAGGCCGGCGTCCGCTTGCTCTATCACTCGGTGGTTGCCGATGCAGTTCGCGAGGGTGACCGTGTAACCGGCGTGGTGGTGGCCAACAAGGGCGGGCTGGGCGTGATCCGGCCCCGCGCCATCGTGGACGCCAGTGGCGACGCCGACGTGGCAGCCTTCGCGGGCGCGCCGTACGACCAGGACCTGGACGCCCAGCAACCCATGAGCTTGCACTTCCGCGTCGGTGGATTCGATGCCACGCCCGAAGTTCGCGCGCACTGCGCGGCCCTGCTCCGGCAAGCCCTCGCCGACGGCCGCCTCTCCCTTTACGGCGGCCCTTGGATGGCCCCCTTTGCCGAGCGTGACTACTACTTCAACGCCACCCGCTTCGCCGGCAACGGCGTTGATCCCAACGATCTCTCGGCCGCCGAAATCCAGGGACGCCGCGACGCCCGCGTGATGTTCGACCTCTTCAAGGAACACATCCCGGCCTTCAAGGACGCCTACTTCGTCACGTCAGGCCCGGTGGTCGGCGTGCGCGAGACGCGCCGCATTCGCGGCGACCGCGTGCTCACCGCCGACGACATCAAGGGTGCGGTCACGTATGACGACACCGTCAGCCTGGGCGCTTGGTGGCTGGACCGGCATCCGGTCGACTCGTCCGGCTACCACGAACACGTCATCACCCGCCCCTACGACATCTCCTACGGCACGCTCGTTCCCCAGGGCCTGTCCAATCTGTGGGTTGCGGGCCGCTGTCACTCCGCCGAATCGGCGGCGCTGGCTTCCAGCCGCGTCACCGTGACCTGCATGGGCATGGGCCAGGCCGCCGGAACCGCCGCCGCCCTATCCGCGCAGAGCGGTTTGGGCAGTCGAGAGCTTGACATAACGCAGCTTCAGCAACGCCTCTTGGCCGACGGCGCGATCATTGGCCACCGCGCCGACGAGGTCCGAGCCGTCGGCGACGCCCTGCGCCCTGAGGAACTCCCCTCCGCCGCTGCCAGCCACTAGCGGCGGGCGCGCCTCAGGTCACGACTGTCGACGGACGCGGCTTGCCGGTCGCGTCCAGCAGCGCCAGCACCACGTCCCGCGCTTCCCGGAAAAGGTCCAGCGGGTCGCGTCCCGCGCCGTACGCCGAATTGTGCAGGTGAGGTTCCAGCGCCAGGTCCTCGATCACGTTGGGATCCGCCGCCGCCATGATCTTTCGCAGCTGACCGTCGCCCTGGCCTACCGGCACGATCATTCCCGTCGCCGCCACGTAGTCCTTCAGGTGCAGCACCCGCACCCACGGCGCAACCTTGGCCCAGACCTCATCAAAGGGTCGGATTTTCGAAACCACGTAGGCATGCGCGTCGAACGCCAGCGCCACCTGCCCCGGCTCGTAGTCCGACAGCAGGTCCTGCGTCGTGTCGCCGTCCAGGGTGTACATGCGGTAGTTGTTTTCCAGCAGCGGCACGGCCCCGTTGCCCGAGGTCTCAATGGCCCGCACCAGCCGCTCGAACGCGCCCTTGACGGCGTCGCGGTCCGCCGCGGCCGTTGAGCCGTCGCGCGGCGCGAACGAAAAAACGCGAATCCACCGCGAACCCAGCACGTTCGCCGCCTCAATGGACCGCTCGAGCTGCCGTTCGACTTTGGCCGGGTCCGTGTCAACCGCGTACTTGCCCACCGGTGAAGTCACGCAGTAGCAACCGATCCCGCTCTCATCCAGCCGGCGTCGCAGGCTGACCAGCTCCTCGTCACTCAATTCGTCGATCGAGAGCGACGGACCGTCGGCAGTCAGGCTCAACTTCGTCAGGTTCGCCCGGGGGACCCCCAGCACCCGCAGCCCGGCTAGCTGCTCGTCCAGCGGTCCTGCGATCTCACCGCACATCCCAGACATTCCCCAACTCATGGACATTCTCCTGACCATCCGGCGATGTCGCCGGCGGGCATTCTAGGCGTCGGCTTCTACTTGCAGGGGCGTCGCCTCGGCCAGAGCTAACGCCGGTCGCAGGTCGATCGTGTACATCTGGCGCGTTCCCTCGTGCACCGAATCGATGCACAGTGCGGTTCCGTCCCGACTCCAGCGCGGGTGCAGGTCCACGCGCAGGGGGCCGTCGAGCGCTGGCGGCGCATGGAACGCCGCCAGATCCAGACGCATGCCGTCCGCCGCGCGCACGATCATCAGCCGGCGCAGGTTTTGGCTGTCCGGGTAGGTGTCGTTCGCAATCCAGGCCCGGTCAGGCGAATATGAGCAGTGGCCGTCCTCGGTCAAGACGTCGGGCGCGAAGATCCGCGGCTCGGCTCCCGTGTCACTGACGCGCCAAAAGCCGTTCGCCGCCGCGGGCGCCCCGCCCCAAACCAGAATCTCGTCGACGCTGCGCCAGTCGTAGTGCGACACCAGCCGCGCCGCCCAGATCACCCGCGGGTTCGAGCCGTCCGGCCCCAGCGTGATCAAGCGTGTTTGCCTGGGCCCGTCCGACGGCTGCCAGCGATGCAGCACCGCCACCCGCGTGCCGTCGGTATTGATCTGCGCGTGATTCAGCCAATGAACCTCACCGTCCATGCTCGCGTCCGGATCAAGCTTCACGATCGCCGCCAGCGAATGCGCCAAGACGGCCCGTCCGGTGGTCAGGTCTATCCGCCACACACCGTCCTCGTCCGGCGCCCGATCGTCAGCCCAGGGATCCGGCGCGCCTTCGTATCCGTAGCCCGGACGATGCGTCGCAAGGCGCGCGAAATTCAGCCCGACCGCGTAGCGTCCCTTCGGATCCACTGCATACACGGCGCGCTCCAGGCCGCGCGCGCGGCCCGTTACCAGGTCGTGTGCCACGCCCTCAAACCGCCCCGCACGCCGCCGGTTGTACACCACGCTATCGGAAGTTCCTGGCAACCACTGCAGCATCGTCCCCTGCTGCCAGCACCAGGCCCGCGTGCTCGCGAACGGCTCGAAGGCGCCTCCGCCGTCAGGGTCGATGAGGCCCAGTTCGATTTCGTCGTGCGGCATAGGCTGCCGGTCGCGGAAGCTCACCCGCATCCCCAGCAGCTGCGAGCCGGGTGCCGACCACGGCGTCTTCTCGTAGTAGCCGAAGAAATGGTCGCCTGGCAGCTGCGTCAAACGCCGAACTGAAACGTCGGGCACGGCCACGATTTTTGACATGCGGGGAGTCTAGGACCTCTAAACGACCGCCGTCTCCGGTATCCTCGCGCGCCAACCTTTACGTGGCCGCAAGCGGCCAGGGCGCCCTGTGCATCGCATAGCTGTTATT